>NZ_JAAHFZ010000042.1:0-51864 GCF_010672795.1 Moorena sp. SIO1G6
GAGGTTCGTCCGGCTTGTTTGTGCCTTCATGTATTTATATTAAGCAATATCTAAAGTTTTGTAAAGGGTTTTGAGAGTAATTTCCCCTCAGGTTATTAAATAATGTAAATAAGTAAAAGTTATATTAGTTAAGTATTGACAAATAAAGCTTAATGTGATAATAAAACAAAAATAGGTAAACCAAAATAGCGTACGCATAAAAATAAAAGTAAAGGCGTTCCATGGAACGCCTCTATATATAGAGCCTGAGATATAGAGCCTGAAACTGGTTCTTTCCCTAAGTCGTAACTTAGAAAGCTACTTACGACTCAGCACTCAACACTTAGCACTTAAAAAACCTCAACCAGGAGGCCACTTCATTTGGCGTTGACCCAAGATGTGCAAATGAAGGTGATCAACCGTTTGACCACCATCAGCACCATTATTAATCACCAGTCGATAGCCATTGGTCAAACCGACTTGGTCAGCAACTTGCTTAGCAGTTAACAGCAGGTGTCCCATCAGGGCTTGATCTTCCGACTCAGCTGCTGCCAGTTGAGGAATGGGCTTCTTGGGAATTACCAGAATATGAACTGGTGCCTGAGGGTTAATATCCTTGAAAGCAAGGGCTAAATCGTCTTCATAAACAATATCCGCTGGGATTTCTCGGCGGATAATCTTGCTAAAGATGGTTTCGCTCATAGCAGCTGCCATTACTATGTTTACTAGATCAGATGCAATTGTGACACAAAATGTCAGGTAGCTATAGCATTGTTATTTGAGTTGTGAACATAGTCGCGCTTGGGAAAGGCAAGAGGCAAGAGGCAATAGGCAACAGGCAATAGGCAACAGGCAACAGGCAATAGGCAATAGGCAACAGGCAATAGGCAAAAAAGTATATCGGGATGTTTGGTAGCGATGCAGCGCGGTCTTGGGGGTTTCCCCCACTCGCTATTGCATCAAGACAATGGAAATAACTTTCATCCTTGTGGGACCATAATGCCCGCGTTATAGTTCACAAAATAGTTATAATTCCTATATCTATAACCTTGCTAAAAATAATCGTTTATATGATAAATATTCAACAATAAATTATATATATTCCTAATTTTTATCCAAAGAAACTAGTAAGATGTTGTGCATGTAAACTGTATATTAGTGAAATAACCTAAAAAATATAGATTCCAGCATCCTTTTGTGTTTTGCCTATTGCCTATTGCCTCTTGCCTCTTGCCTATTGCCTATTGCCTATTGCCTATTGCCTATTGCCTATTGCCTATTGCCTCTTGCCTATTGCCTCTTGCCTATTGCCTCTTGCCTCTTGCCTCTTGCCTCTTGCCTTTTACCTTTTGCCTTTTACCTTTTGCCTATTGCCTATTGCCTATTGCCTATTGCCTATTGCCTTTTACCTTTTGCCTATTGCCTATTGCCTATTGCCTATTGCCTTTTGCCTTCTTAAAACACATTGAAAATGCGTTTTAGCTTAATCATTACCATCAGCCCCTACACTTAGAGCGAGGGGCTAATGCCCTCAATCTAATGTTCCATTCGTATTGGTGGAGTCATTATCGGTCCTGTTCTAGGAAAATGTCTGGGCCCGGGTTTAGGAAAAGGAGGTCTGGGCCGTGGATGTTCAAAAACAGGAGGTGTTGGTTGGGGTATTGGGCGTGGACATTTGGGAAAAGGTTCTGGGTGTTCAGGCATGGGAACTGCCGTAGGTGCTGGACACAGAATGAATGGTGTTTGGGGAGTCGGACCACATCCACCATGAACCATAGTATCTTGCTGATCTAGATCATTGAGAAAGGTTTCCTCATCGGATAACAACTCAAAACCGATGGGTAACTCAGAAATTTCCATTATTAGTTTTCCTCCATAGGAGTGTGACAGATGACTTTCTTCAAGATTTCTGTAAGTCTACCAATTCTGTTTTAGAGAAAAATCTCAGTTTCGTCTCGCCATTTTGGCGAGTTTTTAGTGGAAAACTAGAGTATCAATAGATCAATAGATAAAGAGAAATGGGATAACTCCGTAAGCATTCAGCTATCAGCTAATGCGCTACAGATGGTGCTACTTGAGGTGCTATCAGCTAATGCGCGTTTGCCCACACTAATTGAGGTGTTTATGGGGAAAGTGCCAGCATCGAAGCCTGTGCCACGCTACTAATCGGTGCTTTTGAATAAAATAAGCTGACCGCTGAGTGCTGACTGCTGAATGCTTACATAACTCCTGAAACTATAACAGTCTCATTATTGATTGTTCACTGTTGAGTGTTGATTGTTGTACGGTTAGGCACAAGACTTTCCCCTACTATCGGTTAACTGCTCAAGGGTAAACAACAAACATTTTCTCTTTAAGTTGTGCATCTACTGATCATCTACTGATATTTTGGAACCACTATCATCTGAAACGATTTCCTCATATCTATTGGATATAGGACTGTGTACCCCGTCAGACCTAGAATCTATCCAGGTAGAATCGGCTCCCCCTGCTAAGAATTTCAATTTACTGGTGAGCTTTTCAGATCATCGTCAGCTACTGGTTAAGCAGGAAAGACCCCATCATGACGGTATTATAAATCATGAATTTTTCAATGAGTGGCAATTTCATCGCTGGCTGCAGCAGTTGCCAGACCAGGACTGTCTAGCTTCATCAGTTTCCCAGATCCTTCATTTTGATCCCGATCATTGCATCCTGGTCTACAACTATCTAAATAACTATCTCGACCTGTTTAGTTTCTACTATCAAAACCAAATTTTCCCTGAAGCGATCGCAACTGATATCGGAACAGTTTTAGCCAACCTCCATCGTGTTACCTTCAATCAACCAGAATGTCGGAATTTTCTAGACCAGGTACCACAGGGGAAATCTCCCTATCGGTTTGGCAATCCAGCTAAAGGAATCGGACGGCTTAGCCCAGAGATGTTTGGCTCAATCCCTAACAATGCCTTAAAGTTCTTTGTTCTCTATCAACGTTACCCCAGTCTGGGAAATGCGATCGCAGATTTGGAAACTGACTGGCATCCGAGTTGCCTAACCCACAATGACTTAAAATTGAACAACATTTTGGTTCATAGAGAGTGGGAGCAATTCTCAACATCTTCACCACCCGATCAGAGCATGGTGCGACTGATTGATTGGGAACGTTGTGCCTGGGGAGATCCAGCCTTTGACCTTGGAACCATAATCGCCAGCTACCTGGGTATCTGGTTAAGTAGCTTAGTGGTAGACCCCACGATTAAATTAGAAGAATCCTTGCGTCTAGCAGTGACTCCTTTACAAGTGCTTCAACCCTCCATCGCTGCTCTAACCCAAGCCTATCTTACCGCTTTTACCGGGATTGAGTCAGCTCGTCCCAACTGGCTTAAACGAGTAGTTCAGTTTACCGGTTTGGCACTGATTCACCAAATTCAGGCAATGATTTACTATCAGAAATCCTTTGATAATACTGGAATCTGTATGCTCCAGGTTGCCAAAACTCTACTCTGCCGACCAAAACAATCTGTGCCAACAGTTTTTGGGATCTCAGAATCAGAACTGATATCAAATCCGGTAATCCCCTAGAAAAGGGTTTTGAGGATACCTGTGAATTGTCAATTGAAAACCGCTATATAGACCTCATCTAATTTTACTTTAAATTACGATGCTATTTGACAACCCTTTTCCCAATCAACAGCAAGCAGCTCTGGAAGATATTGTTAACAACATTGAAATCCAGTCCAATTTTTGTATCAACCATCCCAACTATCAACCCTTCACCATACCTGATGAAACAGTAGCCCGCTTTCAGCAACTTCCTCAAGACATACAGCATAAGTATCTCAGCCTACTGCTGAGAAATTTCCTCTACGGCATTTATTACAATGGCTATCTGCGCACTCCCCTGGCACTCAACACAAGTCGCGCGGATATAGCACCCCATCAAAACTTAGAGAACAATACCCTGCTGGGAATAGACCTAGATTTTTACCAACGACTCCACGCCAACAATCAAGGCACAGGCTACTTTGATCCCAATTGGCAGGTAATCTCAGAAGAAACCGATGGTTCAATAGCCGTCACCAAAGGGAGTTTGACTATGCATATTGAACGGGAGATTCATCTCAAACGTGAGGAAAAATCTGCTACCATCGGTAGCATCGTTGCCATCCGGATGCCCAAGAATTTGATGCAAAACGGCTTTTATGTAGCAGTGGGTAATGTTGGTCAAGAGCGACAGGGCAATGGTGATATCGATTCTAAAACAGCGCGAATCTATTTTAATCTGACACCAGATGGAGCCCTGGCTGTCATGGATAGCATGACAAAATATTTGAATGCAGCAGCAATTCCTTTCACATTTAAAGTTCTATACAATCCATCGGAATACAAACGCCATGACTGCGGAGTACTCTACTTTGAGCGCTGTGATTCTGAAGTTGTCTTTGGGGTGATGCAAACCATATATCTAGCAAACCGCTGCCATTTTCGCCCAGAAGTACCTTTATTCACCAAGTTTTTGGCACCGGGACTGAGTTTTGCCGAAGAACCAACCCAAAAATTTACCTCTCAAGAAAGTTTTGGCATGAACCGCTGCCAAATTGTAGCCAATGGTTTAATGCAGGCTTGGCAAAACGGTAATAACACTCCAGAGGAGCGCCTCAACGCTATCCGCCAACAATTTTCTCAGTTAGGAATTGAATGGGAACGTCCTTACCTCAATGGTGAGTGACATCTTCCGCACCCCCGCCCGACAATTCCCACACTCCCCGTTTGACCATGATGTCAAAAACCTACCCTTGTGAGCTCCCCATCTGCCGATATCCCCATCTCCCCAAAGCGCGCCTCTTCACAATTTCAATACAATTTCAATGTGTGACAGCTTAGTAGGATCCGGAGGGAGACCTTACAGGTATAGTCCCTGGGTAAGTCATAAAAAACTATAGCGCTACACCAACCAAGTCCACCTAGATGGACTTGGTTGGTGTAGCCGAAAGCTTTAGCCTTAGGCCATTAGACTGAGTGATCCTCGCTGCCACCATCCAAGTCATCAGTCTCAAGACGGAAGTGGCAATTGACCTCAGGTATATTTAGCGTCTTTAAGAAAAATTCATCAAAAATTTTTAGCTCTGTCAGGATTTTATGAAAAACTCATGAAAGTTATATTAGTCATTCATCCGGGATTATACAGAACACTTATTGACCAACGTCACTGCTGACAAATGAGTAATGCTAAATGCTTACTTATATGGTAACGATAGAAAATAAAAAATGGGGAATTTGTATCCATTTTTTATTTTTACCACCGGTTAATTTACCCGATGAATTATACCTATTAATCAGTCGAAAAATAAGTGAGAGGTAAACTAGGATTTTCCCTACTAGGTAAGGTAACAAAAGGCATTAGGTATCAATAATTAAAACCATTAACCATTAACCATTAACCTTGCTCTAACCCTCAACCCGAAATTGAAAGAGTAATATAAATTCTACCATTGCCTGAATCAAGGGCGGAGGAGCCGTAGGTATATGTACGGTTAAAACCTAGGGTGTTAATAGGATTGCTAAACTTTCTACACAATTCCTACATAGTTTAAATCTACTCTCTAAAAAGTCACGATTTAATCGACATTATAATTTATATTTCATCATGATGCAGTCAACGTTAAAGACTTCTGGCCAGGCAGGCTTCATAAATGAAGCTGCTGTAGTGCAGTTACCGATCCGCTTGAGCAGACTCGAAGCAATAGAATTTAAAGAAACTTGTGATCAGCTTCTCCAAAAACCTTATTGTCCTAAGCTGATTATTGCAGACTTAAGTCAGACAGAGTTTATCGATAGTAGCGGCATTGGTGCCTTAGTAAGGAATCACAAAATCACTCAGGAAAACGGGGGATCACTAATACTAAGGGGTATAACTTCTCCAGTTATGGCTGTCTTAGTCATGACTGGGCTAGACAAAAAATTAATTCTAGACGCTTCATATAACCTGACAACAATAGCTGTCAATTGGTCAAAGGCTCAGTTACCAACAACTCACCCATCTACACGCTCTTGGGCTAAGCGATGCTTAGACATAGTGGGGGGAATAGTAGGTTTAGGAATTACGGCCATATTATTTATTCCCATTGCGATCGCGATTAAACTCGACAGTCCTGGCCCCATCTTGTTTAGTCAAATTCGCTGTGGTTGGATGGGTAAGGAATTTCGGATCTGGAAATTCCGCTCAATGTATACTGATGCGGAAACCCAGAAAGATAGCGTTCAAAATCAAGCTAAGGATGGCAAGATATTCAAAAACGAAAATGACCCTAGAATCACCAGGGTCGGTCGGTTTTTGCGGAAAACTAGTTTGGATGAACTACCTCAGTTCTGGAATGTCATTAAAGGTGAAATGAGTTTGGTAGGTACTAGACCACCGGTACCTAAGGAAGTGGAAATCTATGAGGTTCCAGAGTGGCAACGGTTGAATGTTAAACCGGGAATGACTGGAGAGTGGCAGGTGCATGGGCGATCGCAAGTTCGGGATTTTGCAGATATAATTAAACTGGATTTACGCTACCAACGAAACTGGAGCTTAATGTATGACCTTAAGCTCATTATAAAAACAATTTTTATCTTGTTGTCGAAAAATAATGGAGCCGTTTAGGCTCAAAACTATCTCGGCAAAATTCCGGATACAAATTAAATCTAATGGTAAATAGATTAGAGTATTCTCTAGGAATAGGTTTTCCAATAAACAAGCATGAAAGTTGCCCTAGTTCATGATTATCTAACGCAAAAAGGTGGAGCAGAACGGGTATTTGAACTGCTTTGTAAGCGCTTCCCTAGTGCTGATGTGTTCACATCCTTGTATGATTCCCAGAACACCATTGACCTAGGTGAGCGCCTAGTGCATACCACCGGACTTCAGAACATTCCAGGGTCAACGAAATACTTCAGACTCTTGGCTCCGTTTTACTATCCAGCTTTTCGAGCCTTGGATTTAGAAAATTACGATTTGATTATCAGTAGTTGTTCAAGCTTCGCAAAGGCGGTCAAGAAAAAATTAGGAGCCAAGCATGTTTGCTTTTGCCACAATGTCACCCGTTTTTTGTGGGATACGCAAACTTACCTCAAGGAGTATGGAGAATATAGAGCGTTTTCTCCTGTCATTGATAAAGTCTTCCAGTTGATCAGAAAAGTAGACCTGGACTATGCCCAGGAGCCGGACATTTACATTGCTAACTCGACCACTGTCGCTCGGCGTATCCAGAATATCTATGGTAAGCCAGCCATGACGGTCAACTATCCAATTAATAGCCATAAATTTGTGTTTTCCGACCAAAAGGAAGACTTTTACCTAGTATCATCTCGTTTACTGGGTTACAAGCGTATCGATCTGATTATCGAGGCGTTTAATTGGCTAGGCTGGCCCTTATTAATATCTGGTGATGGTCCAGAGCGAGAGCGTCTAGAATCTAAAGCTTTGGACAATATTCGATTCTTGGGATACGTCAGCGATAAACAGCGTTGTCATTTGATGGCAAAAGCTCGTGGGGTGATCGTGGCGGCTTTAGAAGATTACGGTTTAGTGCCAATCGAAGCCAACGCCAGTGGGACTCCAGTAATTGCCTACGGTGCAGGTGGTGTTTTGGATACTCAGATACCAGGGACGACAGGGGTGTTTTTTAAACGGCAAACACCGGAAGCACTCCAAGCTGCACTACTTGAGGCTAGGGAAATTCCCTGGAATTATGCCAAAATCCGAGACCATGCCCTGAGTCATTTCACTGAAGACGTTTTCTTTAATACAGTTGGGCAAATTATTGAGAAAACGGTCAGGGGACAGCCTGTTAATTTCAGCCATTCGTTACGCCATTCAACCAAGGTTCCCACTTTAGCTAGGTGACAGGATAGTGGCTGGGCTGATTTTAGATTTTAGATTTTGGATTTTGGATTTTTTCGTTGATTTCTTGGGATTTATACGGGTCTATACTCCAAAATCATCAGATCCAATCTGGTGGACTAATCAATATAGTCCTGCTCGGGTGACTGGTGATGGGTAATAGATAATATCAGGTCCGGTTGACTACTTCTTCTTATACCCTTTCTCTAAAAGGGATGCAACCTATGATTGTCGGTTCATTGGTAATGGGTAATGGGTAATGGGTAATCAGACTCCAATTCCTAATTACCTATTCCCAAAAGGTAGGTAAAATTTGTTGCAGGTATCCATGATAATTTTGCTTACCAGAGATTGAACATATTTCAAGGGCAAATTTTCAATGGTTAATGGTTAATTTAAAATTAACTTTCCAAAAAAAATCAAAAATCCTATCGAATATGAACAAAGTGATTAACCGGATTTTATCTAAACCAATTACTAATCATCCCGGGAATATTTTAGACTTGATTCACTGGAATTGATGTCAATTTAAAATCCAATCCAAACTTGTCAATCATTAATCTAAAATCCCATGAAGGAACTTGATTTAAACGCAGCAGGTGAAACAGATGCAGGGTATGGCCAACTGTTGGCAGTTTTGTGGCGCAGACGCTTGTGGATTATAAGTGTACTGTTGACAAGCTTGCCGATTGCCTTCTATATCACTCTCAAGAAAGAGCCGAATTATATCAGCTCTCTACAGCTGTTGGTGGAGCCTAATTATATAGATAAAACACGAGGAATAGAGAGTCAGTTTACTGAGTCCACTGTTGATATCGACTATGCTACTCAGTTACAGCTGATGCGTAGTTCTGAATTGATTCAACGAGCAGTGGATTTGCTTCGTGATGACTACCCAGATATCACAGTCGGTGATATTAGAGGCTCCTTAAGATTAGCTCAAGTACTGCAGGGTAAAACCGAAACTAAGGTATTTCAAGCGGTCTACACCAGCAATGACCGGATTAAAACTCAAAAAGTACTGCAAGCTATTCAAAAGGTTTATCAAGATTACAACCTAGAGCAGCAGGAAATGCGGTTGAATAAAGGTCTTGCTTTTATCAATCAGCAGTTGCCAACAGCTCGTAATAATCTTGAGCAAGCTGAGCAACGGCTAGAGCAGTTTCGCAAGAGCAAAAACCTGATTGATCCCTCACAACAAGCTCTAGCTGTCAGTCAAACTCTGAATGGGATTGAACAGGAGCGCCGAGCCATCCGCGCTCAGTACATGGAAACTCAAACTCGCTACCAGGCTGTTCAGCAAAAACTGGCTCGTTCACCGCAAAATGCCTTGACCTCGTCCCGCTTGAGTCAATCTGGGCGCTATCAAAATTTGCTCAATGAAATCCAAAGAATAGAACTGGCTTTGGTGGAGCAAAGTCGGATTTATACTGAAGCTCATCCTAGAATTCAAAAATTAATTGAACAGCGTCAGAGTGTGTTTGCGCTCTTGCAGGAAGAGACTAGACGGGTTTTAGGGCAAGTTCCGACTAAACTGGTTACCACTGGCAATAACCTCCTGACAGAAGGACAGCTCGGTGGTGTGGATCTCAATCTGGTCAACGAACTAATCACCTCGCAAATTAATCTAGTCAGTCTACAGACTCGTGATCAAGCCCTGGCCAAAACAGAGCAGGAAATCCGTATCCAACTCAGGGAATTCCCAGCCCTGATTGCTCAGTACAATCGTCTACAACCCCAAGTAGCAATTCAACAAAATACTCTGCAGCAGCTACTACAAGCACGGCAGGAGTTAAGCATCGAATTGGCTCGGGGGGGATTTAACTGGCAAGTTGTAGAAGCACCTTTACCGGGCTCGAAGACCGGTCCTAATATGACCCAAGACCTATTATTGGGTGCAGTGGTTGGGTTATTTCTCGGTGGTGTGGCTGCCTTTGTGCGGGAAGCCATGGATGATGGAATTCATACCTCTGATGATTTGAAAAATCAAGTGGCTCTACCCTTGCTAGGTATGATTCCACAGTTGCCGGAAGGTAAAATCAGTAAACCTGTTCTGAATCTAGGTTTGAGCCAGTCCGAGAGAACACTTCCGATGATGGAACTGTTGGGATGGCGACCATTTCAGGAAGCACTGGACATGATTTATGTGAATATCCAGTTGCTCAATTCTGGTTCTGAGCTGAAATCCCTGATGGTTACGTCAGCGCTGTCTGGTGAGGGGAAGTCAACTCTGGCGTTGGGTTTAGCCTTGAGTGCTGCTCGTTTACATCGACGAGTACTGCTAATTGATGTAGATATGCGCCGTCCGAGGTTGCACCAACAACTTGGCCTCTCCCATCAGGAAGGACTTTCTACTTTATTGGAAGATGATACTGCTACACCCAGCCCAGTTAGTATCTCACCTTTGGGGTCAACCATTGATGTTTTGACTGCTGGACCAACCCCAATTGACCCAGTTAAGCTGCTGGGTTCTAAACGGATGAAGAACTTAATGGCAGAGTTTCAGCAGACCTATGATCTGGTGTTGCTGGATACTCCCCCAGTGTTAGGTATGGTGGATGCACTCCAAGCAGCATCTTTGTGCCAAGGTGTGGTGATGGTGGGACGCCTAGAGCGAGTTACTCAATCTCAACTCAGCCAGGCTACTGCTATACTCAGGAATTTAAACCTGATGGGAATCATTGCTAACGGGGTGAAGAGTTCTAATCAGAACTACGCTTACTATGGTTCGCGAAACAACCATGCTGCTATTGAACCACAGCAGCCTGTATCTGATCTTCAAGAGTCTCCACAACTAGAGCGTCAGTTCAGCAATCATGTCAAGTCTCGTTGATTTTTTTGTTAATTGAAAATTGAAACTTGTTAATTGTTAAGTAAGCATTCAGCCATCAGCCGTCAGCCGTCAGCCGTCAGCCGTCAGCCGTGAGCTAAAAGCTCACGCTACGCGAACAGCTGACGTAACTCAGCATTATTCCAATGCTTACCTGTTTGATTCAAAAGCACCTCAAGTAGCACCATCTGTAGCGCATTAGCTGATACGCGACACGCTTATAGCACCATCTGTAGCGCATAAACTGATAGCTAATAGCTGATAGCTGATCGCTTACGTTTAAAGTTTCAATTAACGAAAACCTGAGAATGATACGTATTAAACCTGACAGGATCTAAAGTTTAAGTTTTGATTTTCGTGAAATGGAGTAACTATTTATGACGACTTCCAGAATCATACTAACAACCTCCAAAATCTCAATCCTAGATATCGATGATGAGGCAGAGTCAGCAGTTAGTTCTTTGCCTCCCTGCAAGCTCAAGTGGCGACAGAAACAGTTGTGGGTACTCCCTCTCCAAAAAAATGAACAGCATTATCTACCTCCGTTGCAAAGTCAGTCTTGGTTAAGTAATTGCTTGCAACGCTCGTCGGTAGGGCTGGTTTGTATCGACCCCAATGTGGGTGAAACAGGGTTAAGAGTTTGGACCAATGCCTGTGAGCAAGCGAAGAAGAAAGCTGTTCTAAGAGTACCGTTCAACTCAGAATTGTCTAGTAGGGAAAAACTATTCCGATCTCGACTGAGGCGGGTGATGGATTCGAGTTTAGCTGCTCTATTGCTACTGATTCTGAGTCCAGTGCTCCTGGGATTGATGTTGCTGATAGCGATTGTTTCACCAGGACCAGTCTTTTCTCGGCAATTGCGGGCTGGAGAAAGGGGTAAGTTGTTCCAAGTGATTAAATTTCGCACTGAAGCTATACACAAAGGCCAAGTCACGTCTAAGATGACACATTTTGGAAAGTGGCTGCGTCAATATTGTCTGGATGGACTACCGCAGTTAGTGAATGTACTAAGGGGTGAGATGAGTTTAGTCGGACCACGTCCTTGGAAACTGGATGAGGTGATTCGGATGACCCAGGAGGAGCGGCGACAGCTGAGGTTGTTGCCAGGAATGATCAAGCTTCACCAGGAAGATATGCGATCGCATGTGTTCGGTTCTCAAAGTACTCCAGTGCTGTAATAGCAATCCCTGTAGGAATTGTGAGAATTTTTGATGCCATATTCCCTACTCCCTACTCCCTACTCCCTACTCCCTACTCCCTACTCCCTACTCCCTTTGGTAAAGTTAATAACTTCCTAACTTCTGAAGTTATTAATTGCAATTTTCAATTTTCAATTTTGATTTGCCTTTGCCTTCATCCCGTACATTAGCAAACTAATTACTCTAATCAGAGTCGTGAGGAATTGTGACAGACATTAAACGAGCATTAATCACTGGCATCACCGGTCAAGATGGGTCTTATCTAGCAGAACTGCTGCTGGAAAAAGGGTACGAAGTCCATGGCATTATCCGACGCACGTCTACCTTCAACACAGATCGCATCGACCACATCTACCAAGACCCCCACAATCCACAGACACGGTTATTTCTCCATTACGGAGACCTGACTGATGGCTTGACACTACAACGCATTCTAGAAGACGTACAGCCGATAGAGGTGTACAACCTCGGAGCTCAGTCCCATGTGCGGGTCAGCTTTGATTCACCAGAATACACCGTCGATGCCACAGGTATAGGAACCTTACGTTTGTTGGAAGCGGTACGGCACTATCAACAGCGGATTGGCTCTGAGGTACGCTTTTACCAGGCTGGCTCTTCTGAAATGTTTGGGCTAGTGCAGGCTGTTCCTCAGTCTGAAACTACACCGTTTTATCCCCGTAGTCCTTATGCCTGTGCAAAAGTCTACGCCCACTGGCAAACTATCAACTATCGCGAATCCTATGGGCTATTCGCCTGTAATGGTATTTTGTTTAACCACGAAAGTCCCCGGCGCGGCGAAACCTTTGTCACTCGCAAAATTACCCGTGCTTTGGCGCGCATTGTAGCTGGTAAGCAAAATAAGCTTTACCTGGGCAATCTCGATGCCAGACGGGACTGGGGTTATGCCAAAGATTATGTCCGCGCTATGTGGCTAATGCTACAACAAGACGAGCCCGATGACTATGTTGTTGCTACCGGTCAAACTCACTCAATTCGGGAGTTTCTCGATATTGCCTTTGGCTTAGTGAATTTGGATTGGGAGCAGTACGTTGAAATCGATCCACGCTACTTTCGACCTGCTGAAGTAGACCTGTTGTTGGGTGATGGGACCAAGGCTAATACCATACTAGGTTGGCAACCTTCAGTGAGCTTTAAACAACTGGTTGAAATCATGGTTAATGCTGACCTTCAGGCACTAGGTATGATGCCTGTAACCTCTTGTAGTCAATCCGCTGATACTGCCTTTATTCGTCAGGTTGTTACCGCTGGTAATCCCTAGTAATGATATGCTCTAATCCCGTTTTTAGTAATGGATGAGAGAGATAGATAGTCGCGCTTTGGGTAATGGGTAATGGGTAACGGGTAATTGGGAATTGGGAATTGAGGAAAAGACTATTGCTGCTGTGAAACACCACGAGGAGAGCGCAATTACCCATTATCTATTACCTATTAACAGACTCATAAGCATTTAGCTATCAGCTATCAGCTATCAGCTATCAGCTATCAGCTATCAGCTATCAGCTATCAGCTATCAGCTATTAGCTTTGGGCCTGTGGCCAGCCTACTGTTCGCGCAGCACCTCAAGTAGCGCAATCGGTTCTTTTGAATAAAATAAACTGACCACTGACCGCTGACCGCTGAATGCTTACACAGACTCGTATAAGACGTTGTTGATGGATTAGCGTTGAATAAAATAAGCGATTATCCTACGGATACGCTACGCGAACGCACTGTCTTAGAACCAGGACTTACGCACCAAGACCCTTAAAACCTGGTTTCTCGCTATAAATCAAAGCTCCAGAGAATTATGTGATTGCTTCCGGAGTGAATCACTCCGTTCGTGAATTAGTAGATTGTGCGTTTAGTCACGTCGGTCTTGATTATCAAGATTTTGTGGAAGTTGATCAGAGGTTTTATCGTCCGACAGAAGCAGTGCCCCTTTGTGGGGATAGCTGGAAAATTCGGATGGGAGCTGAATTGGAAGAGTAAAAAAAAATTTCCTGATATTGTCGCGGAAATGGTGGAGAGTGATCTTAGTTTTTTTAGCTAAATATTGTTTAAAATCAGCATTAAATAACAATCATAATAGGTCTAAATAAAGCCAGTGAGTATTCTATATAAGATTGCTGAATTCAAGCTTATTGATTCTGTTATTAGGTTTACTAAATCCACGAAATTGTGGCAAGACAAACACTTCATAATAAGAGAGTTTAAATACCTCAAAGAAGCGGCTTTTATTGCTATTGCTTTAACGATACTAGCATCACTATTTGAAGGTTTTGGATTAGGGTTTATCCTAAACTTTTTACAAAATCTAACCGACCCTAATGCTACCCCAATTCAGACAGGTATTAACTGGTTCGATATATCGGTACTTGGAGTAAATAGACCGTTCAATGAGAGAATTTACCGGATATCTGCTCTAATTCTGATCACAACCTGGTTGCGTTCTGCCTTTATGTTTGGTGGACGCAGGTACAGCATGATAACTCAGATGAATTTGTTAGATAGGCTGCGCAAGAAGCTATTTGAGCAACTTCAACGGCTGAATTTGGGTTACTTTTCTCATAGCCGTTCTGGAGCGCTAGTTTACAGTCTAACTACCGAACTAGAAAAAATTAATCAAGCTTTTGATGTGACAGCTTTTATGTTGACTCGAGTTTCTCTTCTAGTTGTCTATGTCACATCAATGTTCTTGCTTTCTTGGCAACTTTCCATTGCCTCATTAATGCTATTTAGCCTGATGAGTGTTGGTCTTTCTAACTTGGTTAAAAGGGTGCGAGAGACAAGTTTTGATGTTTCAAAGGCAGGCAGTAACTTTACCTCAGTTGCTGTAGAGTTTATCAATGGCATTCGCACAGTTAAGGCATTTGCAAGTCAAGAATTTGAGCGTAGACGATTCTATAACGCTAGCGAAAACGTTGCAAACATCACTATCAAATCTGCTTCATTTGGGTATGCCATAGAACCGATTGGGGAAAGCGTAGCCACCACAATTCTGATCGGCATGATTATTGTAGCATTTACCATCTTCGTTCCTAATGGACAGATGCAGGCAGCTTCATTACTGACCTTCTTGTTTGTTTTGTTTCGTCTGATCCCGATTATACGTCTGATTAATAATGCCAGAGGGCGTCTTGGGGAATTCACCGGACCAATGAATAACATTAAAGAGCTGCTGAGAACGGACAACAAACCATACTTGCAGAATGGTAACGTGCAATTTTCAGGATTGCAGCGAGCCATTGAGTTTGCTTCGGTGGATTTTGGTTACGATCCCTCTAACCTAGTGCTGCACGATATTACCTTAACTATCAACAAGGGAGAAACAACAGCCCTGGTCGGTGCTTCTGGTTCAGGTAAAACAACCCTTGCTGACTTAATTCCCCGATTTTATGACCCAACCGCAGGTAAAATTATCATTGATGGCATTGACATACAAGAGTTTGAAATCAACTCTGTGCGTCGTAAACTAGCTATTGTTAGTCAGGATACATTTATTTTCAACACCTCTGTTCGCAATAACATTGCTTATGGTTCAGAACAGGCAGATGAGCTGGCAATTCGAGAAGCTGCAAAACTTGCCAATGCATTAGACTTCATCCTAGATTTGCCTGACGGTTTTGACACGCAACTGGGTGATCGCGGAGTTCGATTATCTGGAGGTCAACGTCAACGGCTGGCAATTGCTCGTGCTTTACTGCGAGCACCAGAGATTCTGATCTTAGATGAGGCAACTAGTGCCTTAGATTCTGTGTCTGAGCGCCTGATTCAAGAATCCTTAGAAAAACTTGCTGTAGGACGGACAGTAATTACCATTGCCCATCGCTTATCGACCATTTCCAAAGCTGATAAGGTAGTCGTACTTGAACAGGGGCGAATTGTGGAGCAAGGAAAGTATCAAGAGTTACTCGAAAAGCGCGGTAAACTTTGGAAATATCACAAGATGCAGCATGAAGTTGGTCAAACAAATTAAGACTATAGCATTTCCAAATAGATCATGAAACCAAATGTTGATTTATTATAACACCAAAAAATATTCGCATCCTCTTGATGCAGTCCCTCATGGACGAGACCACCAAGACCGCGCTGCATCGTTCTTTCCTACTGTTCCCTGTTCCCTGTTCCCTGTTCCCTTTTTCTATCAATCATAGGTTTACATCTCAAATCAAAATACTATAGTTGATTGCTTGTCAATATTCTCGGAGGATTAACATGTTCATAATTGTTAGAAAAACAGGTCAATTAGGCAATAGAATGATGCTATTTGCCAACTTTATGGCTTTTGCAATGGAATACAACCTCAAAGTCATAAATCCTGCCTTTGATGAATATGCAGTTTTTTTTGAGGGAACCCATAACGATTTTTTTTGTCGATACCCTGCCCAACAATCAGTTCTTAAAGGCAATAGTCTTAAACTGAAAAGAAATTTTCATAGAGTTGTTTACCATTCAACCCGATTATTGGTTAAAGATTATACAGATTTTAAGTTATCCAATATCAATATCTTAAGAGATACTGGAGTACACAGGGGAATTATTTTTGATGACAACTTTGCTAAGTTTTTCAAGAAAAATGAATTGGCATTTATTCATGGTTTTTGGTTTAGAAATCCTGTTTTATTTTTGAAGTATGCAGAAACAATAAGGAAGTTTTTTACGCCAATAAAGCAACACAATGAAAGTATCAATAAACTCGTAACTAACCTAAAAAAAACCTGTGATATTCTGGTTGGGGTTCACATTAGGCAGGGAGATTATAAAAAATTGCTAGGAGCAAAATATCTCTACAGCACTGATGATTATGTGAACTTAATGAAAAAAACAGAACGTCTTTTTAATGGAAAAAAAGTCAAATTTTTACTATGTTCAAATGTGCCCCAGGACAGAGATAAATTCTCAAAATTAGATTTCGCTTTTGCCAACAACCACATTGTAGAAGATATGTACTCACTTGCTCAGTGTGACTATATCATAGGTCCCCCAAGTACCTATAACATGTGGGCTGGTTTTTATGGACGGGTACCTTTGTACTGGATTGAAGATCCCAATGCTGACATATCCTTAGACAGTTTTCAAATTTATGATGTGCCACTAGATGTCGCTCCTCCAGTTTCATTTGCACAGTAATTAATTCCTTATTACAACCAGAGGCAAGATAACAAGGATATGTCAAACCATCAAGAAGCGCAAGAGCCGCTAGTCAGTGTTATCATCCCAACCTATAACCGCTTGATATACCTCAAGCAAGCAGTTGAAAGCGTACTCCAGCAGACCTACAAAAATCTTGAAATTATTGTTTCTGACGATTGTAGCCCTGAGAATCCGCAAGCTATGATTGAGTCCTTTCAAGATGCTCGGATCAGATTCCGTCGGAACTCAAAGAATCTAGGAAATGGTCCCAATGTTGCTGGCGCATTTAAACAAGCTCAGGGAAAATATGTAGCGAGTCTAAATGATGATGACCTGTGGAATCCAGACTTTTTAGAAAAGCTAGTTCCTCCCCTAGAAGCGAATCCAGATGTAGTTGTGGCTTTTTGTGACCACTATATTATAGACGCAGATGGTGTAATTAATTATGCAACTACTGAAGAACATACCCGGCTTTGGAAGCGTGACCAACTTAAAGCAGAGGTATACCAGCCTTTCTGTACTATCGGACTAGTAGACCAAGCAGTGTCTCCTGCATCCTCTGCTGTGATTCGTAGGGACAAGGTTAATTGGGATGAACTATTGTCAGTGGGGGTCTATTGGGATTACTACTTAACCTATCTAGCTTGCCGCAGTGGTGATGGCGCGTACTACTATCCAGAAAGACTGACTCGATACCGCGTCCATGAGTTATCTGAAACCCATATTAGTGGGAGTGGAAACGCCAAGGCTCAGATCCGCAAAGGCAAATCCGGTATTTTTTGCTACGAACACTTTTTAGCAGATCCTCAATTACAAAAGCATCGGAGTTATTTTACCCAGAAATTAGCACAAGCGAACACAACTCTGGGTATTGGGCTGATACGGGATGGACGAGTAGCAGAAGCACGCCCCTATCTTTTTCGTGCCTTGAGTCAAAATTTCAGTCTGCGAACTGTAGCAGCTCTCATGCTCACCGTTATACCTCAACAATTAGCAAATCCTTTCGAGATATCTCCCAGACGGGAAATTATCCAACAGACAAAAGTACATTCAAAATTACATTAATAATTTCAGTAATTACGATGAATATTTCAACACCAAAAAACGTAAAAGAAGTTCTTCATAACTCCCTAGGACAGTTAGACAAATTTGAAGAATGTATACTGCTAGACAATCCTGATCATTACAATATTGGTGACCACCTGATTTGGTTAGGCTCTGTACTATTTTTGACAGATACCTTAAAAACGAAAATCAAGTATGCCACTGGTATTAACGGTTTCTCTCATGCCAGCCTAAAAAAAATGGATAAATGCCCCATAATCTTTAATGGAGGAGGCGCATTAGGTGATCTATATGAAGGTTTTCAAAATTTTAGAGAATCGATTATAGAAAACTATCGAGATAGACCAATTATTATTTTTCCTCAGACTATTTATTTTAGGAATCCCGAAAACCTCAAAAAAGCGGCAAAAGTTTTCAACTCCCATCCTAACCTAACCCTATTTACCCGAGATCAAGTCAGCTATGAAATTGCTCTTCAAAATTTCTGGAATTGTCGGGTGATTAAAGCCCCTGATATGGCATTTCAAATGGCTGGTCTATCTACTGACTCCATCCAGCCTGCTCAAGAGGATTCTAGTCTTTATCTTTGCCGAAAGGATCAAGAACTTAAGACTACTAGTAACCTGATTCTTTCTTCTCAGATAAAAAATCTCGTCTTAGAAGACTGGGTTTCAGATAGATGGACCCTAAGAACTACTAAGCAACTCTCTAAAGGTTGGTATTGGCGTATTCCAGGATTGGTCAGAATAATTCGGGAAGTTTATGAGCGAGGATTAGCAACTCCTAAAGAATGGTTATCCCGACAAAACTGGAAGTATTTTCATACTAATACTGCGAAATTTAAAACAACCCATAACTCCCAAATTAATCTAGCATCTTGGGGCCTGATGCACAGCGGCATCTATCAATTCAAAAGGCATCGTTTAATTATAACTAATCGTTTGCATGGTCATATCCTTAGTACTCTTTTAGAAATTCCTCATATCTTTCTTCCTAACTCTTATTACAAGAATGAAGCATTTTACGAAGCATGGACGTCACAAATTCCATTCTGCCGGTTTATAAAAGACCCCTCAGAACTTGAATTTGCTGTAGAAGAAATGTTAGAGTCCTATCCTTTATCAATAGGACTGCAGTAATAGATAGGACTTAAGTAGTAGGGGGCGTTAATAACACGTAAGCATTAAGCTATCAGCTATCAGCTATCAGCTATCAGCTAATGCGCTAGGCGCACGCTACTTGATCTGCTTATGGGCTATTAGGAAGCTACACCGAACAGCTTTAGAATAAAACAAGTAAGCATTCGTTTAATCTGAGTTATGGAAAGCTGACGGCTGACCGCTGGCGGCTGAATGCTTACAATAACACACCCCACAGGTAGAGTTACTGCGTAAGTCCTGATAGAGAAAACGGGAATAGAATGCGCTAATGTTTAAACCTAAGAGTCAATCATGACTAAAATCCTTTACCTAATTGCTTCTCATAGCAATCCAGACCAAGTTGTCAGACTAGTCAATAAAATTAAGACTGGTAACCCTGAGTCCCAGGTCTTAATTCACCATGATCAATCTAAGTCGAGCCTTAGCCCAACGTCTTTTAAGCATATCCACAATGTTCACATCCTGGAAGACTATGTTCCAGTTGAGTGGGCAGATTTTTCTATGGTGGAAATGGAACTTCGCTGCATCAACTGGTTAATAGATAATTCTGTGACATTTGACTGGTTGATCTTCCTCTCTGGTCAAGACTATCCCATTCAGCCAATCAGCCAAATCGAGCAGTTCTTGCAGAACACCGAATATGACGGATTTATGGAATATTTTCCGGTACAAGAACCACCAGAAACAGCTTGGCAGTGGGGCAAAGATTTGGGCATAGAGCGCTATTTTTTTCGCTACTATAAGCTGCCAGCTAGTCTAAAGGCTATAGTGTATAAACTATATCGTGTTGTCAATTGGCAGCCCCTAGTCCGGATCAGGGCTGGTAAGTTTGGTGCCAGAATAGCAATCCGTTGCGTTTCAACACCTTTCACCCCAGAGTTTCAGTGCTACGCGGGTTCTCAGTGGCACACACTTTCCTACCGCTGTATTCAATATATCCATCAATTTGTTCAGCGTAACCCAGCATTTGTAGAACACTATCGAAACACACTCGTACCAGATGAGTCTTTCATCCAGAGCATCCTGCTCAACCAGTCGATGCTAAAACTATTCAATGATAACAAACGTTATATCTCTTGGACTCCTCCCTATCCAGCTATCATGGGTGTCCAAGATTTTGAGTCAATGATTACTTCTGGTAAGCACTTTGCCCGCAAATTCGATGATAAAGTAGATGCCAAAGTTATCGATATGCTGGACAAACATCTTGGGTAAGATGGGGATAATAGGGAATAATCTACCTATAGTCCTTCTGATGTCTTTAAGGTTTAAATTAGGATTGCTAGATCAGGTAGTTAAAGACTTCTGCGAAGGATGCACTAGTCAGAGTTTTCGATAATTTTAACAGGATAGCTACTCATGAAACTCTGTATCGTTACCCACAAAGTCATGAAAAATGATGGCCAAGGTCGAGTCAACTATGAAGTCGCCAAAGAAGCCATTCGTCGCGGTCATCACGTCACTTTATTAGCCAGTAATGTCGCCCCAGAACTCCAGCAGAGCAATCAGGTAAACTGGATTTTCATTCCAGTTAAAAGGTGGCCAACAGCACTAATTCGTCATCTGGTCTTTTCCTGGCGGAGTGGCAATTGGTTAAATCAACACCGTAGTGAGCTGGACTTAGTAAAGGTTAACGGGTCCATTACCAGAGCTGGATCAGATGTGAATGCCGTACATTTTGTCCACAGTTCTTGGTTGCGATCGCCTGCCCATACTTCTCGGCTACGTCGGGATTTGTATGGTCTTTACCAGCGGCTAGTTACAACCTTGAATGCCCATTGGGAAAAAAAATCCTTCCGTCAGGCAAAAGTAGTAGTCGCAGTTTCCGGAAAGGTCAAGAAAGAATTAGTAGACATTGGTGTACCCCCTGAATCCATTCGGGTAATTGTCAATGGTGTTGACTTACAGGAATTTTATCCCGGTGTGGCTGACCGCAAACAATTGGGTCTTCCTGAGGGAGTGCCTTTAGCATTTTTTGCTGGAGACATCCGAACACCTCGGAAGAACTTGGATACAATTCTGCACGCCTTAGTCCAAGTGCCTGAATTACACCTGGCTGTTGCTGGCATCACAGAAGGTAGTCCCTATCCTCAGCTAGCCGCAACCCTAAATGTCAGCGAACGGGTACATTTTCTGGGGTACCGACGTGACCTCCCACAGATCATGCGAGCCGTAGATTTATTTGTCTTTCCATCCCGCTATGAAGCCTGCACACTAGTGCTCCTAGAAGCAATGGCTTCCGGCTTGCCAGTGATTACCGCAAGCACAGCCGGGGGGGCTGAATTGGTTACCCCAGCCTGCGGAGTCGTCTTGTCTGACCCCAACGATACCCAGGCTTTGGCAAAGGAGTTAAGCTTTTTGGTTAGTAATCCTGAAAAAAGGAAACAGATGAGCCAAGCTGCACCAATGATAGCCGCCCAATACAGTTGGGAAAAGATGGCACAAAGCTATGTGGATTTATTTGAAGAACTGATCAGGTAGTCTAAATTTAATGTTGCAGGTTGCAGGTTGCAGGTTGAAGGTTGCAGGTTGCAGGTTGCAGGTTGAAGGTTGCAGGTTGCAGGTTGCAGGTTGAAGGTTGAAGGTTGCAGGTTGCAGGTTGAAGGTTGCAGGTTGCAGGTTGCAGGTCAACAGATAACGATACTCCCGAGGATTTTTAAGGTAGAAAATTCTCAATTCTCAATTCTCAATTCTCAATTCTCAATTCTCAATTCTCAATAGTTATGTCTAACCTACTAATTAAACTTCCCACTGAGCTCGAACCTATTGTTGATGAAATTAGTAACTTTACCGAACTGCCCAGAGACGAGGTAAACCATCGAGTCTGGCAGGAAGCGCTGCAACTAGGCTGGAATGTTTGTCAAGATGCCCAAAACTTTGGAGTTACCCCTCACCAGTATGATGCCAATATGGAGGCTCTTTATAAAAATGGGTATGGCTTCATATTTGAAACAATGGTTTTTTGGGCTAGACCTGGACGAAAGCAATTGATAGAAATAACCCTAGAAAGGATTCAGAAGTATGCCTCACAGAAAGGGAAGACAACTGGTGATTTAAAAATTTTGTTACTGGGTGATGGTACAGGCAATGACTCTCTGTACTTAGGGATGAATGGTTGTCAAGTTGATTACTGCGATTTTCCAGGCAGTAAAATCTATGATTTTGTCACCAAGCGATTTAAACATTATGGCTTGTTAGACAATGGCATCAACCTGATTCCCACCTATCAAGCCTGTTTGGATAATCAGTACGATGTTGTAATTTCTTTCGATGTTCTCGAACACCTTACTGAGCCATGGATCGCCATTGCTAATATACGCTCCATGTTAAAAACAGAAGGCATTGCACTGATCACCGATGCTTATGGTGATGTGACCGGTAGACACCCAACTCATTTAGAGTCAAATCGAAAATTTAAAGGTCAAAGTCCCTTCATGTTTTTGAAAAAGGGCATGGTGCTTACTTGGTATAGTTCAGTCTTTAAGCCTATGGAATTTACCAAGGTCGATAAGTGGTCTTTAAGGGATTATTTTATTCTCTGGCAAGATAAAAAGGTGATAGTAGAGTATTTGTCTGGTAAATCAGGACTATTGAAACAATTTGTTAAGAATTTTTTGGTCAAAAAATAACCCTATAGAGCATTTTTGCGAAACTAACCGGATCGCTATTTGTTGCTGTTGAATCAAAAAATAGCACTCTTGACGAAGGAAAATTCAACAGTTCTTACGGTTATTTGATTTTAACATAACTTTCGTATAAAGGAACTACTCCTGATGCAGGATATGAAACCAGTTGCTATTTGCCTTCCTACCTATAATCAATCCCAGTACTTATGGGAGTCAGTGGGCAGCGCCTGCCGTCAAACCTATCCCAATGTGGAAGTTTGGGTGTCAGACGACGCTAGCACTGATGAAACCCCTGAGGTTATGGCACAACTATGCCAGCAGTTTCCTCAAGTACGGTACTATCGGCACCCTAAAAACCTAGGTATGGCCGCTAACAACAATTGGGTTTTGAAACAGCCAAACACTGAATTTATTGTTCGTTTGGATTCAGATGATGCCCTGTTACCCAACTATGTAGAAACGTTACTACCCCTGCTAGAGAAGCATCCAGAGGCGGGTTATGCCCATAGTGCTGTGCAGGAAATTGATGAACGCAGTAACAATCGAGATGTGCGACGTATTGCAAGACAGCACGAGTTTCAGAGCGCAGACGACTCACTACGAGCCGCAGTTTTTGGCGTAAAAGTAGCTGCAAATATCGCTATGTTTCGGGCTGAAGCGTTGCCAGCAGTTAGGTTTTATGAAGATAGTCCCGATTTTGTACAGGACTATAACATGTGGGTCAGAATGGCAGATGCGGGTTATGGCAACGTTTATGCCAATGAGATATTAGCGCGTTATCGCGTTTGGACTGATGCTAAAAATCTACGTCCTAAGCGTAAAAATATTGAATTACAAGGATGTATTCGGGTTTTTGAAGACAGTATCTTGCCTGGTTTTAAGCGACGGGGTTGGGATACAAAGGTGATTGAGGAGCAGCGTCGTAAACTGGCCTTAAGACACACAGCATACTGTTATCGTCCACTGTTCAATGAGGTAGAACGCACGGAGCTGATTGCTCTATTGAAAGAGTTAGGAGATTCACCAGCTTTGCGATTTCGCATGTTCTTATCGAGATGGGGCTTTCGTCCTGTCTTTGAATGGACAATTTCTATGGAATTACGGTTGAAAGGTATGGTGAAAGGTTGGTTAAGTACTCTACAGAGTTATTTACGGTCTCAAACAGCAGGATAGTAATCTGTTTAGAATTTAGAATGTAGAATTTAGAATTTAGAATGCCCGAATTCTACATTCTGCATTCTGCATTCTGCATTCTACATTCTGCATTCTACATTCTGCATTCTGACAAACAACCTTCAACCTCCAACCTTCAACCTAACTCAACCGTAGAAGAAATGAGAATAACTGTTATAGTCCCCACCTATCGCCGTCCAAAAGACCTAGAACGGTGTTTAGAGGCCCTGGAGAAGCAAACTCGACCAGTGGATGAGGTCTTGGTGATTGTACGGGATACTGATCCTGAAACTTGGGGGTTTCTTGAAGCATTCAACCCTGAGGTTTTACCCATGCGTCCTGTGAAATTAAGTATTCCCGGGCAAGTGGCCGCTCTCAACGCAGGTCTTGATGCAGCACAGGGAGATATTATTGCCATTACCGATGATGATGCTGCTCCCCGTGGCAATTGGTTAGCTTATATTGAAACTCACTTCCTGTCCGATCACCGGATCGGGGGTGTCGGTGGACGGGATTGGGTACATCTGGGTAACTACCTGGAAAATGGTGCTAGAGAACGAGTGGGTCGAGTGCAATGGTATGGACGGGTGATTGGTAATCATCACCTGGGGGTAGGTTTACCTCGGGAGGTGGATGTCCTTAAGGGCGCTAACATGAGCTATCGACGAACTGCTATATCGGGCTTGCGCTTTGATCAGCGTCTGCGAGGGACGGGAGCTCAAGTCCATAATGATCTGGGGTTTAGTCTAGCCCTAAGAAAAGCCGGTTGGAAGCTGATTTATGACCCAGGGGTAGCAGTAGACCACTATCCAGCACAGCGTTTTGATGAGGATCAGCGAGGCATAGTTTTTAGCGATACTGCCCTAATTAATGCGGCACATAATGAAACTATAGTTTTGTTAGATTACTTCCCTGTTCTACAACGGATTATATTTATAGTTTGGTCAACATTGGTGGGAACGCAAATTAAACCCGGTTTCCTGCAATGTTTGCGGTCTTTCCCCAAGGAAGGACTTTTAGCAGGACAAAAGTGGCTTGCTTCTTTGCGTGGACGTTGGCAGGGTTGGTTGAGCTGGAAAAAGTGCTTAGGCTAGCAAAAGAGACTGTTGAAGGTTGAATAAGGTTGAAGGTTGAATAAGGTTGAAGGTTGAAGGTTGAAGGTTGAAGGTTGAATAAGGTTGAAGGTTGAAGGTTGAAGGTTGAAGGTTGAAGGTTGAAGGTTGAAGGTTGACTGTTGACTAAATGTGGAAAGGGAACAGGAAATAGGGAATAAGAAATAGGGAACATGAAATAGGGAACAGGCAGTCGAAAAATGACTACTAACTAATCTCTAATCAATACTAACTAATCTCTAATCAATACTAACTAATCTCTAATCTATCAGATCTAGCGTTTCTAATAGTTATTAAGTACATTTAATTTTATTACCCCTACTCCCTACTCCCTACTCCCTACTCCCTAAAACCTAGGACTTTTTCCCTCAGCCAATTGAGAACTACTGTGTATCTAATCCCTAACACCTAATGACAAAAGGAATTCCTATCAAACTAGAACCAGCCCCTGCTTGGACAGCTATCCTGTTATTTGTTGTGATTACAATACTGGGGATTATTGCTGGTGCTGGCAGCATTCTGCGTATTCTGTTACCTGTGGTAGGGTTTGCTGTGGGTCTTTTTCTCTATCGACGGTATCCTGTCCTCTACTTAGGTTTTATGTGGTGGCTATGGTTTCTGATGCCATTGGTTCGTCGTTTAATTGACTATCGCAGTAACTGGGTTAATCCGAGTCCAGTATTGCTAGTAGCGCCTGTGGTGACATGGATTACTGTGGATACCTTTTTAAAATACCTTCCTAGAGCCTATAAACAGGGGGGTTTGCCTTTTATTTTAGGATTCACCAGTATTTTGTATGGCTTTATAATTGGTCTGATTAAAAGCACTCCTATTTTCGCTATTCGAGGACTGATCGACTGGTTTACCCCAATTCTGTTAGGTTTCTACTTATTTATAAATTGGCGAGATTATCCTCGCTATCGCGAAAACATTCAGCGCACATTCCTCTGGGGTGTCTTGGTGATGGGAGTCTATGGCATAGTGCAATATGTGATTGCACCAGAGTGGGATCGATTTTGGCTGATTAACGCCAGAATGTTCTCTATGGGGAATCCCGAACCGTTTGGTATTCGTTTGTGGAGCACGATGAATTCCACTGGACCGTTTGCCGCAACCATGATGGTGGGTCTACTGTTGTTATTTAATAATAAAAGTCCTTTACGTATTCCTGCTTCCATAGCTGGTTACTTGTCTTTTCTACTCACGTTGTCACGGACGATGTGGGCGAGCTGGTTCTTTGGACTGGCTTCCCTGACCAGTTCACTCAAACCCAAAATCCAGATGCGCATCATTATTTCTATCCTGGTCATGGGAATTTGTATCGTGCCGTTAACCACGATTGAGCCATTCTCGGAGGTAATTGGTAGTCGTTTGGCAACATTTTCTGACCTTGGAAATGATCACAGCGCGGAAGTTAGACAACAGATCTATGAAAAGAGTCTTGGCAAAGCTCTTTCTATGGCTCTAGGTAATGGAATTGGAAATACATTCACTATCGAACAAGGGGAAATCCGAAGCGTTGTGATTGACAGTGGCATTTTAGATATGTTTTTTACCCTAGGCTGGTTTGGAACTCTCCCGTATATGTGTGGATTGCTCCTGCTGGTATATAGTGTGTTCCAATATCCTGAGATTCGCCGTGATTCCTTCATGAGTGCTGCTCGTGCTATTGGTTTGAGTAATTTAATCGGGCTACCGATTGGTAGCGCTATGCTTGGTGTTGGGGGATGTTATATTTGGGGATTTTTGGGTCTAACTATGGCAGCACATAAGTATCACCAGCATCAAAAGAAGCTTTCTTCTGAAATGGAAAGTATTGCTGAAGTGAAGACTGCTAAAGATAAGAATTATGAAAATTTTCTGATCAATAGCACTGACTGAAGAATAACAGAAGTAGGAGATGGAAAGGAACAGCCGGATGGTAAGTATTCAGCTATCAGCTATCAGCTATCAGCTATCAGCTATCAGCTATCAGCTATCAGCTATCAGCTATCAGCTATCAGCTATCAGTCAAAGGCCTTGGCCTATGGCCACCCTACGGGAATGGGCACGTTACTTGAGATGCTATCAGCTTTTGAATCAAACAGGTAAGCATTGGTTTAATAGTCACGAAAGTCAAATCCCTTGTGGCCTGTGCCACAAAGCACCTCAAGTAGCGTGAGCTTTTAGCTCACGGCTGACGGCTGACGGCTGACGGCTGACGGCTGAATGCTTACGCCGGATGTTTCAACTACCAATTCCTAACTAACTCATAGGTCAAATATGGCGCTGCTTTACTTTTTGGGAGGGGTTTGATGCGTATACTCCATATCTTAAACCATATTAAACAAACTGGTAATGGTATTGTCAATGTAGCAATTGACCTTGCCTGTGAGCAAGCCAAAGCGGGTCATGAGGTTGCTATTGCCTCTGCTGGCGGCGGATATGAAACATTGCTAAGCCGTTATGGCGTCACTCACTTTGAACTCGATCAGACCCGAAAACCGTTGCATCTGCTCAAGGCTGCTGGGCGTTATCGAGGGATAATCGCAGAATTTCAGCCAGATATTGTCCATGGACACATGATGACGGGAGTAGTCCTAGCTCGGTTCCTACGGGGTTCAGCAAAGTATAAGCTAGTATCCCATATTCACAATGTTCACCAACGTAGCTCAGTAGTGATGGGATTGGCTGAACGGGTGATTTCCGTGAGTGATGCAGTAGCAATCTCGATGTCTAAGCGGGGTATTCCCATGGGGAAAATGCCTGTGATCAAGAATTGCACTCTAGGCAGTCCCCGATTACCTGCTTTAGATACCTGCACTGCTAAAGCTTTGGAACATCCGGCTATTGTGACAGTAGCTGGCATGAACCGACGTAAAGGAATTACTGAGTTAATTAGCGCTTTTGAGCAGGTCGCTAAGAGTTGTCCTAAGGCACATTTGTACTTAGTGGGAGATGGTCCCGACCGTCAAATGTTTGAAACTCAAGCTGCGGCATCGTCAGTTGCTGATCGTATCCACTTCGAGGGTTTTCAAAAAAATCCTCAAGCTTACATGATGGCAGCGGATGTTTTTGTCCTGGCTTCACACCGTGAGTCTTTCGGTCTGGTTTTGATGGAAGCACGACAGGTGGGTTGCCCGATTGTTGCTACTAGGGTGGATGGTATTCCTGAAGTACTAGATTACGGAAAGGCAGGAGTGCTAGTTCCTCCTAAAAATGCGATCGCACTGGCAGATCAGATCGAGATGCTTCTGGCTAGTCCGTCTGAACAGGATAGATTAAGACGTGCAGCACAGCAAAACATTGAGGAACTAACCGTCACCACTATGGTGGAGAAGATTATTACTGTCTACCATCAGCTTCTAAAACGTTCCTAAGGAAGCTTGACGGCTAGCTACCCCAGGTTGCAGGCTCCAGTCTTTTAAATAGTTTCGAGTTCAGGGAAAAAACTATGTCAATACGTATCCCGGAATGGCAATATGCTGCGATTGTTCCTCTGATCGCTGTTTTGGTAATTATTGTCCATTCTGTGATTAGCAACAATGACACTATAACTGCTGAATCCAACCCAAGCCAACGCTTGACTTACACTACCTCTTGGATCGGTAATACCTATGGTCCCGGAGGTGATCTTCCGGGCAAGGATAAACATGTCCAGCTATCGATGTTAGCGATGGCTGTAAGTCCCGATGGTACGGTTTATGGTAATGCTCCCTGGGATGAAGCTGGTAGAGAAGGGGGGGTTTATAAAAATGGTGATGTTCTTGGTCAACTGGATGCTACCCATGGTTGGGGACGATCCGGGGGAACTGCGATCGCAGTTAATGATAACTATATTTACATGGCGATGACACAAAAGGGTCGCTATGGGGTAGGGTATCCTAATTCTGATGATAAATGGTATTGTGTTCGTCGCTATAACAGAAGTAATTATAAAGGAGCAAAGTTTAAGGGGGGTAATGGCTATGATAAGAGTATGTTGATTATCAATACCAATCAAGGTTTGATTCGGGGAATCGCAGCAGATAATAGTCGCTTATATGTTAGTGATACGCCTAACAATAAAATCAAAGTTTATGATGCCCAGACCATGAAACCGGTTAAAGAATGGTCAGTAAATCAACCGGGTAAGTTAGCCTTAGATAAAACTGGCTCCTTGTGGGTTATTCAGAACAAGACCAATAAGATCCTTAAGTTAAATACAGAAACGGGCAAAGTTCAAGGCAAACTTGATTCGGTTAGCATCCCTACAGCTATTGTTGTGGATAATCAAAATCGCCTCTTAGTAGGAGATGGTGGACCTGATAATCAGATTAAAATATTTAAAAATCTAGACAGCAGTGGCAATCCAACTCCTGATGGAACCTTTGGTGTTAAAGGGGGAATTTATGCCGGAAGTCCTCGGGAAATTGGAAAAATCAGACCCTTACATTTTAATTCCATTACCGGGATTGGAGTCGATCAGGATAATAATATTTATGTCGCCAGTGATCCCAGTCGGATTTACGCTTGGCAAGCAGGTGGATTAACCGTGGATAGCTACAAACTGGATGGGACTCTCAATTGGAAATTGCAAGGTCTCTTATTTATTGACATTCCTGATATTGATCCAGCGGCTGAAACTGTTGTTCATACGAAAAATCAACAGTTTAAACTAGATTACAGTAAATCATCAGGTCAAGAATGGACTCATGTCGCCCATACCGTTAATCCCTTTAAGTATCCTAATGATAATCGAATTAAGAAGACTATCAAGCATAATGCTGGTGCGATGATTCGCCGGGTTAAGGGTCGGAAGCTGATGTTTACCAATAGTATGTATACCGAGTCAGCTGGTATCCATGTTTATCGGTTTAATCCGGCAACTGATGGGGAAGTCGCTATTCCCACTGCCTCATTTTGGGGAAGTCAATTGGATTATCGCTATTGGCAAGATAAAAACGGTAATGGACAAGAGGAACAGGCTGAACAAGGTCAATATAATCAAGGACAAAATTATCGGGGTTGGGCATTTTGGCCTGATGATGACGGTAATATCTGGATAGGTACATCAAGAAACGGGATTAAAAAACTATCCCTTAAACGGTTTGATTCTTACGGCAGCCCGATTTACGATATTAACCACCAAAAATCCTTTGAAATGCCAAAGGAATTTAAAATTATTCAACGACTTGAGTATCATCCAAAAACCGATACCATGTATATTGCTGGATATTCTCCGACGTTTAATACCAGGGGTGATTGGGGATTGATTGGTAACAGAGCTGTCAAATATATCAATTGGAGTAAAGCGCCACAAAAAGCCGGTGAAATAGTCATTGCTTACAATCAAAACTCCAAAGGAGTCAGACCAGATTTACCGAAAAGTATGGCTGTTTATGGAGACTATTTATTTGTCGGCTATGTCGATAATAGTTTTGAAAAAGATCCGAATCGATACCCTAAAGTGCGAGTTTATGATTTTCGCACAGGTCAAGAGATTGGCAAAATAAATCCCGGCCCAGAAGTAAAATCAACCACAGGTTGGCTGGATGTCCCGATGGCCTTAAGAGTAGTGCGAATAAAAAATGGAGAATACTTGCTATTTGCCGAAGAGGATTTTTACGCTAAAGCTTTAATGTACCGCATAAAGATAGACCCCTAATATCAAGTCTGCTCGAAAACTACTTCTTCCCTCCCCCCTCTCCCCACACTCTACTCCCTACTCCCTACTCCCTACTCCCTACTCCCTACTCCCTTTGCTTTAACAAACACTATCGAGGCTCTAGTACTGTGAAAACACTTCAAATCGGTATGGGTTGGTTCCCTGAACAAGCAGGAGGACTCAACCGAGTTTATTACGATTGCACTCGTTACTTACCCCAAGCTGGTGTGGAGATGCATGGCTTAGTGGCAGGCTCAACCGCTGTATCTGAAAACTCCGGTGGTCAAGTCCAAGCCTTTGCTACCCATGAATCCCCTCTCTGGCAACGCTGGAGCAGTATCCGACAGACGATGCATCGAGTGCTGAAGCAGGAAGACTACCCCCTAGTAGTCTCCCACTTTGCTTTATATACCTTTCCAATTCTCGATCAATTAGACAGTCGCCCAATGGTGATGCACTTCCAAGGGCCTTGGGCATTAGAAGGGCATGTAGAAGGCAGCAATACCGTTGCGACTCGGTTAAAATGGATGCTAGAGCGGGTGACTTACAAACGGATAGCCCAGTTTATCGTACTTTCTGAGGCTTTCCGCAACACCTTGCACCAAGAGTATCATATCCCACTAGAGCGCATTCACATCATTCCTCCGGGGGTTGATACCGAGCGTTTCGACACCACCATTACACCCCAGGAAGCACGGTCAAAACTAGGCTGGCCTCAAGATCGACCAATTATCTTAGCTGTGCGACGGTTAGCTAAACGCATGGGCTTAGAAAATTTAATTGCAGCAGTGGATCAGGTGCGTAAGCGCTATCCAGACGTGCTGCTACTGATAGCGGGTAAAGGCACACTGATGCCAACCTTGCAAGCACAGATTGAAGCATTAGGACTGACTGAGCATGTCCGCTTGTTGGGTTTTGTGTCCGACCAAGATTTAGCCCTAGCTTACCGTGCTGCCACTTTCTCAGTTGTGCCAACCGTGGCATGGGAAGGCTTTGGTCTGATTGTTATTGAGTCCTTGGTAAATGGAACGCCAGTTCTAGGAACACCTGTAGATAGTATTCCAGAAATTTTACAGCCTTTCTCGGAAGACTTATTGTTTGAGGGGACTTCTGTTGATCAACTTGCTCAGGGCATGATCGAGGTATTTTCTGGTCAGCGTCAACTACCTAGCTCTGAGGCTTGTCAAGCTTATGTTCATGAGCATTACACTTGGCCGGTGATTGCTCAACGAATTAAATCTGTTTATCAAGCTGCCATCGATTAATCAACACTTATAGCAATTTTTAATCAGGTGAGGTACTTTTATTCTTGCTTTTAGGGAGCATGCAGCTTCGGAGCAGGGAGCTTCAGAGCAAGAAAAAAAATGAATGTACCTCATTAAACTAGAAAACGCTATAGCCCAGATCAGTTATCAGATTAGTCTGTGAGCTTTTGCACGTTTCAAACACTCTTTTTGGACTACCCACTCTTATGAAGCGCCGTCGAGTCCTTTTTGTCGATCATGCCGCCGTTTTGGGCGGAGCTGAGTTGAGCCTGCTGGATCTCGCCATTGCCTACCGGGACACCAGCGAAGTACTTCTGTTTGCCGATGGCCCGTTCCGGGAACGGCTCGAAGCTGCACAGGTGAAGGTCAAGGTCATACCTGCACCCCAAGCCATCTTATCCGTAAGGAGTTCAGGGGGACTCAGCGCCGCTCTCAAGGCATTACCTCCCCTGTGGTGGATGGCTTGTCGAATAGCAGCAGTTGGACGTGAGTTTGAGCTAGTACACGCCAACTCCCAAAAAGCTTTCATTGCTGCTGCGATCGCAACATTGATGGGCGGTCCGACCGTGGTTTGGCACCTGCGAGATATTGTGACCGCACCACACTTTAGCTCCCTCAATCGTGCCATAGCCGTTTTCCTAGCTAATCGTCGAGCATATCAAGTATTGGTCAATTCTCGTGCTACTGGTCAAGCCTTTATCGCTGCTGGGGGACGTGAAGACCTAGTAACACTGGTTTACGGCGGTATTGCTTCAGACCCCTTCGATAATCTGGCATCGGATCAATCAGCTCAAATCCGTGACCAGCTCGGTATTGGTGATGCTCCACTTGTTGGTGTATTCAGTCGGCTATCTTACTGGAAAGGTCAGCATATTTTACTAGAAGCCTTACAGGAACTCCCCAATGTACACGCCCTGTTGGTTGGTGAAGCCCTATTTGGTGAAGCGGAATACGCCTCACGGCTCAAAGCCATGGCTGCCGCACCAGAACTTGCTGGTCGTGTTCACATGCTGGGATTTCGCAATGATGTGCCAGCATTGATGTCTGCTTGCAATATTGTAGTCCATACCTCTACTGAACCGGAACCCTTTGGTCGGGTGATTGTGGAGGGTCAGTTGGCAAAACGACCCGTAGTTGCTGCTGCTGCTGGTGGTGCAGTGGAATTGATTCAGGATGGCGTGACTGGTCACTTGGTACCGCCAGGAGATCCAGTAGCACTGGCTAAGGTCATTGGTAATTTGCTCAGTGATCCAATCGCTGCATATATGCTAGCCGAGCGGGGTTATATCCATGCTAAGTCTACTTTTTCCCTGGAATCCCTGTTGACGGCCTTTGACCAAGCTCTGAAGAAGGTATAGCGCAACGCTATACCATCAATCCTAGTTTCACATCTTATTTGAAAACGCTATAAGCGCCAGGGTAAGGGCAAGAATCAATAAGGCATAATTTTTCTAAAAAATATTGATAAAAAAATGCAATAATGATGATCAAGGCTTAATATGGTCTTAATCCTTGCCCTATATAGCTTTGATAAATAGGTCATAAACAATCTTGCTGATTTTTCATAACATCAAAAAATCCTCCAAGCTCTTTTCTGCTGATGCCTGCTGCCTGCTGCCTGCTGCCTTTTACCATCAATCTATGTTCACAACTCAAATACAAACGCTATTTGGCTCAATTTTTCTTGCGCTTACCCTACATGTATGCCCCGGATATTCAGGTGTTTGAATAAGCTGATCATGCTCTTGTGCTTATTGACCAGGCATTTTCTACATATAGTGTTGTTTTAATAAAAAAAACACTATATATATATTAATTCTAAAATTAGATGCATTTACCCTATGGGTATATCATAATTGTTATCATAATTGTTATCATAAAAATATAGGCAATAGGGAGAGACGAACAGAGGATAAGCGTGTAAACCCAGTAAAAGGGTTAAGAGTTCTAAACGGGGGAAGAGGGGTAATTATAAAAAATTAATACATCTTGATGTCTGCAAGTTACTAATATATGTTAAAGCATTACTTAATAAAACTAATAAATAGCAAAAAAACGTAAATTGCTGTTATAAAGGTCGCCTACTGATAACCAGGCTAAGGGCAATAAAAATTGAGCCCAAATGTGATCTAGGGCAAAGATTATGAAAATATTAAGCTTTTATTTTTAGCACTTTTCAGGACTATTGCACTTTATTATCAATATTGTTAAGGATAATACCTGTCAGTATTCATTCTTACGCTTACCCTGCTACTGATCAAGCTCTAGATTGCTTGCTTAATCATGGTGCAACCATCCATTGAATCAAATACCTCAACTTTTCCGAGATCGATTGACATTGCAACTGTGTGTGTCTACGGCATTGGCATTCTATCTGCTGGTCTATTCCTGTTTTTACCTGTTGTTAGTTTGTTAAGCCCTAGCCCCTGGCAACGGACAATGGGAGCTATCCATGGGTCTGCTGCGATGTTAGCGGTGCTGGTTATTGCCTATGCCGGACATCTGGCTTTTCCTTTGTTAAGAGGGTCTGCTAAGATCTTGCCCCATGTCCGCACATTGACCTTTTGGTCATCTTGCTTAGCTTTTTTGGCAATCGTTTCTGGTAATTGGGCCTATATGCGCTACCGTGCTCCTCTGGGGGGTGCGCGCGCCTGGATCAGAGAAAATACTCCGCTGGTTCATTACCTATTCATGGAGTATCACGAATTTACAGTCCTGTTTACTCTGCCCCTGGGAGTTGCCTGCACCTGGGTTCTCTGGAAATATGGCGACTCAATTTTAGAGAAGAAAAACCGTCCTGTACTAGCAGCTACCAGTATTGCCTTGATGGCGATGATGTTTTTCGCCCTGGGTGGTTTTATTAGCGGACTCAATGTCGCTAAAACCCATGGTCTATAGCTGTTTTTTGTTTTTAAAATTCTTTCTCTGTAGAATATTGCTCAACAAAAATGTCTCAACACTCCTCTCAAGACCTTTCTAGTCAACCTCTATACAGCCAATTTTGGACACAGCTTAAACAATTTCCAAAGGGTTTAGCCTCTGGCTCTAAATCTCCCCCAACCCTGTCTGGACCAGCAGCAGCAGCATTGATTAGCGCTGCATTTAGTTGTTTCCTGTTGATGGTTAACCAACACCTAACATCCATTTACAAAGTTTGGAACAAAATTGTTTGGGATCTAGGAGGTTGGATTCCAGGCAGTCGGAATCCAGATCCAATTTATGGCGAGATCGGCAGCTACTCTGGCAAAGAAACGGTAATGCTAGTAGGATGGCTTCTCAGTTGGTTGATCTTGGCTCAACTTTGGAAGAATCGCCAAGTCCAGGCAAAGACCCTGATCTTTTGGCTATTTACGTTCATCGCCGCTGCCACAATTATGAACTGGCATCCAATTTTTCCCTATTTACCGCTCATGCCTAAGTAGCACTGACATATCTAACACCGCAGTAAGGATTCAGCCCTTAGCGGTCAGCGGTCAGTGGTCAGTGGTCAGCGGTCAGCCTTCAGCTTATTTTATTCAAAAGCACCTCAAGTAGCCTGGCCACAGGCCTTTGGCTGAAAGCTGAAAGCTGAAAGCTGAAAGCTGAAAGCTGAAAGCTGAAAGCTGAAAGCTGAAAGCTGAAAGCTGAAAGCTGAAAGCTGAATGCTGAAAGCTGAATGCTGAATGCTTACACACGGCACATATGTGACAAGATTACAGATCTGACAAAAGAGGTATTATGCAACAAACAACAACAACAGTTAAGCTCACCAAAAAAACAGTATCGATCCAGCAACTACATAAGTATGTAATTTGGGGTGTTGGTATCTGGATCATCTTTGTATTGACCTTTGTGAGCGCCTACTATCGAGTCAGTAAAAGTGATAAGTTTGACGGCCTGCCTTACAAAACTCTCACAGATGAAGATTCCCAAAAACCTGCTGAATCTTATCCAAATAACTAAACTCAACATCCTGTCCTGGGTGCAGCAATAGCGCACCCAGGTCTAGGTGTAAAAAGTTGCGCTAGCTCAATCACAATCTGTGGCAGATGTTGCTGAATTGAAGTGTGAATGCGCGGTCATTTGATTTTGGTAAAGCCCCGGTTGGTTAGGGCTTTCAGCTTGTTAATAAATGTTTCGCCAGCGGTATCAAAATTAAGGGGCTAGGGGAGCAGAATCATAGCCATAATCAGCAACACCATGAAATCAAAACAACAACTGACTAATTACCAATGACGGATGTCAATAAAATTTAGATGCCTTTGCCCTGTACTAACCTGTACTAATTAATTAATCATGAAAAAAAGGAATAGCATCAAAGGGTTTAGTTTCATTAGTTCTGCTGTTGTCGCCTTAAGCCTTGCTCTTGTGGGATTGCAAAGCTCGTCCCCAGAAGCAAAAGCACTTACGATTGAGGGTGACTCTACTGCCGCAGAACTATTGAGTGCTTTGCAAAAAGGGGGTCATGTGATTTATTTTAGACACGGAAATGCGGTCAGACATGTGCGACCAGATGCGATTGACCAATTGCCTGACCAGTTTCAAGAGTGTTTAGATCCTGGACGACCCTTAAGTGCGGATGGTTTGGTCGATATGCAGAATGTTGGAGAGCATTTTGAACAGCTCAACATCCCTGTAGGTAGAGTCTTAGCAAGTCCGGCTTGTCGCTGCATCGAAACACTTTGGTATGCTTTCAATGAGGATGTGGCGGAGATCGAAGTTATCAAAAGCCTAAACGCTATTCCAGATACACCCAGTTATGATCCAGTAGGGCTTTGGAAAAATCTTCATGAGATGCTACAGACAGTCCCCAGGGTAGGGACGAATACGGTTTTATCTGCCCACAGTACAAACATTAAGGCTCTAACAGGTTTAAAAGTCGCTCAGGGAGAAGCAGTAGTATTTCGACCGGATGGGAAAGGGTGGTTTGAGTTAGTGGCTCGCATCGAACAAGATGATTGGCAATCGCTTGCTCCAGAAATCAGATGAAGTGAGAAGGCGACAAACTCGGACATGAAAGCAACCCTTGATCCCACGAGTGTGAGACTATGGCTACAACCTCCCGATGGCGGGAGGTTGAGTGAATCTAATCTTCTAAGCGATTGGGCACCGGCGCACGCTACGCGAACGCTCATAATTCCACTGGAACTCCTTCCCAACCAACTCCCAACTCCCCAAACGGGGTTTTCTCAATAGGCGGAAACCGGCCTTTAGAAGTGAACTGTGATTGATGTGATGGATTTTTCAAAAAGCGTTGCGGTTCTTTTGGAACATCGCCAGTTAGTGAAATCATACCATAATTCAGCAACGCCGGTAAAAAAAGCTGGTATTTTGTTCAGATGAGCAACGGTTGTGGTTGCCACGGGGCTTTGAAGGTGCGAACACAAGCCTGAGCACACAGCTTCTCCAACGGAAATTCCCCTTAAATAGGTACTAAATAGCTTGTCAGTACCTATTTAATAGGTACTAAATAGCTTGTCAGTACCTATTTAATAGGTACAGTACCTATTTCTTCCGCCAACGGGCATCTGGCCCTCGCCCAAGGCATTCGAGCCGCCCAGCGTTCCTTTCCTGGCGCAAGATACGGCGAATTAAGTCAATTCCTACAGTAGGACATTGTTCCTTTAAATGCTTGATCGAAAAATCTCCAACTATATTGTTAATGGCATCTAGCACCATCGCTGTTTTAGCGCCTTTGGTTGAGGTTACTAACCCAACCCGTTGCTCAAAATCCCGGTACGCCGATAGCACCGACACTCCCAGAAAATACTCCCACCAAGGTAACAAACTATGCTGTCCCTGATGCCAGCTTTGGGAGGACTGTTGACACTCCCCGTCCTAGAAGAACGGGGATTCTTGGATCTACGACTCGTCTTGCTATCCCTTGCCGGAACCAGGAAAAGTAGAGGACAAATCTCCCCGAGCGTTTAGATCATGGATCCAGGTTTCGGTGTGCCCCACCGTACCTTTTTATATGGATAGACAGATACTTTTTCTGATCTAATTTTTCATAGACGTTATAGTCGTTAGACCAAATTACGCAATACGTATCTAATACATATTTTTTACGTTGTCTACTTATGATTAGATCATACCTATCTAAAGAAAAGTTTATTAATTATACTCTTATTATAGCACATGGAAAAGCAGTCCTAGAAGGATGGGGCTTTAGACCCAAAGTTTTTGGTAAAGTATATCGTAGTAGCTTTCCTTTGTGCGTTCTACAATGCGTTCCAAACTAATAAACCGCCCCACCTCGTAACCAGCTTTGTATAGTAACAATAGTGTCAGCAGCCTAGCCATCCGTCCATTTCCATCACTAAAAGGGTGGATGCACAGAAAATCCAAGACGTAGGTGGGGATGAGCAGTAAGGGTTCGAATTCCTCAGACTGCCAGAGGCGATTGAACTGTTCGTGCAAGCGTTCCATCGCGGATGGTGTAGCATAAGCCGCAAGTGGTTGAAACCTCACAACCTTTGTACCATCTGGGTAAGTTTGGCTGATTTGATTATCTACCGACTTCCAGCGCCCACCCTCACCAACAGAAAACTGGTAAAGGTCACGATGCAGCTGTAACACCACCCCTGGAGTGAAAGGGATGTTAGCATAGCTGCTGTGGATGGTACTAAGTACATCTCGATAGCCAGCAATTTCTTGTTCGGAGCGATCGCTTTTAGCGGAAGCGAAGCTTCATCGCGGGGCGTAGTTTTTTCCGCTACCAGTTCCTTGATGCGTTCCAGGGGCACTGTAATGCCTTCTATGCGGTTGGAGGATTCAGTACTCTGAATAATCGCCGCCTGACGTAGTGTTTGCAAAACTTGGGGTGACTGTTCTTTGAACAGTTCTTGCTTGCCTTTGTATTCACCAATCAGCCGGATAGTACGCAGTAGATTTTGAGTAATCAGCTGGCGCTCAATAAAACCTGGTTCAAACGACTGCATGGGTAATTCCTATCAACCCAACCTCAGTATACTAGACTTGGCGGCAGTTGTAGGGAACAGGGAACTTCGGAGCAGCGGATCACCTGAACAAGAATTGAGACAAACACTATCAGAACAATACTTTTGTAAGAGGTCTACTATAATTGTTGCGTTAGTGGAAAACTATCTGTAATATCAACTTCGATTAATGTCTTCCCAAATAGTCCCTGGATTTTTGGTAATAGGTAATGGCTAATGGCTAATGGTCGTAAGATTACTGATTACTGATTACTGATTCCCGAGTCCCAATTACCGATTCCCGAGTCCCGATTCCCGGAAAATCCTAGGTTACATCCCTTTTATGGAAAGGAGATCAGTACTCTTGATTTATGTAATTTCCCGGTTAAACTCTCCAGGCGATAAGCACTATACTTGCCTTTAAGTGAAGGTTCGTAAAAAGAGAAACGAAGGAAAAAGTGAGACTGGTAATGGGGAGATGGGGAGTTTTCCTACTCTCCCCTTATTTGATTTTCCTTGTCCCAAAACACTTATCAGGCTAACACTATGCTGGCTAGGGTTTGGAGTGGTTCAATTATCGGCATTGATGCTGTAAAAGTAGGGGTTGAAGTAGATGTGTCTGGTGGCTTACCGGGAATTGTAGTCGTTGGTTTACCGGATACCGCTGTCCAAGAGTCTAGAGAACGGGTGAAAGCAGCACTGAAAAATGCTGGTTTTGCTTTTCCGATACGCAAGATTGTGATTAACCTGACCCCGGCTGACTTACGGAAAGAAGGTCCTAGTTTTGATTTACCAATCAGTGTCGGGATTTTAGCGGCATCGGAACAGTTAAATCCTCAGTTATTGGGAGACCACCTATTTCTCGGAGAAGTGTCTCTTGATGGCAGTTTGCGACCTGTGGCTGGTGTACTTCCAATTGCTGCGGCAGCAAAGCAAATGGGAATTAGTGGCTTAGTGGTTCCTGCTGACAATGCTACAGAAGCTGCAGTGGTGAATGGCATCACTGTGTATGGATTTGAGCACCTATCCGATGTTGCTGATTTCCTTGACCAGCCAAACCGCTATTCACCGGTAGAGATTGATAGCGTGGGGGAGTTGCAAGTAACCCAGTCTACTGCACCGGATTTAAAGGATGTTAAAGGTCAGGCTCATGGGCGTCGAGCTTTAGAAATTGCTGCGGCTGGGGGACATAATTTAATCTTTGTCGGTCCTCCTGGCAGTGGTAAAACCATGTTGGCGCGACGATTACCGGGAATTTTGCCACCGTTGAGTTTTGCTGAAGCTTTGGAGGTCACTCAAATTTATTCTGTTGCTGGCTTATTGAAAAATCGCGGCAAACTGATCTGCGATCGCCCTTTTCGCAGTCCCCATCATTCCGCCTCTGGTCCGTCTCTTGTCGGTGGTGGTAGTTTTCCGAAACCGGGGGAAATTTCCTTAGCCCACCGGGGAGTTCTATTTTTAGACGAGTTGACAGAATTCAAGCGCAATGTGTTAGAGTTCTTACGCCAACCTTTGGAAGACGGACAAGTCACTATTTCCCGCACCCGCCAATCGGTACAGTTTCCTGCTCAGTTTACCTTAGTGGCTAGTACCAATCCCTGTCCCTGTGGATACTTTGGTGACCCAATTCAACCCTGCAGCTGTTCCCCTCGCCAACGGGAACAATATTGGTCGAAGCTATCAGGACCATTAATGGATCGCATTGATTTACAAGTAGCTGTCAATCGGCTTAAACCTGAAGAAATCACTAGACAGTCTACAGGAGAAGAATCAGCACCGGTGCGAGAACGAGTCCAAGTCGCACGCGATCGCACTCGTGACCGCTTCCAAACTGAACCGACTCTTCATTGCAATGCTCAGATGCAAAGCCATCATCTACGTCGATTCTGTAAATTAGATGATACTTCCCGTAATGTATTAGAAAGCGCTATTCGCAAACTTGGTCTTTCTGCTAGAGGCACCGACCGTATTCTCAAAGTTGCCCGTACCATTGCCGACCTGAGTGGTAATGATGACCTTAAAACTGAACATGTTGCTGAAGCCATTCAATATCGTACTATTGATCGCATGCAATAAGATGCAATTAGGGGCAATTAATGGGTTAATCGATCTAACAGATGGGAATATAGCTGGTAGGGTGGGCAAAAATAGTTTGGTTATGCGTGACTATTCTAGATAATATTACTTTGCCCACCCTACTTTAATTGGTATTTTTTTTACACGCTATTGATCCCATGCAATAGGATGCAATCAGGGGCAATTGATGGGTTAACGGATCGGTTAACAGATGGGAATATAGCTTGTAGGGTGGGCAAAAACAGTTTGGTTCAAATGAGTATTCTAGATAATATTACTTTGCCCACCCTACTTTAATTGGTATTTTTTTTACACTCACGGATGGGAATATGGGGAGTAGTAGCCAAGACGAGTTGAAGGCATGAAGCAAGTCAAAGCAGTTTTATGTGGATATTACGGCAAGGGCAACGGTGGCGATGAAGCATTGTTAGCGTCACTGCTGCAAATGCTACCAAAGTCAGTGAAGCCGATAGTCCTTTCCGGTAACCCTAGTCAAACTCGTCAGCGCTATGGAGTGGAAAGTTGCGATCGCATGTCTACCCTACCAGTGCTCAAAGCTATGCGCCTTTCCGAACTATTCATCTGGGGGGGTGGTAGTTTAATCCAAGATGTGACTAGTGCCGCTAGCCCTCTCTACTACTGTGGTTTAATGGGATTAGCCCAAAGGATGGGTCTGAAAACCATTGCTTGGGCCCAGGGGGTTGGTCCAATTAAGCGTCGGCTGATTGGTTGGCTAGCCCAGCGGTCCTTCACCGGATGTACAGCAGTCAGTGTCAGGGATTATGGCTCAGCGACACTCCTAGCAGATTGGGAAATTCCCTTTATTATGGCTCCGGATCCAGTTTGGGCATTAGACTCCAAACCTGTACCAGGATTGTGGGATTTACCAGCACCAAGAGTAGCAGTTACTTTGCGATCGCATTCTACCCTAACTCCCAAACGCCTGAATAATCTGACCCATGCCTTAGTGGATTTTCAGAAAGCCACACAAACCTGTATTTTATTAGTCCCTTTCCAAGCTTCCCGAGATTTGGCCATTGCCCAATCTATTGCGTCTCAGTTAACGGGTCCCCATCAGATCTTTTCTATAGAAGACCCTAGAGAATTGAAAGGATTATTTCGGGGGGTGGAAATGGCGATTGGGATGCGCTACCACAGTTTGATTATGGCAGCAGCGGAAGAATGTCGATGTTTTGCCCTCAGTTATGACCCCAAAGTTAACTACTTGATGGAGCAACTGGATTTACCTGGATGGGATGTTGCTAGTTTACCAGATGACCCCAATGTGATTAGTAAAACCTGGTTAGAACACTATGCTAATGGTGAACCATTGACTAAAGATCAAATTCAGTCATTGGTAGACCGGGCAAGGATGCATCAGGATGTGCTGATGGAAGTTTGTTAATTGTTAATTTTTACTTTTCCAAAGGGAACAGGGAGTAGGGAGTAGGGAGTAGGGAATATGGCATCAAAAATTATCACATTTGATTTAGGAGCCCTATTGTTAATTGTTAATTTTGACTTTTTACTTTTGTAAGCATTCAGCAGTCAGCTCTCAGCGGTCATCTGACTGCTGAATGCTTACTTTTAAGTTAGGATTAACCGCTATAGCAATACCATTAATGGCGACGGGGATTGCTCTGATACTAAAGCCATTTTGTCTGGCCTGGTAACTTTCTTTATCTGTGATGTACCGAGAGGATTGAGCAAAATATAACTGCCCGTTTAATAACATTTTTATTCCAGTAACAGAGCCTGGTAGTTCAGTTTCATTTTCCTCGTATTTCAATTTTAATTTTGGCTGCATCCTTTGAATCGGTTGGTCTACCTCTTTGCGCTTACCCTGACTCAAGCCAGCTAATTGGCGTCTCCTCATCACAGCTACTGTGACCACTAAAGATGAAAATCTGGTAGCCTGGTTCTTGCCAAAGTGCTTCCGATAGTTCTTCTTTGGTAGGCTGAAGTAATAACTTAACCTCTGCTCCTTTTTTTTCTAAATTTTTAACTATCTTGATATCGTTTTCGGTTTGGATGTCGTCACTCCTTCCCACAACCAGCAAAATTCGGACTTTCCAATATTTTTGAATGGTAATAATTGTCTGAGCTTGCTTACCATAAAGCCTTAAAGCTATTTCAGAGTCTGAGTAGTAGTTTTTCAACAAATCCCACTCTTGCCAAGGGATACGACCTAATTGAATAAACTTCTCCTCGGGAAAATCAAGGATGATGTACATTTCTTCTTTTTTAGCACCCTGCCATCGGCTTCCTACTTCGATTAATTTATCCCGGATCGGCTGCCATTGGCTACTGCCAAAGTTGAGCCATTCATTTACCCAGGCTATCACTTCCCTAGCCTGGCTCTGAACATCGGAAGAAACAATCACATTTTTGAGTTCGAGGCGTACACCCTCTAAACTACGATAGCCGGACAGCCATTGATTGAATGATGATTGCAAATCTGGTGGTTGGGGCGGTAAAAAACCTCTCAGGTCTTCTGGTTGATTAGATATGATCAATGTGATATCGAATTCCTGGTCATGACTTTTCGATAGTCTGATTTTTATTTTTGTCATTTTTGTCTCTTGACAACTCTACTACCTTACCTCTAGGTAGGTGGATATGATTTCTAAAAACCTATCCTTATGAACCCGTGACCATAATACTTTTAATTAATAGTTTAAGTATTGTGAAATCAATCATGTGGCCAATATGACTTGTTTGGTTTATATATAGAGTGGAAATAGCGAAACTTTAACCAGGATTCATCTATATATAAACGCTTACTTTTGCATACTTTTGTAATCCGAAAAATCGGCGTGCGATCGCATAAGACAAAATTGACTGAATTTAGTCAATAAGCGCCAAATTGGCTTAATCGATTTGGCACTCTTAAGTCTTAAAAGTAAATAAGATTAATCAATACTTAAGCATTCAGCAGTCAGCCGTCAGCAGTCAGCTTATTTTATTCAAAAGCACCTCAAGTAGCACCATCTGTAGCGCATAAACACCTCAAGTAGCGTCGCCTACGGCCAATGGCTGATAGCTGATACGCGACACGCTGATAGCTAATAGCTGATAGCTAATAGCTGACATCAATACTAGCCTCAGGAACGCTACCTAGAGTTATTTGGTAATGGGCTAGGGTTTATAAACGAGTTGTGAACATCCAGAAACCCAAAATAATAGTTATTGTTGGCATCCTGCCTCCGTGATAGTTCACAACCTATTTATAATAGCTATAGGTAATGGGTAATAACCTATGAACTGAGGGATAGCATAAAAACGGTAATTATAACATAAATTATAGGGATTAGACTAATGGTATTAGGTCTTAGGTATAAGCAAAGCAGTTGACAGCCTCCGTGTTTGAGCCGGGGCTAGCAAACGATAGTCTTAATCCTATTGCCTAAAACCTAGAGGCTATAACCTAAATTAGAATAACCATGGCAGACAACCCGATTATCTCCACAGCCAAACAGAGCCAAGGCTTTTCCCTAACTATCTATAATCAAAACTTCGCCGTAGTCCGGGAGCAGCGCCAGCTTTCTCTGAAGCAGGGTACAAACTTAGTACGCTACGAGGATGTGGCAGCACAAATCGACCCGACTTCAATTAGTTTCAAATCCGTGACTGCACCTAATAGTGTGATGGTGCGTGAACAAAACTACCAGTATGATTTACTTAATCCAATAACCATCTTGAATAAATCAGTTGGCAAGACTATCCGCTTCAGACGAGTCAACCCAGATGGACAGATAGAGATACTCGAAGGTAAGCTGCTGAATCCTCCTGAAGTGACGGTGGCTAGCCAAAATTCCTATCGAGGTAGCAATCAGTCACAGAAACTAGCTATTCGTTTGCCTAATGGGAACGTTGTGCTTAATCCCTCTGGTGAAATGGAGCTGAATGAAATGCCAGAGGGATTAGTCTCTCGTCCTTCTCTGGTCTGGAAACTTGAGGTAAGTGAAGCAGGAGACCATGCTACGGAAGTTTCCTATATTGCTAATGCCATTACCTGGAAAGCTGATTATGTAGCAGTTGTTAGTGACGATGAGAGCAAGGTAGATATCACCGGCTGGGTAACGTTGGACAATCGCAGCGGTGCTACCTATGAAAACAGTCAGTTGCAGTTAATCGCTGGGGATGTTCGTCGGGTGGAAGAATATGAACAAGCACAAGTGATGATGTTAAAATCTGTCAAGGCACGATCTGCCCAGCCTCAGTTTGAAGAAGAAACGTTTTTTGAGTATCATCTCTACACCTTGGATGGCACAACTACTGTACAAAATAATGAAACCAAACAGATGACATTACTTTCTGCAGCAGAGGTACAGGTAAACCGTAAACTGATATTTGATAGTAGCAAACAGTGGTATTATAGTCGTATAAATCCTCCAGGGCAAGGAGAGGACAGCCACCAGGATAAAGTTAATGTTATCCTAGAGTTGGCTAATACTAAAACTAATAATATGGGGATGCCTTTGCCTAAGGGAAAGGTAAGAGTTTATAAAGCTGATCGGCGCGGTAACTTACAGTTTTTAGGTGAAGACTTAATTGATCATACACCAAGGGATGAGGTGGTCGGTTTATATATTGGTGACTCCTTTGATGTAGTAGGCGATCGCAAACGCACGGCTCACAAACAAATCTCTAACAGGGTGACAGAAGACAGCGTTGAGATTTCCATCCGCAATCGCAAAGAAGACCAAGCACAAGTATGGGTTGTGGAACGATTTAGTGGTGACTGGAAAATTTTAAAAACCAGCCATAGTTACAATCAACTAGATGCAAAAACAGTAGAGTTTCCGATTAGTATCAACCCCGGTGAAGAAGTTAAAATAACCTATAGCGTGATGATCAAATACTAGTGCCCCTCGCACTATATTATTTCAAAGGTTGGTGGGCATTGCTCAGGTGAATTCGGGCAGGGTTGGGAGTTGGTTTCAAGCAATGCCCACCCTACCAAATGCGATCTGCGCTTGGTGGGCATTGCTTATGTGAATTCGGGCAGGTAGGGGAGATGGGAAACAGGCAATGCCCACCCTACCAAATGCTGCTAATGTATGTCATTGAAGGATTGGAAGTTTGAAATAACCAATGCCCACCCTACTAAATGCTTCTATAACTATAGCAATAAAAAAAATCGGTCAAGCTCTGGTTAACTCCAATGCTTGACCGAATTCTATGGTATAAGCTTCCAATACAGCTGAGCTGCACTCAAATCTAGATAACTCTTGATCAATTAGTAGATTCTGATCGAGTTAGCTATCAGCTATCAGCTATCAGCTATCAGTTATCAGTTATCAGCCAAAGGCTTGTGGCCAAGGCTGACCGCTGACCGCTGACCGCTGACCGCACCTCAAGTAGCGTGCGCGTAGCGCATATGCTGACCACAAAACAACTTTCACTATTCATTGTCGCCAGGGCGTAAAACCCTGGCAAATTCCTATCCTAGTCTACGTAGAAATATCGAATCAAAAAGGTCATAACCTCTCCAGGCTTTCCGGTAGGCTCCGGATTGCTCCACTCGTCGGGATAGGCGTATTTAAGGGAATAAATGGCATAAATTGTCTTCTTAACCTCCTCAGGAGAACCGATCAATATGTGCTTGACTTTCTTAGATTTGCGACTTGGGTTTTCAGAGTTCGGATTAATGTTTTTGCTCATTGGAAACTATACCTTGAAACTGGGTATATTATTATATATATTAACAAATTAATTATTTGTCAAGGGGTTTAGGAATTTTTTTTATTACGAAATATGGAGAAAATTTGGTAAGAGTTAGCAGTGTGGTAGAAGGGATAATAAGGAAGATAAAATATATTTTATTTGTCTACATTTTTGATATAATTAATCATAATTAATCATAATTAATCATAATTAATCATAATTAATCATAATTAATCGTAGGGTGGGCAGTGCCTATGAAAAATTGTCAACCTTTAGAGAGATTGACTAGGCACTGCCCACCGACAGGTAATCATAATTAATCGTAGGGCTGGCAATGCCCACCCGACAAAATGCTTACGCACTACCAAATGCGATCGCACTATCTTCTATCTGTGGTTGGTGGGCATTGCTTTGGTGAATTCGGGCAGGTAGGGGAGTGGGAAACAGGCAATGCCCACCCGACAAAATGCGATCGCACTATCTTCTATCTGTGGTTGGTGGGCATTGCTTTGGTGAATTCGGGCAGGTAGCGGAGTGGGAAACAGGCAATGCCCACCCGACAAAATGCGATCGCACTATCTTCTATCTGCGGTTGGTGGGCATTGCTTTGGTGAATTCGGGCAGGTAGGGGAGTGGCAAACAAGCAATGCCCACCCGACAAAATGCGATCGCACTATCTTCTATCTGTGGTTGGTGGGCATTGCTTTGGTGAATTCGGGCAGGTAGCGGAGTGGGAAACAGGCAATGCCCACCCTACAAAATGTGTACGCACTGCTTCCAACCCAGACCAAATTCGTAAGGGTATCAGTAGAAAGGTCAAGAGAAGACAAGCAGAGAGAATTGTACTTAATCTTGATGACACCAATGTAAATCCTGATGAATTACAGGATATTCTGGCCAGAAAACCAATCGACAATCTTAAGGAGATTATTATGATAATAAATGGTAAGGTTATTCCATTTTTCCCCTAGCCTTTGTACAGACAGGAGAGATTAGCATGGCTTTAGATTTTGACCTAGAGATGGTAACTGAGCTTAAGCCTCAACAAGCCTTAAACATCTTAGCTACAAAGTTAGGTTTGGAGTGGCGACAAGACAACTTAAAAGCACCAGGAATACTTATTAATGCTGATGTAGAAGATCGATGGGAACAAGATGTTACTGAGGAAAACTTTGGTTTTCGACCTACTTTAGTTGTTGGTTTTCGGATTAATCCCAATCAAGATTATGAAGGGGGCTTGCGTACTCTGATCCGAGCAACCATAACTTTGCTACAGCAGACTGTCGGAGAAGCTGTTTTGCTATTTAATTATGAAACGGTTGTATTGCAGCGCTTGGGAGATAAATTAATCTTAAATGAAGAGATGCTGGAGCCTAGTATTATTTCTGAAATAGACCAGTTTAAATTAACCTATGAGTTGCAGGTGTTCCCTTGTTCTGCCTGATTTATAGCAATTCTCAGAGTCATGAGGACAAAACTTATCCTTTTAAGGCAGAAGGCAGAAGGCAGAAGGCAGAAGTAAGAAGGTCTTAAGGTAATAAGCGCCCATGAATACTGTACCTCATAGGTATGAGAAACGCTATAGATTAACTGTGGGTAGCTTGACTTTTTGGTGGGCATTGCTTTGGTGAATTCGGGCAGGTAGGGGAGTGGGAAACTGGCAATGCCCACCCTACAAAATGCGATCGCACTTAAGCATTTCCTACCTCAAACCGTTCCCAGCCACTGCCTTGATAACCAAAGGTGAACAGGTCTGGATGCAAAATTTCCGCTATCATTTCTACTGAATCGACTAGTCTTGGTCCTGGACGATTGAAATACGCATTACCATCAGTAACAAAAACCTTACCCTGGCGTACCGCTTGCAAACTTGACCACTGCGAATGTTGAGCCATCTGTTGGGTTTCTTGTGTTGTGCGTTCCAAATCAAAGCCGCAAGGCATTACAATAATTACGTCTGGATCAGCTTTTACTAGAGCATCCCATTCCAGATAAGGGGAATGTTTACCTAAAGCTCCAAACACAGGATTACCACCTGCAATGGTCACTAATTCAGGAATCCAGTTACCAGCAGCCATGAGAGGATCAGTCCACTCTATGCAAGCAACAGTAGGGCGGTGATTTTCCGAGATTTCCTGTGTCTTTTGCCTACAGGTTTCGACGCGAGACTGTAATTGCTTCAGTAAAGATTGTGACTCTACTCCCAAGATGGTAGCAACTCGCTCAAGATCTGCCCAAACTTCAGCTAGCAAGTTTGGCTGCAAGGAAATTATCTGAGGCTGGCTATTAGTAAGGTTAGCAACTGCTTTCTCGACCACATCGAAGTTGACAGCACAGACATCACATTGATCTTGAGTAACAATGTGGGTTGGTTGCAGTTGTTCTAAAACATCAGTTTTTACTTGGTAAACACTCAAGGCTCGTTTTACCAGATTGTTTATATCATCATCAATCTCGGCACTAGGTTTGTTGCTGTTGATTTGAGCCTCGGTGCAGACAGGTCGATTTTTGATGGTTGCGGGATAGTCGCATTCGTGGGATCGCCCTACAATGGCATCAGTTAATCCTAAAGCGGCGACAATTTCCGTGGCACTGGGGAGCAGAGTAACAATTTTCAGGTTTTGTGAAAGCATAGTTTAGACGTTTATAAGTTCAGGACATAAATAGTCAATAATAGGGAACAGGGAGTAGGGAGTAGGGAGTAGGGAGTAGGGAGCGAACGCATCTCTTGTAGGGTGCGTTAATGAAATGTAACGCACCGCCACATCTAATAATTTTCGGTGGGTTACGCTATTGCTAACACTATAGACTAATTTTCGGTGGGTTATGCTATTGCTAACACTATAGGCTAATTTTCGGTGGGTTACGCTATTGCTAACACTATAGGCTAATTTTCGGTGCGTTACGCTATTGCTAACACTATAGGCTAATTTTCGGTGCGTTACGCTACCGCTAACACTATAGGCTAATTTTCGGTGCGTTACGCTACCGCTAACACTATAGGCTAATTTTCGGTGCGTTACGCTACCGCTAACACACCCTACTAAAAATGCGATCGCTGAAGATCCGATTAAATTATCCAACACCCTACCCTACTGGTTGGCAAAGGTCGATGATTCCTAATTAAATTGCCAAATTTTCAAGATTTGCCCACCCTACCATGCTGGTGGGCAAAGGTCGATGATTCCTAATTAAATTGCCAAACTTTCACTATTTGCCCACCCTACCCTGGTGGGCAAATGGACATTATTCCTAAATTAAATTGCCAAATTTTCAAGATTTGCCCACCCTACGCTGGTGGGCAAAGGTCGATGATTCCTCAATTAAATTGCCAAATTTTCAAGATTTGCCCACCCTACCATGCTGGTGGGCAAAGGTCGATGATTCCTCAATTAAATTGCCAAAGTTTAAATATTTGCCCACCCTACCATGCTGGTGGGCAAAGGTCGATGATTCCTCAATTAAATTGCCAAAGTTTAAATATTTGCCCACCCTACCCTACTAATTTTCGGTGCGTTACGCTACCGCTAACGCACCCTACTTAATAAAATGGTAAGCATTCAGCCTAATGCTGTCAGCTGTTGGCCTTTGGCTGATAGCTGATAGCTGACAGCTGACAGCTGATAGCTGACTGCTTACAAATTATCCAACACCATAGTCCGTATATTGCCGAAATTCTGGTGCTTGAAACCCCAGCACAATATCGTCCTTCGCTACCCCTCGAGCCATAAGTTCTTGGCCTATTCTCATTTCCGTCATATTTTGCTCAATCCAAATCTTTCCCTTCTTAATATCTAAATGTAAAACACAACCATAGACCCGCCGATAGCCATCCCATCCCACAGTCATTACCATGTAGTGGTCTTGTTTAGTATCAAAAACCGTGTAGCAATCAATCACTCCATTGGCGATGGGAATGGCAGCATAATCCGTCAACAACGACTGAATGATCTGGCGATAAAACTCTACATTATCCATTTAACAATTACCTCTTGAATCGGGTCATAAATAATTTGTTTAATTTGATATCTTTCTACGGAAATTTGGGCAAATTCTCGCTTAAAAAAAGCTTCATAAACAATCACAGGTACGGCTAAATATAGAATACGATTTGGATCATTGATTTCTAAGGCAAGCCGATAATTCAAAAACTGTCCTAAGGCAGCATGGTAAGCCGTCAGTGGCGAATCACTCAAGAAGGTTTTAATCTCAACAGCAATTTTTTCTTGGCCTCGCTCTGCTGCTAACAGTTGCTCCGCACCTAAATCAATTTCAAACTTGGTTCCGCCTACTTCCAGTCGCAACGGATCATCAGTAATCTTCCACTGCTCCTTTTCTAGGGCGATTCTAACCGCAGCATGAAATTTATCTTTGGCTGCCATTGTTATTTTTTTCTAGTTTACTTATAATCATATAACAATTCAGATTCCAAAGCTTACGCTGATAGTAGACCACTTGCCAAAGTAGTTTTATGATACTGTTCTTGATCCAGTCACTGTTCGGCTCTATGATGATGATGTGACGTTTGCCGACTCTTAATTTAACCAAGCTCATGGGTAATCTACGACAAAGCCAAACCAGAACGACACAAGCTCGAGATCAGTCTCTTGTATCGGGAAGTAGGAAGCCAACATACGACCCCATAGAGGAACTGCAAGGGATAATCGGCAACCGAGCACTGGGTAATCTAATTAAATCCCAGCCAGACAAATCTCGACAAGTTCATCGTTCCCAAGATCCTCTGTTGAGTGGTGTCTCCCCTGTTAGTGGGCAGTCAATTCAGCGAATGCCAATGTTTAGGGGACTTTCCCATGAGTTAATGGGTCATTGGCAGCAGGGCAATCCAGTACAGGCGAAGCTGACTATTGGTGAAGCTGGGGATAAGTATGAGCTTGAAGCTGACCGAGTAGCATCGGAAGTAGTGGATCGGATTAACGCACCACTTGATAGTCTCTCCACTCAACCAGACTCGATTCAAGCTCAAGGTCAGCAAGATGAACTGATGAGGAAGCCAATGGTGCAGCTTCAATCTGTTGAAGGTGGGATGGCGGCTACCCCAGAGTTGGAAAGCTCAATCCAACAGGCAAGGGGGTCGGGGATGCCGATTGCTGAGAGTATCCGGAAACCAATGGAACAGTCGTTTGGGGCAGATTTTAGTGGGGTGAA
>NZ_JAAHFZ010000043.1:0-51534 GCF_010672795.1 Moorena sp. SIO1G6
CCCGTGTCGTTAATAAAGTAACCCGTGTATCCGAACGCGCCCCGCGTCGGCGAAAGCCGATAGTGATGGCTGGAGTTGGTAAGAAGCCCACACTGTAATCTTCGATGAGCGTGTGGGAGTATGTCACATAAGGTTTAAGAAACTATGAAGGATGAACTATGAAAAGGGAGTCGGGAGTCGGGAGTCGGGAGTCGGGAGTCGGGAGTCGGGAATCGGCAATCGGCAATCGGCAATCGGCAATCGGCAATCGGCAATCGGCAATCGGGAATAGAGCAGCAGTTGCTAGTGGTGCTTTAGGGACGGGCTCGCCCTCATTTCATCGGTAGCCAGTGTTGGTACAGTAACGGGCAAGATGCCCGTTACACCCACCGAGCCAAACAGCTTTTAGGATATGCACCTATAGTGTTTTTCATACCTATGAGCTACACAGGATGTTTTCCTACTCCCGACTCCCTCGGTGCGCTTTCCGTAGGCGAATTAAATTCGCCACGGGTCGCACCGCTCCCGACTCCCCATCTCCCCATCTCCCCATCTCCCCATCTCCCCACCTCCCCATCTCCCCATCTCCCCATCTCCCCATCTCCCCACACCCGGTCACCCCACACCCCACATACGCTAGTTGAGTCTATTACCTTATATATATATATATGCTTCCCTTCTTCAGAGGTATTTTGCGATCCTCTGTAGGAGCCGCTGCGTGAACGCAAAAGCGAAGGAACGAATATTAGATGAACAACCAATCAGTCAACTTAACAGCTAAGAAGACTAACAGTAAGCTTACGATCCTATTTGATGGGGGGTCTCGTGGGAATCCTGGAATAGCTGGTGCTGCTGCTATTATTAAACAACCAGGAGCTCAAACTATTAGCGTTAGTAAATTTTTCCCTCATGCTACCAACAATGAGGCCGAATATAACGGAGCTATTCTTGGGTTGGAGAAAGCCTTGGAAATCGGTGCTGGGCAGGTAGTCCTAAAAGGAGATTCTCAACTGGTTATCAATCAGCTTAAAGGTACCTGGAGAGTTAAAACACCCCACTTACGACCCTTATGGACAAAAGCTAAGTCACTTCTGAATCAGTTTGACTCTGTTAAATTGGAGTGGATTCCCCGAGCACAGAATTCAGAAGCCGATGCCGCTGCGAATCAGGCTATGGATCAACGCAAAGGGGTTAGCGCTGTAAGAAATAAAGCCACTGGGTTGCCCAAGGTTCAACCTTCTTTACCAAAACTTGCTGACCAGTTCTCTGAGTTGCCCAAGGTTCAACCTGTACCAAAACTTGCTAACCAGATCTCTGAGTTGATTGCGGACGCAAAAAATGCTAAATTTAAAAATTTACTTAAGTTAAAAAGTGGTCGGGATGAGTTTACTAGCAAGCGATTACCCACCCTAAAGGAAATGGTACCTGCTTCTGTTCAAAATGCGATCGCATCGGCTATGGCTGATGCTGATGACTCTACCTTAGCCAAGGTATACCGCTGGTATCTTAGAGGATTACCCGCAGACCTAGCCATTAGAAAAGTCCAGGTCGATTTAGAAGTATCTGAAAAGATTATCGAGCGTCGAAAAAAAAATCAACAAACCCTCTAATTATAACACATGATTATCGCTTTAGCAATCCTAGGTAATTTGTAGTAATAAGGAAAAACTCTGAACAAGCCCTCAGTACTTACTAATTAGTACTAGATTTCTTCTACAAAATGCGACTGGTTCACCATTGGGATGGCGAACGCAACCGTGGCTTTTGCCTGTGATCGATATCATAGGCGGAAAGCAAAAGATCAGTTATTATTGTGGTTACCAGACTCACCTGGCTAGGTGTGGGGTTAAGCTCAAACCTAAAAAAATACTAAAAAGCTATTGTTGAGAGTTCCTGACAGGATACATAAAAGCGTAAGCATATGCGCTACGCGCACGCGTGCGCGTTCAGCGGTCAGCGTTCAGCGGTCAGCGGTCAGCCAAAGGCTTACGCTGCTTGAGGTGCCGTCAGCTTTTTGGCACAGGCCACAAGCGCTGTGATTTCACTCAGATTAAACAAATGGTTACCTGTTTTATTCAAAAGCACCTCAAGTAGCGTGGCACAGGCTTCGACGCATCGGACCTAACCCATAAGCTGATACGCGACACGCTGATAGCTAAAAGCTGATAGCTGATAGCTGACGGCTGAATGCTTACATAAAAGCTATCTATAAGTGCTTCACTACAGCAGTAGAAGCTCAGAGCTAATCCAACAGGAGTTCAAAAAATTGGTTACTAAGAAACGGTGACCCCAAGTAGGGTATTTGGCTAGCTGGTTCTTGCGTAGGCAGAACAAAATGTCTTTCACATGGCCATCTTTGATCAAGCCACTCGTCAAGGGCTTTTTATTTATTGCAATATCTAACTGGTTAAGTCATGGAAGCACATCGATTACATCAAGCAATAACCTATCAAAATGTCATGGAAATCTTAGTGGCTCAGGAAGTAGAGCGTCAAAAGTCTCGACTTTCCCCGAAGCTAGCTAAGTATATAAACCATGTAGAAGTGGCTACCTATGCCCTCAATCGTTTACCACCTCTGTATGCTTCCTGTGAAGAGGGGAGGCGTCAGCAGCAGTTAAAGGGTAACAAAAAACTAAGGCAGCAGATTACTACTACTGTGCGTCAAGCCTTTGCTGCCGTGCAACGAGACCCGATCAGACTCTGTACACCGATCAGACCACAAGAAGAAACCGAATCTCTAGCGGCTAAACTGGCTCTGCAAGGAATCCGGGAATTACTCAAAAATAAAGAAATAACATGGTATAATCTGGTCAGTATTGTCAGGCAAACCCTGATTAGAGCAACTCAGATCAGAAAAAATCGGCAAAAAGAGCAGCCAAGAGACCCAATTTATGGTTGGAGTGACTCTCGTTACCAGCTCTAAGTTTGCGATCGCGTAGCGTGACCTACGGTCAATCGCGTTCACAGCTTGACAGGTTGACAAGTTGAAGGTTGACAGGTTGATCAGTTGAAGGTTGACAGGTTGATCAGTTGACAGGTTGACAGGTTGACAGGTTGACAGGTTGACAGGTTGACAGGTTGACAGGCTATAGTCTCCAAACCAGCGTTTTAGATTTATGTCTAATATCATGTTGGGATAATTACCCTTAATAAAAATCTCCCCATCTCCCCATCTCCCCACACTTCCCACCCTCCCTATAATTATGGGTATTCAACCTGACTTGATATAACTGGGTATCTAATGCTGCACTTTAACTATTCTACTGTGATCAATGCACCAGTTGAGATAGTTTGGACCTTTCATGAGCGAGATGATATTCTCGATCTGCTCACTCCACCCTGGCAACCAATCCAGGTGATCCGTCGTGAGGGGGGTTTAGGGATTGGAGCAGTTTCGGAATTTCGGATTTTTCTTGGTCTAATTCCCTTAGAGTGGATTGCTGTTCATACCGAGTATGAGCAATACCGACTCTTCAGTGATCAACAACAAGAAGGACCCTTTGACTATTGGGTTCATCGCCATCAATTTATTCGAGAAGATCAGAAAACTAGGCTAACTGATTCCATTGAATTTGCCTTACCAGGAGGAGCGTTAGTCGAAGATATGTTTGGTTGGTTAGTAACGCTGCAATTAGAGCAAATGTTTCGCTATCGCCATAAAGTAACCCAACGAGAATGTTCTAAGTTGGTGAATTGAGTAGGGTTAGTAGGAAACGGGCAAGATGCCCATTCCACGGAAACGGGCAAGATGCCCATTCCACCCACCGGGTCAAACTCAAAGTATGGAACAGCGAACAGGTAAAAATAATCAGATTTGATGCTTTCAGTACTAAAATTGATTGTTATCGCCTCCCCTATTACGTTTTTTTGTACTGATGTCAGGTAAGCATTCAGCTATCAGCTAATGCGCTACGGAAACAGCTAAAGGCTTGTGGCCAACGGCTGACGGCTGATAGCTGACGGCTGAATGCTTAGGTTTCATCTAACAACTTCTCCATCATTTCCTCTAACTCTTCCTTTGAATCCTTCGCGAATTGGACACTAGTAATAGTCCCCAAAACTCCGCCCGATGCTGTCAAGCTTGCTTCCGACACTTTGTCAATATACAAAAGCCCGACACCACATAAAGTCATCAACGCTGATGCCGCAGTTACACCAAGAGCAAGGTTGTAACTATGTCTTACTTGTCGTAATAATTCCCGGATGATTTCTTCTTTGATATCACTTTTGAGATCACGGTTGTCATCCTTAATTTGTCGCTTCTTAGAAAAACTAAATGCCATTGTTGATCTCCTCAATCTTCTATCGTTGGCTGCTGATATTCGTATCTTATTCAGAGGAAACTATCTACAGCAAGGGCAAATGGGTTTAGTTGATGTTAGGTTTTGCCCTACTGGCTTTTAGGGAGCAGGGAGCAGCGATCCCCCCTAACCCCCCTTAATAAGGGGGGGAAAGAGCAGAGAAGAAAGAAAAGGGAAGAGGGAAAAAATATTCTGTACCTCATAGCTATGAAAAATGCTGTAAAATAGATTAGGGCAAATAGGTAAATCAAGAAAACCTATCTGCCCTAATTAAGCATTCAGCTATCAGCTATCAGCTATCAGCTATCAGCTATCAGCTATCAGCTTATGGGCTATGGGCAAGCTACGGAACTTTTGAAGAAAACAGGTAAGCGTAAAGTCACAACGTCGAAGCCTGTGCCACAAAGCTAACGGCTGACCGCTGACCGCTGACCGCTGAATGCTTACCGACTCCCGACTCCCGACTCCCGACTCCCGACTCCCGACTCCCTAAAATCAAAATGCGTGAATCTGACAAAGTGCGATCGAGTCAGCAAGGTAAAGCCAGACTCAAACAAGCTTACAAAGACGCTAAACTGACTCAAGAGAAACTAGCACAGCAAGCCAATGTCTCTGTGGATACCGTTAAGCGCTTGCTTGGTACTAAAGATTGTCCCCATGGAGTGGAAAGATGGGCAGTTAGAAATATTTGTAAGGTTCTAAAGATTAAACCAACTGATATCGTTGACAGAAAAGACTGGGAGCCTCAACACCAGTTACCACCAGAATTTAAACAATTTATTCAAGACAAAACTCACTTATTTTGCGGACGTGAGTTTGTCTTTAAGGCTATTGAAGAATTTTTCAGCAACACTGCTCAGGGCTACTTTACGGTTATTGGTGATGCTGGCATGGGTAAAAGCGCCATTGCTGCTAAATATGTATTAGACAATCCAGACGCAATTTGCTTTTTTAATAGTCGTGCTGAGGGCATGAATCGTCCAGAATTATTCCTCAAGAAAATCCGTCAACAATTGATCACTCGTTACCAGTTGCCAGATGCTCAAGATGCCGATTTATCAGCGTTGTTGGCTAAAGTTAGGGAAAAATTATCTGCCGGTGAACGGTTGGTGATTGTTGTGGATGCCTTGGATGAAGTTGACCAAGAAGGAGCTGGTAATCTTTTATATTTACCGACTATTGTGCCAGACCGTGTTTATTTTATCCTGACCAGAAGACCCTATAATCAGAATGAGAAAAGGCTGCGGTTATCCCCGAGTACACCAACCGAAGAATTGGATTTAAGGGCAAACTCTCAACAAAGCCATCGAGATGTAAAGGAGTATATTTGGCAATTGCTGAATCATCCAGACTATAAACCGGGATTGAGTCAGTGGATTAAAAAGCAACGTGCCCTATCTAATCAAGAGTTTGTGGAAGAGATTGCGGGAAAAAGCGAAAATAACTTTATGTATTTGCGCTGTGTGTTGCCAGCCATAGCCGATGGCTTTTATAATGATAAACCCTTGAATGAATTACCGGTAGGGTTACAAGGCTATTACGAAAACCATTGGCAGCTGATGGGGATGACAACCAAGCCTTTACCTAGGGATAAAATTAAAATTGTTTATGTGATGTGTGCCTTACGTAGTGCGGCTTCTCGTCAAATAATTGCCAACTATTCTAAGCAGGATGAATTTACCGTGCAGGAAGTGCTTGATGGATGGCAGCAATTTTTACATAAGCAAGAAACTTATCGACCACCACGTTATCGATTTTATCACGAAAGTTTCCGAGATTTTTTGCATCGACAGGATATTGTGCAAGCGGCGGGTATGATGTTACCTAATATTAGTGTTGAAGTTGCGGATAATATGACAGAAGGGCTGGAGTTATGAGTAATCTTCGCAGTTTTGTAGGGTGCCTTAGGGGCGGTTGCCCTAATTTTCCGCCTCTTCGTGCTTGGTTTTGACAGCCAGCCCCGTAATGCACCACCGGCTCAAATAGCAAAAGTGAGATACACCCCTTGAATTATGAGTAATCTTCGCAGTTGGTTAGGGCAAAAGTCACCAGAAGAAATAGAGCATTTCTTGGGTGAAATTCCCCGTTTATGGTTAGAAGGTGGGAACCTTAACAAATTATCTCGTTTGTTGAGTAATTATGAGTTTATCGAAGCCAAACTTAATCATCCTGAATTTGGTATAAAGGCACTGATTGAAGATTATGAGTTGATTGATAATATAGACTTATATCATCCAGACTACAGCGAGCAAACGATACAATCCCTGAAGTTAATTCAGGGAGCATTGCGGTTATCAACACATATCCTAACTCAAGATCCAACCCAATTAGCAGGGCAACTCTCAGGGCGTTTACTAGATTTTGATAGCCCAGACATTCAACGATTATTACAACAGATACCGCAAACTGAAACTACTTGTTTGCGTAGCTTGAGAGCTACGTTAACTTCCCCTACTGGACCCTTACTATCTACCCTTAGTGGTCATGGTGACTCGGTAAATGCCGTTGCTGTCACACCAGATGGCACCAGGGTAATTTCTGGTTCATCTGACCACACCGTTAAAGTGTGGGATTTGAATACAGGTGCAGAAGTCTTAACATTAACAGGCCATACTTCTCCAGTAAATGCTGTAGCAGTTACTCCTGATGGCACCAGGGTAATTTCTGGTGCCTCTGATAATACGATTAGGGTCTGGAATTTAGCAACAGGTAAAGAAATACTGAGATTTAATGGTCATAGTGCTCCTGTAAATGCTGTAGCGGTGACTCCCGATGGAACCAGGGTAATTTCTGGTGCCTCTGATAACACTGTTAAAGTCTGGAATTCAGCAACAGGTCAAGAAATATTAACATTTAATGGTCATAGTACCCCTATAGTTGCTTTAGTGATTACTCCCGATGGCAACAAAGCGGTTTCAGCATCAATTGTGGAGGTTTATCACCATATCATAGTCTGGAACCTAGAAACAGGAAAAGAAGAATTAACTCGAGAATATAATGGAAACTTAGTGAAAACTGTTGCTATCACCTCTGATAATCACTTAATTTATGGATCAGATAATGGAGCTATTACGATTTGGAGTTTAGAAAGCCCTGAAATGTTTTACCTACTGGCTCCATCTCACAATACTGAGACAAGGGAGAAATTACACCCCATAAGCCGTGTGCTTTCCGAGCTCGATCCACTCGATCCATCTCACAATACTGAGACAAGGGAGAAATTATATTCCATTACCCTTGCCCCTGATGGCAAGTCGATGATTGCTGTTTACAGTGATAATTTTTCAATGGTTTGGGATTTAGAAACAAATCAGGAATCCGACCAAGTTAAGTTTCATTATCAATTCAAAGGTCATCTCGAAGGTCATACTGCTCCGATAGTTGATATTGCGTTTACACCTGATGGTAAACGATTTATTTCTGCTTCCAAAGATAAAACCCTTAAAGTGTGGAATTTAGGCTTAGAAAAAAATAATAATAAAGTTCTCAATGATAACAAATATGTAAATGATGTAACCATTACTACCAATGGCAAACAAGTAATTTTTAGCTTACCCTATAACAGAGTTACAGTTTATGATTTAGAAAAAAATACCCAAATTTTAAACTTTGCTACTGATAAATATCCATATAGGTTTTCCCGAATAAAAAATAGATTTGTAGAAATTATAGATAAAATATTTGACTGGTGGATAAAAGCACTAATTATTAATTTAACTTATAGCTTACTAAGCTTAGGTATAACTTTGTTTTTAATTGTTAAACACAAGTTTTATCCTAGGATCAGATTGAATGATAATTTTCACTTATTACTTTTTAAATCACCCGTCATCATTGGATTTTTAATTAATATTTTCTTTTTTGTTAAATTACTTGTGAGCTTGATGATTGGCAATAAAAAACACAAAAATCAATTTCAAAAAGCTCCTAAGATGTACTCAAATTTTAAAGTAGATGAATCAAGCCAATTTTTCGGTAAAAAAGAAATTATTACACTAGCTAAAATACCATATAAAGATGAAATTATTTTTATAAATAAACATCTAGATTTGTTTAATTCTTGTTATTTTTTTACTGCCTGGGACTTAAAGCAAAAAAATCATAAATTTGATTTGCGAACTCCCTCGCAGTTGAGATTTATTGCTTTATGCTTGTTAATCCCTATTGCTAGTATATCGTTGTTAGTATTTTCTTGGAAAATAATTTTTATTAAATTACCATTATCTTGGTTGTCAAAAATATTAATTTGGTGTGGATTATCTTTAATTCCACTAGTAGTCTCAGTATTAGCATTAGTATTTTATGAATCTCTAACAAGCATATCAATCACGCCAGATGGCAACTATGTAATCGCTGGTTCAACTAACAGCACTATTAAAGTTTGGAATCTCCAAACCAGAAAGTTACGTTTTCTCCTCAAAGGTCATCGCCAGGAAATAACTAGTTTAGCTATCACCCCAGATGGTAAGTATTTGGTTTCTGGCTCCAAGGATAAAACTATCAAAATTTGGAATCTAGAAACTAGAAAGGAATGTTTCACCCTTACAGGTCATGGGGATTCAGTCAATACTCTCGCCGTAACCCCTGATGGTAACTACGTCGTGTCTGGCTCAGAGGATAATACTATCAAAATTTGGGATTTGGAAAAGCGAGAGGAAATATTTACTTTTACAGGTCATACCGACTCCATAAATCGGATCAAAGTAACATCCAACGGTAAGCTAGTGATTTCTGCATCTTCCGATAAAACACTCCAAGTCTGGGATTTCGAGACTAGGGAAGTTATTGCTACGTTTACTGGAGAAAGTGCGATCAACTGTTGTGCCGTTGCACCAGATGATGTCACCATTGTCGCAGGGGATGAAGGGGGAAATATGCATTTTTTGCGCTTGGAGGGAGTAGGGAGTAGGGAGTAGGGAGTAGGGAATAGGGAACAGGGAACAGGGAGTAGTAATAAGATTTGATTCTTTCTTGATGCAGTCGATCATAAAACAAGCACAAGAGATCCTGTTGCCTCAGTCTTCAAATCCATAGAAGTAGAGTGGGCATCCTGCCCGCGCGACAATAAGCATGAAACTGGCATCCTGCCCGCGCGACAATCTAAGAGAATAAATTAATCATAAATTCATCGTAGGGTGGGCAGTGCCTAAGACGGATAATATTAGGGTTTAATCGATTTTATCAGCACTGCCCACCAACCTAAAATTAACTATAAACTAGTAATACTATTAATCGTAGGTGGGCATTTTATAAAACGAATAATAATAGGTTTTAATAGATTTTATCAGCACTGCTCACGGACAATAAAGAGTTTAGCTTTTTAATAAAATTAATCGTTAGTCAGGTGGGCAGTGCATCAGAGCAATTTAAAAGCTGACCATTGGTTTGATCAGCACTGCCCACCCTACATCTACGCCTGATCGTGTTTGGGTCAATTCTTTTCCACTGTTCCCTGTTCCCTGTTCCCTATTCCCTGTTCCCGACTTCTGCAAGAAGTCTTTAGATTAATTAACAATCCCGTCACCTATACCAAAACCAGTATACTGGCGTACTTCAGGTTCATGAAAAGCTAAAACAATATCCTGTTTTGGAACTCCCATTTCCACTAATCGGTTAGCAAGTCCTTCTTCGGTGCCGTCATGCTGAATCCAAATTTTTCCACCCTTGATATCAACATGTAAAATACAGCCAAAATCACGTTTATTCCCACGCCAACCAACATAGAGTAGTTGGTAGTGATCCTGCTCTGTATCAAAGACAGTCTGAACCTCATACTCTGGTGCAATTGTTTGCCGTGAAGCCCGTTGAGCACGTTCCGAAAGAAGATTTCGAATATACTGGCGATATTGCTCTACAGCCATTGAACAATTACCTCCTGTTTCACATCATAAATTAGTAATCTAATCTGATAACGATCAACTGCTGCCATGATGAAGCGTCGCTGGAAAAAACTCTCATAAATTGGCTCTCGCACAGCCAAATAAAGCTGGCGATCGGCTTCCATCCTTGCCAGTGCATCTCGGTAGTTTAGGAATTGCCCCAATGCCATATGAAAGTCGGAAACCTTGGATGGGCTGATAAAACTTTTGACTTCAACAGCAATTTTCTGATTTTTTCGTTCTGCTGCTAATAGTTGCTCCGCTCCTAAATCAATCTCAAAATAGACATCATCGATCCTAATTTCGTAAGGGTCTGCCGTAATCTTCCAGTTGTCTTTTTCTAAAGCAGTTCTAACAACAAAATGAAACCGATATTTGACCATATCAACCTTCTCAGCATAGATCCTTTAACCCCGTCTACCCTAATTTAATAAACCTGGGGGATATTGCAGTCTCTCCCTGCTGATTCGCATTTGTCTTGCACTCCTTCAGACATATCATACTATTTATAGGGCACTACATTCTATTGTAGATTATAGCAATTATACAACTTGTGAGGTACAAATTTATGGTTTTTAGGGAGCAGCAATGCAGCGCGGTCTTGGGGAGGCAGCGCCGCCAAAGGCGGTCTCCGCCATGAGCGAATGCCGTGGTTTCCCCCACTCGCGCTTTGCATCAAGACGGGAGCAGGGAGCAGGGAGCAGGGAAAAGGGAAGTGGAAAATCGGAAGTGGGAAAAACTAATGTGTACCTCACAACTGCAATAAATGCTATATTTGATTATTTATTGATGGAGTCGCTGATGAATGTTGCTAGGTACTATGGATAAAAGTGCTCTGTCAATTCCTTTTGCTTAACGGAGATAAAGCTAATCCCAGGATCCTCTTTGCCAAGAGGGTTTACCCACAAGGAAGTGAACAAGAGCAACTTTACAATCTAGATGCCAAATTTAAAAATGGGAGATGAATTACTGAAAACTGTTATTTGGGTTGGACCTTCAAAAAAGGAACTTTTAGGGTTTCCTGAAGATGTCATTGATGAAGTTGGTTACATTCTCTATCGGGTTCAAAAAAACCAAAATAATCCTCATATTAAACCTTTGAAATAATTAAATGGAGTGTTTGAAATTGTCAGCGATTATAAAACAGATACTTACAGAACAGTATATGCTGTAAAACTTGGGAATACTATTTATGTTCTCCACGCCTTTAAAAAAAAGTCAAAGACAGGTATTAAAACTCCAAAGCAGACTATGGATTTAATTAAAGAACGCCTAAAACAAGCACAAGATATTGCCAAACAACAAGATTAATAGCACCAAGGATAAAATAATGCCAGATTATACTGTAAGCTCAGGTAACATTTTTGCTGATTTAGGATTTATTAATGCTGAAGAAAAGTTGGCTAAGGTTAAACTAGCTTCACTCATTTTCGATATTATTGATGAAAGGCAGTTGGCTGATTCAGATGTGGCTATGATTTTTAAAATTGATCCTCTTCAAGTCATGGATTTAAAAAATGGTCGCTTGCAAGGGTTTTCCTTGGAAAAACTGTTATTTTTTTTGGTAGCATTAGGTCAAACTATTGAAATTAGCGTCAGTCCAAAACCCGAAACTGTATCTAGTGGGAAGATACAAGTAATCCGTCAATCTTATGCTTGAATATAACCCTTCAAGGGGTAAGTGACTGTTGTGCTACCGACTCCCGATTCCCGATTCCCGACTCCCGACTTCCTAAAAAAAATCGGTCAAGTTTGGTTAAGCCCAATTCTTGACCGCATTGAATTTTTCAATATGTCAGAAGTACAACTAAGCTGTACTTCTGACATAATAACTCCAAATTGACTATTACGTTGTTGTTGAATTAGTCAGCAACTGCTGGAAACCAACAACATCCCAACTCATACTGCTTCATCCTGCTTCACAAAACAACCTTCACGATTCCTGTTGGCCAGGGATTTTCATCCCTGGCAAATTCCTATCCTAGTCTACGTGGAAATATCGAATCAAAAAGGTCATCACCTGACCAGGCTTTCCGGTAGGCTCCAGAGTGCTCCATTCGTCGGGGTGTGCATACTTAAGGGCATACACGGCATTAATGCTGTTGCGAACCTGTTCAGGAGTACCGACCAAGACGTGCTTGGCTTTTTTGCACTTACGGCATTGGTCACCAGAGTTTTCTGGGCAATTAGGATTGTTGAGATTGTGATCTGAGTTGGGATTCATGTTGTTAGTCATTTGGAGTTTTATGTTTGAACTGTGTATAATATTAATATATTAATTTATTTACTAATTGTCAAGGGGTTTAGGAATTTTTTTTTATTAGGAAATGGGGAATTTAGAATTTAGAATTTAGAATTTAGAATTTAGAATTTAGAATTTAGAATTTAGAATTTAGAATTGGGAATAGATTAATCGTAGGGTGGGCAGTGGAGCAGACGGATACTATCAACTTGTAATCGGTTTTATCGGCACTGCCCACCGACATAAAATTAACTAGAAAATAGGAGTTATTTGTTTAGCTTTTTAATAAAATTAATGGTCTGGTGGGCAGTGCATCATACCAATTTAAACGCTGACAATTGGTTTGCTAAGCACTGCCCACCCTACATCTATTACTTTTGCCTTAATAAGCACTACCCACCCTACATCTTTTGCTGGTCTGGTGGGCAGTGCATCATACCAATTTAAACGCTGACAATTGGTTTGCTAAGCACTGCCCACCCTACATCTATTACTTTTGCCTTAATAAGCACTACCCACCCTACATCTTTTGCTGGTCTGGTGGGCAGTGCATCATACCAATTTAAACGCTGACAATTGGTTTGCTAAGCACTGCCCACCCTACATCTATTACTTTTGCCTTAATAAGCACTACCCACCCTACATCTTTTGCTGGTCTGGTGGGCAGTGCATCATACTAATTTAAACGCTGACAATTGGTTTGCTAAGCACTGCCCACCCTACATCTATTACTTTTGCCTTAATAAGCACTACCCACCCTACATCTTTTGCTGGTCTGGTGGGCAGTGCATCATACCAATTTAAACGCTGACAATTGGTTTGCTAAGCACTGCCCACCCTACATCTATTACTTTTGCCTTAATAAGCACTACCCACCCTACATCTTTTGCTGGTCTGGTGGGCAGTGCATCATACTAATTTAAACGCTGACAATTGGTTTGCTAAGCACTGCCCACCCTACATCTTTTGCCTATTCCCTGCTCCCTACCCAAAACCCAATCCTAATGTCCCGATAAACTAATTAGTAAAACTCCCAATACCATAATTGCTGCTCCAGTTGCTCTTTCCTGAATTCCTGGTTCTTTAAAAATTAGACATCCTAAGATTACACTAATTAAAACACTCATGCGTTTAACAGCGATCACGTGGCTAACAAAGGTCATTTCCAGAGCTGTCATTTGGCACAAAATTACTCCGGCCTGAAAGAAACCAATAGGAACTATAGATAGTAAATATTTTGGAATTTGGTTTAATTTACTTCTTGATTTAGACAGCATTATCACTCCCATACCTGTAGCAATAAAGCTATGCATCGCAATTGCCCAAAATATTGGAGATGAATTTTGTACCCCCACCTTATCAACGTTTGAGGTAATACTAAAAATTAAAGCTACGGTTAACATTAGCTGAGGGCCTCGTTGCTTGAGTAGCCCTTTAAAAGGGGCGAGGTAACCGTTTCTTTTCTCTTTCAAATTTAAGCTATAAGACCCAACCACAATCATGAGAATTCCTCCCATATCTAAGGGGGTGGGATATTCTCCAACAATGATTGGGGATGTCACTAATAAAAATAACGGGGTGAAGGTCATAAAGGGAACGGTAATGGATAAGTCAGACCGACTCAATGCTTGGATATACAAGCTCATCGCTACCACATTCAGAGACCCTCCGACCATTAAGGCTAAGCCAAAATTTTGGCCTAATTCCGGAATTTCAATCACAAAAAGGAGGGGCAGTAAAACAGGTAAAGAAAAAAATAATACTGCCCAAGAAATAATGTAAGCATCAACATTTTTGAGCCCTCGCTTACTCGTCAAATCCTTGCCAGAGGCAAAAAGAGCTGTTAGACTAGCGAATATTAACCAAAGCATAGTAGTGCTAACCTGTAGTTTAGTCAGAATAGGGATAATGAGTGAATAGCAGACTTAACTAGCCTAGCTTAAAGCATAAGTTAAGGCATAAGTTAAGACATAGTTAAATTGAGGATTTATGGTTAACTGTTGACTGTTGACTGTTGACTGTTACCCGTCACTAAGCAACCCTATAAAAGTAGATAAGTTAACTAAAACAGTTAACTAGAACAGTTGACTAAAACAGTTAACTGTGTATTAGCAGAAGCAGTTAGCGATCGCACTGAGTCAGTTAGCTTTTGAATCATCCTCTGTTACCCGATCTCCCCATCAGTGCTAACAGAATGTAAGCTAAGGCACATTTAGCAATGGTTAACTAATGGTTAACTAATGGTTGAGAGTTGGGGGATGCCATAAGTCTCGTGCCATCATAGGCAATTTTGGTCTCGGGATACCTGGACATCCTCCAAGTAATTTTGATCTGGTCAATCCCGGGAAAAAATCCAAATTGATCAACAAAATGATCAAAAATTTACTAGAAACATGATAATGTTGAAAGTTAATCTATCAGCTATCAGCTATCAGCTATCAGCTATCAGCTATCAGCTATCAGCCAAAGGCCAACCTACTGATTGGTGCTTTTGAATAAAATAACGTGACGGCTGACAGCTGACGGCTGAATGCTTATGTTGACAGTAAATTAGATTGACAATAACCAAGTCAAAAAAAACCTGTTGACCTATCCCACGTTCACGTAATCGAAATGCTATCGGTCTGATGGGCGTGGGACTGTTGCAACAGGTCGGGGATGTAAAACCTCAGCTTAGTCGCAAAACTCAACTTAGGCAATCCCCGGTCAAGTGACAAGCCAGTACCGTAGCGTCAGCTTGGAGTCTGGTAATTCACAAGACGATTTCCGCGCCTTGGGTAAAAATCATACCGGTGCGCTAGATGGGTGCAGGGGATAGGGTCAAACCGATGCAGTCGGCCAAAGGGGGAAACCCCTACTCGCCCTTTGCATCAAGAAAATGAACAATTTTCTTTTCTAGTGACCTCCGGAGAACTCAACTGGTATATTATGGGCGGGTGTGTTCACCGAAAAGGGACACATCTGTAAATTCCCTACTTCGACACACAGGTATTAAGTCATGGAAACACAATTCTTGATATCGAATCAGAGTATGAACAAATATATGAGGTTAACTACCAAATTATTAGTCCTGGTTGCTCTCCTAGGAGCAGTTAGTGCTTGTAAGGGTCGCCAAATCGAAGAGGCTCCCCAGAGTGCAAATCAAGTAGAACCAATTCCTGAAGCTGAGGAAGAAAAGGCTTCTCGCTTTAACATTCCCTTCTTTAATCTGGGTAGGAACCAGGAGGAGGCAGAACCAACGGATACAGCACTGTTAGAAGACCCATCAACTACAGAAGCTGAAACACCGAGTATTCAACCAGAGCAACCGATCGCACAAGCACAGCCGACTACAACTGATCCCTTTGCACAGCCAGAGGAGGATACTGTTGCTCAAGGAACTACCGTCATCAGTGAGTCTAGTGCTCCAGCGACTACAGCAAGCTCAGCAACTACAGGAAGTTCTGGTACAGTAGTATACGAAGATAATGACCCCATACCAGCCCTATGGTAAAGGGCACTACCTGTAGTTGTTTAAAAGGTTGGGGAAGAGATTAGAGATTGGGGATTAGGGGATGGGTCAAAAGCAGAAAGGATGAAAAATAAAGGTTGAAGAATAAAGCTTGAAGTAAAAAGGATAAAAAATAAAGGTTGAAGGAGGAAATGGGTTGATCGGACTTAAGGTTGACTAAAAACGTTATCCACAACCTACGAGTTACACTTCCCACTTCCCACTTCATACTTAATAGTTCATCCTTGATACTTCATACTTAATAGTTCATCCTTGATAGTTCATCCTTGATACTTTCCCCAATCCCTAGTCTCCACTCTCCTTAACCTATGAAAGCAGCAAGTGACATTCTGATTATTGGCGGTGGCATTATCGGTTTAGCGATCGCTGTAGAACTGAAACAGCGTGGGGCAACAGTAACTGTTGTCACCCGCAATTTCCAAGAAGGTGCCACCCTAGCTGCAGCGGGAATGTTAGCACCATTCTCAGAAGCGCTCCCCATTGGTCCGATGCTAGATTTAGGCTTGTGGTCCCACTCACTGTATCCTCAATGGTGTACCAAACTGGAACAGATGACTGGTGTGGCAACGGGCTATTGGCCCTGTGGCTTTTTAGCACCGGTCTATGAAGGGGCAGCAGGAAATCAGCAACACCAGCTCAGCAACCAAACCGGAGTTGCTGACTGGTTAGACAAAGATACAATTCATTGCTATCAATCCGGTTTAAGCTCAGAAGTGGTTGGTGGTTGGTGGTACCCAGAAGATGCTCAGGTGGTTCCCCAAGCACTCAGTAAAGCCCTGGGACTGGCTGCCCAAGAATGGGGAGTAGAGCTGCGTGAAGGGATAGCTGTGGAGGCAATTCAGCAGCGCAATCGCTTAGTCTCTGGGATTAGAACCTCCGCAGGGGAACTCCATGCAGACCATTATGTCCTGGCAACTGGAGCCTGGTCTAATCAACTGTTGCCCTTGCCAGTGGCTCCAAAAAAAGGTCAGATGCTGTCAGTAAAAGCCACTAAAAATTATCAACACCCCTTGCCACTACAGCGAGTGTTACATGGCTCTGAGGTTTATCTAGTCCCCCGTCGAGATGGACGAATTCTGATTGGTGCAACAGTAGAGGATGTGGGTTGGCAGCCTGACAACACTACTGCTGGAATTAACCGTTTGTTAGAATCAGCTATCCGGCTATATCCGGAAATCCAACACTGGTCGATTCATGAGTGTTGGTGGGGATTTCGACCAGCAACACCTGACGAATTACCAATTCTTGGCACTGGTCCTTGCCAAAACCTGAGCCTGGCTACGGGTCACTACCGCAACGGTATTTTGCTGGCTCCGGTAACAGCTTTGTTGCTGGCTGACCTGATTGAGAAGCAAAAGTCTGACCCATTGTTAGATCAATTTCGATACGACCGACTTTACCATCAACCAGCCTCAAGTCAAAGCAGTCCTAATCTAATAAGATTATCTAGTAACTCCTCCTCAACACCAGTGCTGCACTATAATTCTGGTACGGTCCGGGACTCTCACTCTGACAATGGGAAGGAACCATCCCCAGCTGATTTACTCACCATTGCGGGAAAAACCTTTCGGTCTCGTCTGATGACTGGCACAGGTAAGTATGACTCTCAACAGGTAATGGCTGAAAGTATTGCCGCTAGTGGCAGTGAAATTGTAACGGTGGCTGTGCGTCGGGTACAAACTAAAGCACCAGGACACGAAGGGCTAGCGGAATCCCTGGATTGGAGGAAACTGTGGATGTTACCCAACACCGCAGGCTGTAAAACGGCGGAAGAAGCGGTGCGAGTGGCACGGCTTGGTCGGGAAATGGCGAAGCTATTGGGTCAAGAAGACAATAATTTTGTGAAACTGGAAGTGATTCCTGATCCTAAGTATTTACTCCCTGACCCCATTGGTACTCTACAGGCAGCAGAGCAACTGGTAAAAGAAGGGTTTGCGGTTTTACCCTATATTAATGCGGATCCGTTATTAGCCAAACGCCTAGAAGAGATAGGATGTGCTACGGTGATGCCTTTGGGTTCACCCATTGGTTCGGGACAGGGCATCAAGAATGCTGCCAATATTGAAATCATCATTGAGGAAGCTGGAGTGCCGGTGGTGGTAGATGCTGGCATAGGTAGCCCCAGTGAAGCCACCTATGGGATGGAGTTAGGGGCAGATGCGTTATTGATTAATAGTGCGATCGCATTAGCAGGTAATCCGATCATGATGGGAAAAGCGATGGGAATGGCCACCGAAGCTGGTCGTCTGGCTTACCTAGCTGGTCGTATTCCAATTAAAAACTATGCTAGCGCTAGCTCACCCTTGACTGGTACCATTAGCTAGCTTACAAATTCATAGATCAAAGAACTTGTCAAGGTCTAGGACTGGATTAATACTTTAACGTAACAAATCAAGCTAATCAGGAAAACTGAAGAGTAGTTATGCCAATTTTTGTTACATTCTTTGTTACATTTATATAAATAAAGTAAAAAAAGGTTGTAATCCATGCCATATACAGTAGAAGAGGGCGGGCGTTTAAACAATTTTGCTAAAGAGCCAAAAGTTTACCAGGCAGAGCCACCCACTGCAGCAGAAAAGCGCAACTACCTGATCTTGGGTCTAACAGCCCTGATTTTAGTAAGTGGCTTGATCTTTGTGGCTTTCTCAGCCTCTGGTGTGAGCTAGGTACTGCACAGAAGAAAGCTGTTGAAAAGCCACTTCAGTTCAAGGGTCTGGTTGCCATTAAAGCTTTTTGATGGCTTCCATCGCTTCTTGATAATTTTCAGTTCTGCCTTGTTCTTGGAATAAATCAGCCGCTTTTTTGAAATCCTGAATCGCTTCCTCAACCTTATTGAGGTCAAGTCTGGCTAGACCCCGTTTATAAAACGCATCGGCAAAAGTGGGTTCAATTTTTAGAGTTTCTGTGTAATCAGCTACAGCAGCTTGATACTGTTTGAGCTTACTGCGAGTTAAACCGCGTTGGTAGTAAGCCATAGCATTTTTAGGGTTAATCGAGAGAGCTCGATCGTAATCCGCAATTGCTTGGAAATAGTTATCTACTTCACTGTAGGCATTACCTCGACTGAGATAAACCGTATCATTATCGGGTGTCAGAGCAATAGCCTTGGAAAAATCAGCGATCGCTTCGATGAACTTCTTTTGCACAAAATAGGCATAACCACGGTTGCTATAGGCTTCACCATAGTCGGTTTTAATCTTGATAGCAGCAGTGTAATTATCAATCGCTTCTTGATAATTCCCCTGAATGTGGTGGACGTAGCCGAGATTGTAGTTTATATCAGGGTCATAGGGTTCCAGCTGCAAAGCCTGTTTGAAATTTGCCATTGCCTCTGGATAATTACCATTATCTAGTTGATCCACGCCCCGGTTGTAGAATTCAACAGCACTCATCCGGGGTATAGTTCTCACTGGCAATTCCGTATTAAAAGGGTCTTTCTCAACAGAGGGTTTTTCAGTAGTAGCTGGTTTCTCCTCCACAGGTTGGGCTTGAGTAGTAGCTGGTTTCTCCTCCACAGGTTGGGCTTGAGTAGTAGCTGGTTTCTCCTCCACAGGTTGGGCTTGAGTAGTAGCTGGTTTCTCCTCCACAGGTTGGGCTTCAGTATTAGTTGGCTCTTGCTTTGACGTAGGCTTTTGATTATCTGGCTCAGATCGGATAATGACTGGAACTGGAAGTGGCTCCTGCTGAGCATAGACAGTTGCGGTAAATCCAGTCAGTATTGTGGCAAGTCCTAGACTAGAGATAGTTAAATAAGTTGGTTTCATGGTATTCCTTACAAAGCCTGATGATTTCCAGAATTGTTACCGTGTGCAGTTGTCTAAAATCGCTCTATTAACTTGACTTAACTATCTATCACACATCTGGTGAGTGTCCAACCGGTAACAGAAAATACATAGGGGCAAGTACGATTAGTTAAAGATGAGACAATTAAGCAGCTGAGTTGACGTTTAATAGAGATGCTCAAAGAGATGCTCAAGAAAATTGCACCACTACTGCTGCTAGTGTTGAGTCTGGCTATACATGGCTGCACAACTGGTGCCAGTGGTCTACAAAGCTATGTAGACAGCCTTAACGGTTATCAGTTTTTGTATCCCAACGGTTGGGTCCCGATCAAGGTGACTGATGGACCCGATGTAGTGTTCCACGATATTATAGAAACCACCGAAAATGTTAGTGTGGTGATTAGCCCAGTGCCGGAAGGCAAGAGCCTTGCTGATTTAGGTACACCCTCAGAAGTGGGGTATCAGCTGCAAAAAAATGCCATTGCTCCTCCCGATTCTGGTCGCACAGCCGAGTTGGTTAATGCTGAAGCTCGTGAGGTAGCAGAAAAGACGTATTACCTTTTAGAATACAACGTCCAACTTCCCAACCAAGAACGGCACAACCTCGCCAGTGTGGTGGTCAACCGTGGCAAGCTCTACACCTTCAATGCTTCCACCACCGAACGACGCTGGGGTAAGACCAAAAATTTATTGGAGGCAGTGGTTAAGTCCTTTTCAGTGAACTATTAAACAGTTGTTCGCGTAGGGTGGCCTAAAGGCCAAGGTAGCAGGTTTGAAGGGTTGAAGGTTACAGGTTGTTTGGTTGTTTGGTTGTTTAGTTGTTCGCCAAAGGCGTGCTAATCAGGTACAGTCTTTTTTGACGCTGATTTCCTTAAAACCCTCTTGCCTATTGCCTTAAAAAAATAAGCAATGTCGCTCAAACGTTTCTGAAAATTGCTATATGGATGTGCCGACTTTTGTATTAGCTTCAGCTTCTAATGCTCGCAGACGATTGTTGCAAACTGCTGGTATTGAACCGGTGGTCTGCCAAAGCAATTTTGACGAATCTCAAGTGCAGCATCCAGAACCAGCAACGTTAGTGCAGATTCTAGCTGAACAAAAAGCAAAAACTGTTGCTGATCAATTTAGTGACGCTCTGGTATTAGGCTGTGATTCTGTATTGAGTATGGAGGGTGGGATTTATGGCAAACCCGCTAACCCCTCTGAAGCAATCGCTCGTTGGCAAAAGATGCGAGGGACTACTGGAGAACTCTATACAGGTCATGCTTTAATTGATTTATCTCGGAACAAAACCATAGTGCGCTGTGGTGTAACACGAGTTTATTTTGCCAATGTAAGCGATCGCGCTATAGAAGCCTATGTTGCTACTGGTGAACCCCTTAAATGTGCTGGTGCCTTTGCTTTGGAAGGTAGAGGGGGAATCTTTGTTGACAAAATCGAAGGCTGTCATAGTAATGTTATTGGTCTTAGCTTACCCCTACTCCATCGAATGTTACAGGAACTAGGATATGAAGTTACTGATTTTTGGCAATAGGTATAGTAATTGGTGATTAGTCATTTTCTTGATGCAAAGCGGGAGTGGGGGAAACCCCCGCAGGTCGGCGCTGCATCGCTTGTAATTACCAGTAGACTGTTAGCTGACTACTAAAAACTAAGAACTAAGAACTAAGGACTAGGGCAACAAAAAAATCTATGACCACTAAAGACGACTTTAAACAACAAATCAAGGCAGGTAACATTAGGGATGCCCTGACCCTATCCCTAGGTGAAGCAGTGGAGTTAGAAATTACGACTTGGGTATCCTCATCTAGCCCAGCTCCTCATTCCTCAGCTGAGCTAGACCAGCCAACCTCTGATTGTCAAATGCGTACTCGCATGAATATTGTTGATGGTGAAATCAACAACGAAGTTGGTTCAGAGTTTATGGGCAATGGACCTTACACTGAACTGAAGCAATTTCACCTACAGCAGGTACAACAAGGACGCCAGACTATTCAGCAAAATTTGGAAAATTTGCAACAACTGTTTACTGTTCTGAGTACTACCATGGGTCAGCTACCTCAAGGGTCTGACCTAGTTACTGATAGTAGCTCTAGTCTATCTTCCAAAAAAGGGAATAGGGAATAGGGAATAGGGAATAGGAAAAAAATCCTGTGTACCTCATTGCTATCAGAACCGCTATAACGATTACGCTGCTTTATTAACGCACCCTACAGATAGCGACAGATAGCATATAGAATGCCAACCATGCGATCGCAAAACCCTGGTAACGACCGTAACAAGCCAAGTGACTACCAATACCACAGTTTAAGCCTGCGTGGTAATGAGACCAACCCTTTAGCCACGGTCATAAATGCAGAAATTCAGGCATAATTTAGTTATTCTTACTGTTAAACAGACCTACTATCGTCAGGGAATAACAACTGCTAAAGGTAATTGATTCAAAGGCGCGCATTGCTTTGGCTTGGCATGCCACGCAAAACCTATTAATTATACCACAAACATACCAGCAAGCCTAACCCAGTAAGCCTAAGATTGAATCAATGTATTGAGGTGATCTGCTACTTCGGCGACAGGCAAAGTGTTCAGCAGTAATGGCCACTGCTAGGTTGCTTAACTGGTTGTGGTCTGATATAAATTTAACCTAAAGAATTTAAATAACCAAGTGTTTGTTGACGGTTGACGGTTGGGTCTTCACAGTCACTGAGAAACTTTCAACAAAAGCTATATCCTTTAAAGAATCCTACCACTATAACCCAAGGGTGGACGTGGGAATATCAAAAACTATTTATTATTAGTCAATCTAAACTAAATTACAAAACTACCCTAATAAGCGCGAGTATATTATTATGGCTCCTAGCGATGACTTCAGACAATACCTTAAGACAGGGAATATTAAAGAGGCTCTTGTCCTAGCCCTGAGCGAAGCAGTTGATTTGAAAATTACCACCTGGGTAGCTGACACCAATACGGATTTAGATGCAGCCCAGGCAAAACCTGGTCATCGTATGTGTACCCGCATTGATACTATTAACGGTGCCATCGATAATGAAGTAGGAGACCAGTTTATCGGCAATGGTCGCTATAGAGAACTGCGGCAATTTCACAATGATCAGGTGGCTCAAGGCAATCAAATTATTCAGAGCAACCTCAAGAGTCTGCATAAGCTCTTTGAGGTTCTACTCACTCTAGGTTACCCAACTAGCACTACTGGGGTTATAGAGCCTGAATCCCCTAGGGGCGAAACCCATTTATTACCAAGCATAGAACCGGTAACTGAAACTAGAGTAGCCATAGAGTCAGTCGAGTCAGTCGAGTCACAGACAGAGCATCGTGTCGATACAGTTACTAAAGCGGTTTTGGGGACTGGATTGGCAGCAGCAGCAGTTGCGTCTGCCTCGGAGTTAGTAGCAGAAACTCCCCCAGCCGAAGTCGAACCGACTCAGGCAGCACCAGAGACACCTCCAACCATCTCTGCTGACCTTGAGTCTGTAACAACTCCTACCCCAGGGAAACTTGATGATTCATTGATGAATCCCTACACCGTAACTGAGCCAATCATAAAACCTGGATTGGTCGATGAAGTAGTCGATGAAGTAGTTTCTGACGCTGGTTTGTTTCCAGAGATTACTGAGAGTAATGAATTGCCAGAAACTACTGAATTGGAGGAGGAAGAAGCAATAGCAAACTTCCTACAGGATAGGTGGTCAGAAAGTGAGTCAGTCTTGGTACCTCCACCCCCCATTGAAGAGGAAACAGACATTAGTCCTGACTTGCTACCAGATACGGCTCCAGAAGTGGAGTCAGTCTTGGTAACTCCACCCCCCATTGACGAAGAAACAGAGATTATTCCTGACTTCCTACCGGATACGGCACCAGAACTGGAGTCAATCTTGGTACCTCCACCCCCAGTTCCAGAAGAAACCCAGGCTAGTCCCGACTCTTTCCTAGAAACTGAGCCGGAATTGCTAGAAGTCCCCTCAGCCGAACTGGAATCCTCACTGATGCCATCCACAGATAGCACCCAGGCATTAGAAGCGGAAACTGAACAGGACGATTGGGATGACTCGATGTGGGAATTACTGGAATCTGTGCCTGATCAGGAGCTAAGTGACCAAGACGTTTCAGATGCAGAAATTGATCAACAATGGCAGGAATTCGTTGAAGAACAATCGGAACCTGCTGATTTAAAGCCATCCGATGCAGTGGATAATCAAAATTGGGAACTCCTGACATTAGAAGATTTGGAGTCAACACCATTATCACCAGAACCCACAACTGAGGCTTCAAACCATGAATTAGAAGAGGAATGGGGTGATTTGTTTGAAGAAGACACACAACAGATTGATGCAGAAACTAACATCCTTAGCCTAGAATCATTGGAGCTAGAAGAAAATGAGGATTGGGATGATTGGATGTTGGAACAACCGCAGGAGTCATCACTAGAATTGACCACTCCTGAGATAGATTCATTGGATGTCTCTGAGGATAATGAGTGGGATACATTAACGAAAAACGCTAATCCGTTCACTGCACCAAGCAATCTCAATGGATCAGCAACAGATTTAGAACTTGATGAAGACTGGGATGATTTCCCAACTGATGAACTGGAATCTTATCCATCTCTAGGAAATAGCTTGGATCTATCGGCACCTTCGGAAGATCCAGATACTTCAGAACTGACCAATGACCTAACTGATGACCTAACTGATAACCATAAAGTTAATCAGGATGAATCTCAAGAGTTAGATCCGTTTCTAGAAATCTCTGAGATCACCGATCAATCAGAGAAAGCATCTGAGGACCTCATGGAAGATTTGTTTGACTTTCCTGTGGCACAACAGACTGAATCTGAGCCCATAAAACTTGATGATGATAATTGGCCTAGCCTAGAAGAGTCACTATTTATTAAAAAACCACGTAAAAAAGAGGATTAATCTGGGGGTAATTAGCTTTTTCTGGCGCTAAAGGATAAGCAGTAAGCTTTACATCATACTCTTAAGTGTGATCTACAGACTGCCCTAGGTCGATTTTGATTCCATGGAGGAGTCGAAATCGATAATTCGTAAGCATTCAGCTATCAGCTATCAGCTATCAGCTATCAGCTATCAGCTATCAGCTATCAGCTATCAGCTATCAGCTATCAGCTATCAGCTATCAGCTATCAGCTATCAGCTTATGGCTTATGGCTTATGGCTTATGGCTTATGGCTTATGGCTTATGGCTTATGGCCACACTACTGTTCGCGTAGCGAATGGCTGACGGCTGACGGCTGACGGCTGACTGCTGAATGCTTACGATAATTCTTCCACTTATATCCACTTATATTAGGGTAGTTACTATACAATTACGATGGCCGTGACCAAGACCAGAAACCGTAAGCAACCAGCAACTACTGATGCAACATCACCTTTCAAACGAGGTGCCCTTGACCTTGGCGAATTAAATTCGCCACGGGTCGCACCTGATGTTACCTCTAGATTAGGTCAAACCCTTGATGAATTTTATGGCTCTTTGGGGGATGTCTTGATTGACATCACAGCTTTAGAAGTTAACACCATGGTAGTGGAGGAAATTAAGGGAGATAAGTTCATCCCCTGGGAAACTTACCGGGATATTTACCCGATCTCAGCAGACTATCTAGAGCAACAGGGAATTCATCAGTCTTTACGCGATCGCTACCTTGAGTTACGTAAAACCTTAGAACTAGAGTACACCGTGCTTCTGAGTGATCCCCATTCACCCTTGTATGATCCCACTGTTCTAGAGCAGGCTAGAGGAGGCCAAGAAATCCTCACCGACCCAACAGTAGAATTGCACCAAATTAACACCCGACTACCAAACCCTACTAAAACCAGCAGTTCAGAAGAAATGCTTCAAGCGCAACAGATTCTTAAGAACAATCGTTTCTTGCGTTGTTTGCGTAAGCTCAGTGAACTAAAAGCAGCACTGGATAGTCGGAATCAGGCATTGCTAAAAACTAATTCACAGCAACGGGCAAATGTCAAGTCAATCAATGATTTAATTTGCGCCCAAACTGTGATTCAACTAGATGGTGATGTGATCAACCGCTATGCTCAGGAAATTGTTAACCATCCTGATCGAGATTTGATTCTACACATCCATAAGCAAGGAGTCACTGCTAGTCAACAGCAGTGGAGAGGATTGCTAGAGTTTATTTTGGGTTTGGTACAGGGGTCAGTGAGATGGGGTAATGGTGACGGTTTACCTTGGCGCAATTGATGTACTCAGGGTATGAGCTGTCACAACTTACCACTACCGATTAAGTAAAGCAGCGCCATCCTAACCGCAACTCCACTAGTCACCTGTTGAGGAATTAAGCTAATCTCGGGATCATCCATCAGCTCAGAACTAATTTCAACCCCTCGGTTAACTGGACCAGGGTGGAGAATGTGAACATTGGGTTGGCAAAGTTGGAGGCGCTCCCGGGTAATCCCATAACGCTGATGATATTCTCTCAAACTAGGCAACAAATGACTCGTCATACGTTCTTTTTGCAGCCGCAAGGTCATGACAAAGTCAGCATCTTTTAGTGCTGGTTCAATGTCCCAGTGAATATAGAGCTTAGGATGACTAATTGGTAACTGTTGCGTAGACGTAAGGGAATGGCTGGCTTGACTTGTGATCGGTACCGTTGTTTTTAAAATCACAGGGGTTTCGGTGTACTGCCTCTGGTGACCAAGGCTAGACTTAGCCCATAACTCTTGCTGTTGCTTTTCCCTAGGTTGTTGGAGACGAGTACTACTGTATTCAGCAAATAATTGCGGAAGTAGGGTAGGTGGTCCAGCCAGATGAACCTCTGCACCTGTCGCCAGGAGACTCCAGATATTGGAACGGGCAACTCGTGAGTGCAAAATATCTCCAACAATGGTAACTTTTTTTCCAGCAAGCAGTTCTATGCGGGGATTGTCCCAGTCTAAGCAAGAACAAATTGTAAACAAATCCAGCAATCCTTGAGAAGGATGTTCATGTTGACCATCACCAGCGTTAAGTACACTTACCTGGACACCGAGTCGATTCATCTCAGTAGCAATAATTTGAGGAACTCCCGCCTGCCGATGGCGAATCACCATCATATTAGTTCCCATTGCCAGGTAAGTCTTTGCTGTATCAAGAATCGTTTCGCCCTTGCTTAAGGAAGATGTTCCTGGTGCAAAGTTTAGGATATCAGCAGAAAGACGTTTAGCCGCTAGTTCAAAACTGCTACGAGTACGGGTTGATGGTTCAAAAAACAAATTTGCAACCACGTGACCCTGTAATGCAGGTACCTTTTTGGTGCGTCGGGACAGTACCTCCCGAAAACTAGAGGCAGTTTGTAAAACTGTATTGTATTCATCTGGCGTAAAATCAGCCAGGGCAAGAATATGGCGGCGAGTCCAGGTGGCATTTGCCATATAAGTCGTCAAGCAATTAAATAACTTAGTTTTGCTGCTCGTGACAGCTCCTACACTGACCCGTTGGGTTCAGTGTAGGCTTCCCAGCCAATCCGGCTATTGCTTAGGAGGCGCTGGGCTTTAAGAACGGACTGCCCTTCCGCTCTGTTTTTTATATTTATCGCTGCATTATGGTCTCTATCAAGACTGCACCCGCAATGAGGACAATCGTGCCATCTGACATGCAGTTTTTTAGGAACTTTCCTCCCGCAATTGGAACAATTCTGTGAGGTGTTCTGAGCACTTACTGGAATAGCCAACAAGCCAGCATTCAAGGCTTTGCTTGTCAGTATCGCCAGGAAGCTTGACCACCCAGCATCCAACACAGATTTAGCCAATCGGGATTTAGCCATCCCCTTAACGTTTAGCTTTTCGTGGGCGATTACATCATACTTTGATAGCCAATAATTGGTTGTTTTAAAGTGGAAATCCTTCCGTTTATCTGCTACCTTTTTATGCTGTTTTCCAAGTTGCTTGATAGCCTTAAGTCTGTTGTTACTTCCCTTCTGGCGTCGGGATACTCGTTTCTGGATAACCTTTAACCGTTTTTGAGACTTCCGATAATACTGAGGAATATTAATGGTTTCCCCTTCAGAAGTAGTCAAAAACTCTTTGAGGCCAACATCAATACCAACTATTGAGTCAGGGTTAATATCAGGTTTTATCTCAGGAACTGTTTTATCTTCCAGAGATAAAACTAAATAGTAGCCATCACATTTTTTGGTGATAGTTGCTGTTTTTATCTTGAATCCAGCAGGTATTGGGCGATGAAGGATGACTTTGAGCTTTCCTAGTTTTGGTAGGTTGATCAGATTACCCTCCAAGCACCCCTCTTTCATTTGTGGATAAGTAAAAGTACGGTAGCGATGACGCTTTTTGAATCTAGGTCTCCCGCTCCGTTTCCCATTACTATCTCCTTTTATGAACCTATCAAAAGCCAATTTAACTCTTTTTACTACATCCTGAAGTACCTGAGAATGAACTGTTTTATACCAAGGATGAGTTTTTTTGAGGTTTGGGAGAGTTTTATTTTGACTAAAATAATCGGGATTATTTCTTAGATCGGGAAGATGGCAGACAAGGGGACAAGCATTGATAGAACAGCGATTTTGTTCATACCAGGAAAACCGGTCGGCCAAAAGGTAGTTATATTGAGCGCATAACATTGACAGCCAATTGTTTATCAATATTTTCTGTACTTTTGTCGGTTTCAATTTATACTGATATGCTATTCTCATGTTCGTTTTCATCCTACTTATCGACCGACTCTAATTATAATAAAGTGTATAAACTTATGACAACCCAAAAATGAAAGACAAGAAACTGATAATCAGGATTACTGACTTCGAGAAAAGACAGTTACAGCAAGAAGCAGAACGACGTGGAATGACTTGATCTGAATTAGTAAGAAGCTTAATAGCTCGCTTCCCTGTCCCGTGCATATCCTGTGCAAAATTCATCCCGGAGATGAAACCTTAGAAGAGTGGAGCCTTATTCCACGAGTTTTAACCAAAGGTGCGCTTGACCCGTAATTAAATTCGCCACGGGTCGCACCTCTTTTATGCATAGCCTGCCAACTATAAAGGCGACCCTCTGATTGCGGTAACTTCTGACCACACTCATGGCGTAGCATTGAGATGTGGGGCTTCTTTTACCGGACAGCTAACAGCTTTGAGAATTTCTGACACCCAGGAAACCCTAGATATCGATTAAGGTTAGCAGGTGGAGGTTTTACCAATTACTAATGACTAACGACAAAAAACAACAGACCATTTTAAAAGTGATTAACTGGACTTGATATAACACATCTATTTAATTGAGGGGTATAACCCGTCATGCTAACTATTCAATAGTATGCTCTACTCAAGAATGTGGATCAAGAGGCACACATTTTTGTTGTTGTGCTTTAATCTTTCGCTGAACTCTAACTGGTACTCCCTTCACTGCTTTGCCATAGAGGCGTTGAAACTCCCGTTCAAAATGGGCAGCAACCATAGGGCTATGAATAACTAACAAGGTCTCATCGTTCCTAGTATTTGCTGCTTTTGACCAGTTGTGAGAGCCTGTAATCACTGTCTTTCCATCGAGAATGGCAAATTTGTGATGTAAGACATCTCCTTCTGGCAACTGAGGCACACCGACGGTAGCAATCGGTTGACGCCAAGGACGGTTACCACTCTCATATTGACACTTGTGAGCAACAGCTACTCCCATCATGTCCAAACCCTCACTGTAATAGCGAAAGGCAAAACTTGGCTCAATTAGCGCTTTGAGCTGAACACCCTGTTGATGGGATTCCTCTAAAACATTGGTTAGCCGTTGCTCGGAAAAGACAAACAAAGCTATGTGAATGGTTTCCCTAGCCTGAGGAAGGATTTGAGCGATCAGACCATTGCTACTCTGATTCCAAGGTTTAGTAGTGGAGGTTGGGGAGAATTGTATAGCGATAGTTGTATCCCCCCCAGTTGTATCCCCCCCAGTTGTATCCCCCAGTGTGACCTGCTCTACTGGTCGCGATGGCTTCTTGAGACCAAACTTACTGTCTGGTTTACCGCCAGCACCATCTCCCCACATCAGGTTAAATTCCTGGGTGAATTGCTTAGCTAACTCTACACTGTCAATCTTGAGTAGATTGTTGGCATTGCCACGACTCTCTCGAAACTGAAAGTCACCATGTAGATCACTAAGAGTGAAGTTGGCTGAGGTAATAATAGAAACTTTGTTATCAATAACTATAAACTTATGATGCATTAAGCCACTGCCCCGAGAACCATCCGCTGTGTCATCAATCATAGGTACACCACCATTTCCTAAGATGATTAAAGCGTCTCCTTCTGAAATTTCCGTTGCACTGAGCTGACCATCTCCGTCACGGTCGATCAATATTAGGGACTCATTGTAGCGTGAGCGTTCTCTTTGGCGGAGTTTTGCCACTGACTCAGCGGTCAGTTGACTTACCGGAAGGCTGTAGTTATTGTCTAAAATGACTCTGACCTTGACACCAGCTTGCTGACGTTCTACTAAAGCTTGGGCAATTCTGGGCATACGCAACTCCTGAACCGCCACATCTACTGTGGACTTTGCTGATGCGATCGCATCCACAATCACTTGCTCCAAGTTATCTCCCTCCCGAGTTACTCCCCGGTAAGGATCGGTGTATTGGGCTGACCTACTATGATTAAAGTAAGCCTGAACCCAAGGGTCTTGGGGCAGAGGGGGTTCAATAGATACCTGTGGCTGAGCTTGTTGACAGCCACACAAAATCAATAGTATCAGCAAAAGATAATACAAATTCCAGTAAATGCACGCTGGTTGGGAACTCAAGGCATCAAAAAACCCGATTGGATAGCTGATTTCCCCATGCTAACAGCACAATCTTCAAATAGATGCAGTTGTTGAATTAACATAAAATACCAGGGGATATCAGTTGCCATCAAGTTCAACTCCCTCCCCTAATTGCCTTTTTTTATGGAATGGTTTACACCAAAGCCTAATTAGCGGGTTAGGGACTTTAACCCGAACTAGTGTCTTATGCCAAGACGAAAGAAAACATTCCCGTGTGGCCACAAGGGGTATGGTAAAACATGCCACCGATGTGATCAAAAAAACCGAGCACGGGAAGAGAAAAAACAGCAAAAACGGCAGTGGGAGTCTAGTTTTGAAGATGATCCCATTGACTTAAAAAACCTTCCTACCCATGTGGTGGTCAAAGCCCGTGGGATAATCGCTGGTTTGGAAAATCACCAGGATTACAGAGAATTTGGTGGCAAGCGGCTGCGCCACAACCGCTGGATCATCAGTATTCCTGTAACGCGCAACTACCGAATGATTTGTCACGACCAGGGTAGCTTATTGGTTCCTCACGCGGTTTTGTCCCACGAGGACTATAATGTTGGTAAACCAGGTGGTTAGTTATTAGTCATTACTTATTAGTTTTCAGTTATTAGTCATCAGTTGGAGAGAGACCTGGAAAGGTTATATGCTTAAGATAGAGATAGCTGGTTGCCTGAAAACCCATGCAAATTTATCTGGACTATAGCGCCAACACACCACCACGCCCAGAAGTCATTAAAACTATGCAAGATGTGCTTACCCAGCAGTGGGGTAATCCTTCTAGCTTACACCAGTGGGGTCAGCGAGCGGCCATTGTACTGGAACGAGCTAGAATACAGGTAGCTAGGTTAATCAATGCACCAGCGGAATCGATTACATTTACCTCTGGCGGTACTGAAGCGGATAATTTGGCAGTGATGGGGGTTGCCCAAGGCTACAAAAAACCCCAGCATATCATTATTTCTAGTGTAGAGCATTCTGCGATCGCTCAACCAGTGGCCATGTTGGAGCAGTGGGGTTGGCAAGTGACCAGGCTACCAGTGGATTCTCTGGGACGGGTCAATCCCAGTGATTTAAAAGCTGCCCTACAGGCAAATACGGTTTTAGTCTCCGTCATCTACGGTCAAAGTGAAGTAGGTACACTCCAACCTATTGATGAACTAGGACAAATTGCTCGTGAACAGGGTGTGCTGTTTCATACCGATGCAGTTCAAGTAGCCGGACGGCTATCTATCGATGTTCAACGACTACCGGTGGATTTGCTGTCGATTTCCAGTCACAAAATTTATGGTCCGATGGGAGCAGGGGCACTGTATATCCGCCCTGGTGTAGAGTTAGTGCCCCTGATCTCCGGTGGTGGACAAGAATCCCGATTGCGGTCTGGAACCCAGGCGTTGCCAGTAATTGCTGGGTTTGGAATCGCGGCAGAACTAGCAGCAGCGCAAATGCTAACAGAGACACCTCGGTTAATTCGATTACGCGATCGCATGTTTGACCAACTCGCTGATACTCCCTATCTCATTGCCACTGGTTCTAGAGACTATCGCTTACCCCATCACGTTAGTTTCTGTTTGACTTCCCCTACTGGGGGGGTGACTGGCAAAACTATAGTGCGCCAGTTTAATCAGGCTGGTATTGGTATTAGTGCAGGTTCAGCTTGCCACAGTGGTAAACTGAGTCCAAGTCCGATATTGTTAGCAATGGGTTACAACGAGCCAGCTGCTTTGGCTGGAATTCGGTTGACCCTGGGGCGAGATACCACAGAAGCTGATGTAGATTGGACGGTGATGGTACTCAAGCAAATTTTGGAACGACTGATGCCACAACCAGAATTATCTAAGGTCTAACTTTGCTCAAAAAAGGCTCAATTGCTCCTATGGGTAGGGTGGATTGGCGCTCGATTAATGTGGCGAGACATTAGTTTTCCTTTTTCTTTTAAGCCATTAATATTAGAGTTTTTGATTAACACACAGACAGACTCATGAATGAACTTCCTTTGAGCTTAGAAGATGCGATCGCTCAAGCTAAACAAGCGACCAAAGCCGCCCTAGATGACGGTCAAACCAGGGTACAAGTGGAGTTGGTCTTTCCAGAAATTGCCCTCCAAGCCCAGTCAATTGCCCAGGAATTTATTCCTATCTTTGAGCAGTATGGCCCCGGACTGAAAATCTTCTTTCCTGATACCGGTGCTTCAGCCCTTGCCCTTCGTGACTGGGGAGAGGTACCGTTTAAAATTACTGATGTTGGTACCAGTCGCTCCCCAGCAGAAACTAGAATTGAAGATGATGACCAGGTTTTCTTGCTAGTGGGCCCGTCTGCCGTGGAAGTAGCCCAAGTGGAAAAGATTTGCAATTTGGCGGGGGATCGCCCCTGTGTGATCCTAAATCCTCAACTGGAAGATGTCTCTATTGTAGGGATTGGCTATGCCGCACGTCAGTTACGCGATCGCTTTCTGAAAACCCTAGAGTCTTGTTATTATCTGCGACCCTTTCCAGGGGGTGCTCTATGGCGTTGTTATCCTTCTATGTGGCAAGTATGGCTAGAAATAGATGATGAGTATCAGTTGGTGACTGAAGAACCTAGCAAACCGACAGCAGAGGCTCTTGATCAAATTATACTTAAGGCAAGTCTAGTTAACACGACTAGCCCAGAAGATGCTCAAAATATACCATCTGCCCAAAAAAAACAGTCGTTATTCTCAGGTATCCAGAAATTCTTAAATGCTCTGAGTCGTTGAACTCACAGTTGAGCTCAGGTCAGAAAAACGTTATCAAAAATCTACCTAGCGAGGCAAAAAAACCTCGTCTGTATAGAGCGGCGCGTGTTAAGCTACGTCTTGGCTAGTTAGTTGGATGAATGGCGGACAGGAACTTTGATACTTTGTTATCGTCTGTTGTTATCGTCTATAATGAATATAGTAGGGTAATCAAATTAAGAGCTAACCGCGACCTACTAGCTAAAATAGATAAAATTTTTTGGTATTTTTCCGGCGCGGAGGGGCATCTCGTGTCGTCAATAAAGCTTGCCGAGTATCCGTTACCGTTGGGTGGAGTTGGCAAGAAGCCTACACTGAAATCGTTCGCGGAGCGGCTGTGTAAGAGCAGAGTCAGTGTAGGATTATGTCACAACTATCATAGAGGGAAGCGGCGAACTTGCCAAGGCAAAAGGTGAAAAATGTGCGCGTAATGTGGAATTAATGCTTTCCGAATGTCTAACAACCTAGATGCTCAGCCACCAGCAGTAATCAAAGACGAATTTAACCTAGATAACTTCCTAGAAGATATACCTGATATAGAGGAAGTGGAAAAACCAACTACTGATATCATCCCATACCAGACCGATGATGCTGGAGAACCGAAAGTTGGCATGGAAGAACTAAATAGCTTAGCTGATATATTTGAAGGTCAGACCCCTGATTTGGATCAAACCTGGCAAGAAGAAGAAATTATCGCTCCAGATAACCAGCAGTTGTCTAGCCAATCAGACAATTCTATCACTACAGACGAACCACAGGATTTATCTGACCTGATTAAAGAACTTGATGAGTTGGACATTCCGGAGGCAGCAGAATCTACCGAGGAAGATTTACTCAGTTTGTTCGATGAGGAATTTCCAGAAGAAGCAGCCTTTGAGTTACTACAGTCAAGGGAGTCAACTCGAAAGGATAGTCAACCTAACCTTACTCCAAGCCTGACAGATAAAGACCTTGAAGAATTACTTTCTTTTGGGAGTAGTGAGGGGAGCCTAACTCAAAAAACTAACCCAGCGGACGAATTAAGTAGTTTATTTGATGATACCTTTTTTGAAGAAAATAGCTCAAGCTCGGAAAGTACTCCTCCCACCAAATTAGATAGTTATGGGATGGGCAAACAGCAGCCTATCCCACCAAGCACCCCACACCCGGACCCCACCCACACCGACCTGAATGAAGATTTCAATCTGGTCAATGACTTGGAGCTGATTCCAAATCACCCCCCTGCAAACCATGAACAGCCAGCAATTAATTCCCCATCAACCACAGGGTCTCCAAAGCCCACCTCGACTTCAGCTCGACCCAGTGAGGCGTCTACACCCACTCGTAGTCCAACTGTCAAAGGAAAAAATAGAAAATCCCATCCCATAAAATCAAACAAATTACCAGATTCATCACCAAAACCATTACCAACAACCCAAGATCAATGGCAGCAATTAGAGCAGCTGTTGGCAGAAGCTACCGCACATTACCAAAACGTTGATTTTGACAGTATAAAACCTCTGGATGTGACCTTACCCACTGCTGAGGTGGTATCAGAGCAGAAAAGAATATTTGATGAACTAGAACTCCTATTAAATGAAACTAGTAGCCCTGAACCTAACCACTCCCTAGACCAAGAAACCCCGAAAACCAATCAGGCGGATTCAGTAGAGGATGACTTTAAAGACCTCGAGGACTTGCTACAGCAGGCAAATCAAAGCATCTCTGCTATTCCAGGAGGGATGAATCAGGAGCTGTCTCGCCAAACAAGGCGTCCGAGGTCTAAGCTATTTGAACAAACCATGCGGGTACCGGTTAAACAACTGGACACCCTGAGCAATTTAGTGGGAGAACTGGTGGTTGGTCGCAATACCTTAGAGCAAGATCAAGAACGGCTGCGGCAATTCTTAGATAATTTATCCCATCAGGTATCGAGCCTCAACGATGTGGGTTTGAAAATGCGGGACTTGTATGAGCGAACCCTGCTGGAAAATTCCCTATTGTCTAGTAGTAGGATTTACCGAACTACAAGTATCCAAGAACGGGAACAAGGAAACCAGAATTCCTCGACCTTAGAAGAGTATCACCCCCTGGAAATGGACCGCTTTACAGGCTTCCATTTGCTATCCCAAGAGATCATTGAGCTGATTGTCCGGGTTAAGGAGTCGGCGTCTGACATTGAGTTTTTGGTGGATGAAACCGACCAAGTAACTCGTACCCTCAGACAGGTAACCAATCAACTCCAAGAAGGACTGACGCGATCGCGTATGGTGCCCTTTGCCCAAGCAGCAGACCGAATGCCCCGTGCAGTCAGGGAAATTTCCTTGCAGGAAGGCAAGGAAGCCGAGCTACACGTTGAGGGGCGGGAAACCTTGATTGATAAAATGATCTTGGAACACCTCTATGATCCTATGACCCACCTGGTCAACAATGCCATTACCCATGGAATTGAGCTACCAGAGGAACGGCTGGCTGCAGGGAAGCCTAGGGCGGGTAAAATCACCCTCGGGGCATTCTACCAGGGAAATCAGACGGTGATTTCCATCTCGGATAATGGGGGGGGCATTGATCCAGATCGAATTAGAGCTAAAGCCCTTGAAAAGAATCTCATTTCCCCAACTGAGGCAAAAACCCTGAGCGACTTGGAGTTGTTCAATTTTATCTTCCACCCTGGGTTCACCACTGCTGAGAAAGTGACTGACACCAAAGGTCGAGGGGTAGGCATGGATGTGGTGCGCACCTGCTTAAGTGAAATTCGGGGAACCATTACTATCGACTCTACTCTCGGGGAAGGAACCACCTTTACCATTCGCTTACCCCTGACCCTGAGTATTTGTAAAGCCCTCTGCTGTGTAAGCGATCGCGCCAGAATTGCTTTTCCCATGGATGGGGTCGAAGACATGCAGGATGTCTCCCCTGACTGCATTCAGACCAATTCTCAAGGTCAAGCCTTTCTTCAATGGCGGGACAGCCAGATCCCATTCAAACCCCTCTCAGAATTGCTGACCTACCATAGCCAACTCAGCCGGGCGAGCGTCTATGGCAGCCAAAGGGAAGACAACCTGATTTCTGTGGTGGTACTGCGCAGTACAGGTAACATGCTCGCCGTAGAGGTTGATCAGGTATTGGGGGAGCAAGAAATTGTTATTAAGCAAATCGAAGGCCCTGCACCCAAGCCAGTAGGCATTACCGGGGCGACCGTCTTAGGGGATGGTCGAGTAATGCCCATTGCTGACGTCCTAGAACTGATTGACCTTGCTATGGGTCGGATTCGTAAAGATGGTGGTGTTGCGATCTGGCAAAGGATGGAAACTCCGACTGCCAGCGGAGCCGAGGTCAATCTCATCAAATCTGATCCCATGGTGTTGATTGTGGATGATTCAATCACAGTCCGAGAACTGCTTTCTATGACCTTCAGTAAAGCTGGTTATCGGGTAGAACAAGCCCGTGATGGTCAAGAAGCCTGGGATAAACTCCGGTCTGGTTTGCCTTGCGAGATCGTATTCTGTGACATTGAAATGCCCAGAATGGATGGTTTAGAACTGCTATCTCGCCTTCAAAAAGACCCAGATTTGTGTGAAATACCCCTGGCCATGCTCACCTCTCGTGGTGCTGATCGACACCGGAAAGTAGCTGCTGATCTCGGTGCTAGAGGCTATTTTACCAAACCCTATCTAGAAGACGTGTTACTAGATGCTGCCCAACGAATCAGGCAAGGGGAAGTGTTGTTAGCTGGAAGTAATCAAGAATAGATAATGCCAGCTACCCGTTGGCATTAGTCATTGCTCAGCAATTCTCATTTTGGGAAATAGGTGTTCAAATTGTGGAAATGCCGATAGTGTATTAATATCATCTAGATCACTCAAGAGAGTTGAAGCGAGCCAAAGCACCAGAGTTGTTTAACACAATAGTCAGTTCTTTTCGCTCCTGTCTGAAATCTCTGCAAGACTTGCCCACGGGCAAAAACACTCGCTATGGAATGGAAGATGCCGGTTTAAGTGCCTTTGGTGTGTTCTTGACCCACACCCCATCATTTCTAGCTTACCAGCGCCAGATGGAAAAAAGCAAAGGGTGCAGCAACGCCCAAAGCCTGTTTGGAGTGCATCACATGCCTCTCGACAACCAAATTCGAAGTTTACTCCACCAAGTCTTACCTGAGTGTGTGTCACCAGTGTTTGAGTAAATTGTGCAAATGCTGGAAAACGAGGGGCATTTGAGGAAGTTTCCAGGATTTGCTGACACGCTGTTGATGCCACTTGATGGCAAGGAATATTTCAGCTGTGAGAAAATCCACTGTGCCCAATGTTCAACCGGAAAGAGCAAGTCAGGAAAAACGAACTCATAATATGCTATGGGAACCGATGTCACAATCAAGGTATCCAATGGTCATTGGCTTCAATAAACCCACTAAAACCGCCGCAACCAGTCCATTATCCTTACCACTAAAGCCCGCCGGAGATAGTCAACAGCAATAGCCGCAAATGCTCGAACATTTTGAGAAGCTGTCAGACCCAATAGGTAAACAAGGGCTGCTTCATCCATTTATCAGTATTATCACGATTTCACTATTAGCTACCATGGTCGGTGCGAGGGGATGGGAAGATATTGAAACCTATGGAATCAGCCATTACCATTGGTTGTCTACCTTTTTACCATTGCCCAATGGAATTCCCTCGGCAGATACCTACAGGCGAGTGTTTGAACAAATATCCCCCAGTGTGTTTGATGATAGCTTCCAGAGCTGGTTAACTAGTTTAGTGACAGATAATGGGGCACAGGTGATTCCGATTGATGGCAAACAAATCAAGGGTTCCTATGATCTAACCCTCGCACAATCAGCTTTGCATGTGGTTAGTGCGATCGCGAGTGAGCATCGGTTATTTCTAGGGCTTGTTAAAGTGGACGATAAAAGCAATGAGATTACAGCCATCAAGCGCCTTACTAGAATTATTGGATATCTCTGCATAATTACCATTGATGCCATGGGAACTCAGTATGAAATAACCCATGATATCCGTGCTTTGGGTGGAGATTATGTTTTGGCGCTCAAAAAAAATCATCCCACTAAGTTTCACGCAGGTGAAGCAATGGGAAAGAAGCTGCTGTTGCTAATCAGGCAAGAGGATATTGAGTATAGCTATGATATTAGGGTAGAATCAGCACACAATCGTACTGAAAAGCGCGATTGTGTGGGCGGTAACTCTTGCCTCGTTAGACCAAGATTTATATAAGCAGTCCCACTGGTCTGGATTACAGACTATTGTGATGGTTATTCGCACCCGCGATCTGTGGAACAAGACTACTCGTGAGGTGATGTTTTACCTGACTTCTCTACCACCCCATGCTCAAAAGTTAGGCAAAGCTATCCGAAAACACTGGTCCATTGAAAATCAACTTCATTGGGTATTAGATGTGACTTTTGGGGAGGATGGGAGCCGAATTGGTAAAGGGCATACCCCACAGAATATGGCTTTACTCAAGCGCGCAAGGGTCTCAATTTACTCAATCTTGAAACAAGCTATAAACGTAGCACTCGTCAATTAGCGTTGCGAGCCAGCATGGATACAAGGTATATGCTGAAGGTTTTGAAAGCTTCGATTCCCTTACAGTCGTGCCTTATCCGAGTCATAATTTTTCGCCGCTGTACCCTGTGTCACCCTCCCAGCAGAAAAATACTTTTGCAAGAGGTCTACTCTAAGTTAGGATGTTTTGAGAGATAAATGCTAGAGAATCTTTCTCTGATGAAAATTGTTGAAGTTTTCCTAGCATTTTATGTTTATTCCAACGGTTGTAAATATCAAAAAAATATCACAGATGCTCACCGCTTTCCTTTCTGGTACATGGCTTGGTTTTTCTTTACTAGTAGCAATTGGAGGACAAAATGCTTTCATATTAAAACAGGGCTTAAAGCAGGAGCATGTTTTTATCATTTGTTTAATTTGTGCTTTATCAGATGCTATTTTGATAGCTTTTGGTGTTTCTGAATTTCATGTAATCATAGAAGAAATACCTTGGATAGAAGAGATTGCCAGAGATTTTGGAGCCATCTTCCTTACAGGCTATGGTATACGTAGTTTCTGGTTAGCTGCTAAATCATCTGATTCTTTAATTCCATCTACTGACGATTCAACATCTCTTGCCATTGCTATTACAACTTGCCTTGCTTTCACATGGCTTAACCCTCATGTGTACTTAGATACAGTTGTGCTTGTGGGATCAATATCCACCCATTATTCTACTGCAAGAATTCAATTTGCACTGGGAGCTATATCGGCATCGTTCATATTCTTTTTCACCTTGGGTTATGGGTCAAGGATGCTGTCACCAATTTTCAGCAATCCAAGATCATGGAAAATTTTAGACATAGTAATCGGAGCTATTATGTTTATGATTGCAATAAGTTTGTTTTTGTGAGGAATAAGCTTACAGCGCTTGGCAATTCAGTTAGGTACAAAGTTCTGGATTTTTAGGGAGCAGGGAGCAGGGATTTCGGAGCATTAAAACAATTCTGTGTAGCTGATAGTTATGCAAACCGCCGTATCGATCTTCAGTTGTTTTTATCCGACTTATTCAGCAGACCTTACTCAGGTAATTAATTGGGGAGCATGTCACAATTGCAGAACAAAAGTACTAAATCTCTAGCCCCTTCATGGGTTTAAGCTTGCTCTGATCATACATAGTTTATTTCTTCTGCAACTTGGACCTGCTCCCATTAATTCTGTGTAGGTGCTTACTACAAACGTATTAATGAGCGTGCACGGGCAAAACGTGGATCTTCAAGGCGAAATCCATCAGGGTTTGTTCCACGTTCCAATGCTAAGTAGTAGGTAAATAGTTGCAATGGCACAAGGCAAGTTATAGAGCAGAAGGGTTCTGGAACTTTAGGTACAGCAACCCAACTGGTTGCGTCAGTTTGCAGTGATTCCGCCGTTCCGTCGCTGATGACCAAGGAGGCAGCACCAATTTCTTGGATGAGTCCCACTAGCTCGATAACGCGCCCCTGTGCCGCCCCTGCTGGCGCAATCAAAACGAAGAGATCTTCTGCTTCAGCGCATTGAAATGGTCCATGCAGAATTGTCTCGATTGACATACCCTCAGCTTGCAAGTAGGAAGTTTCCTTAATTTTTAGTGCGATCTCATGAGCCGTGACAGCATTCGGACCACCACCAACTAACCAAATACGCCGTCGATTAACGTATTCGTGGGCAAGTAGTGCTATCTCATTCTCTGTTTCCAGTGCTGTGAGTAGTGCCTCAGGTAGTTCATGGTGCAGGAAGTTTTTCGTTAGAAAACTTGCCCCAGTGCGATGATAGCCGATACGTTCCGCAAGAGCAGATAGGACTGAAATCGCACCAATGTAACTGACAGTATGAGCTGATGACTTATCTTGTGCAACAGTAGTAAGGGTAATGTCGGTTTGCACAGCCTCATTAGCTCCACCCTCACCTGTAATAAACACTGTGTAACAACCTGCTTCACGGGCATGTTTGAGCGACTCAACTGTATAGAGTTTATTCCCACGATGACTAATACCAATGACGCAATCCCTTGGTGTAATGCGAAGTCCATAAAGCGCAAAGTCAAATGAGTGAACTGCCTGTGTGAACAGCTCTCCTCCATACAAACGCATTAGGTGTTCACCCACCTGAGCAGCATAATGTGAAGTGCCAATCCCAACTGTAAATAGCCGCTCGCAAGAGGCTATACGGGCAGCACACTGATCAATTAATCTTTCATTGCACCTAGCAGCATGGGCAAATGCTTGAGGTTGCGCAAGAATTGCCTCATATATATGAAAGGGATGTTTCACTCTTTGTTCAGTAGACATATTAATAGTTGTCCTCTCTATCGTGCAAGTTTTGCATTAATACAACTGGGCTTCGTTGCATAAAGAGTATGAGTTGAGTAGGATAATCTGTAGAGAGAAAAATAAAACTCCCCCCAGCCATGATATAAGCAACGGCCAAGATCCAATATAAGATTAGGAATTGGAGTGAGTACAACGCAACCCTCAAAAACCGAGGAAGTCTGACAATGGGAAAAACATGGTAAAACAGAAAGGACTATTCTGTTTGATATGGTGTCCAAATTAAAGAGGTCGCTTCAACTCTCGCGACCCAATCACTGCTGTAAAAATTAATAGTGGTTGTATTCCTATATTCAAATCATACTAAGGTTGAGTTTCTATGTGTTTATGCAGAACTTTGAAAGATCTTTACCAAAGAAGCTTAGACAACAATTATACCCCGGTTGTTTCAGATAAGTATATGGCAGCGTACAATAACTATATAAAACCACCGAAACTTAGAGGGCATATTGTTGATCTAACTCATACATTAGGACCACAAACGCCCGTATTCCCAGGGGATAAACCTATGAGACTAGAGATAGCATCAACATATAGTGAGAATGGCTATCAAGATTATGAATTACATCTGAATGAGCATACTGGAACGCACTTAGACGCTCCCATTCATTTTATCAAAGATGGCATTGCTGTGCACGAGATTCCAGTTCATTGTCTGTGTGGACCCTTGGTGGTGTTAGATATTCGAGACCGTGTGCTACATAATCATGATGCTACAGTGATTCCGGACGATATCTTGCGTTGGGAAAAGAAGTATGGAAAGATCCCTAGCAATGCCATCATTATTATGAATAGTGGCTGGGGAAAGTACTTCGGAGATAATAATGCTTTTGTAAACATGGATAAACAAGGAATTCCTCATTTCCCTGGTTGGAGTAAAACGGCTGTAGAGTTTCTGTTGGAAGCAAGATCTGTGCTTGGCATCGGTGTTGATACTCTTAGCCTTGATCAAGGGGCTTCGGAGGATTTCCCAGTTCATAATACTTGGTTGTCGAATGGGCTTTGGGGATTAGAAAATGTGGCTAACCTTGACAACATTCCCCCTTCAGGAGCATTCCTTTTTGTTGGGGCATCTAAAGTTTATGGTGGAACTGGAAGCCCAGTGCGCTTAATAGCAGTCATTTGACAATCTCCGTCCTAAAAGAACGGGGATTCTTGGCTCTACTACTCGTCGTGGCTCTTTCAAACCGGAGTCAGAAAAAGTAGAGGACAAATTTCCCCAAGCGTTTAGATCATAGATCTAGGTTTCGGTGTGCCGGAGACGAAACCTTAGAAGATTGGAGCCTTAATAAAAAAGTTTTAACCAAAGGTGCGCTTTCCGTCGGCGAATTTAATTCGACGACTGTAAGCGCACCTTTATACTTTTTTATCTAAGTTTTTCATAGACGTTGTAGTCGTTAGACCAAATTACGGAATACGTATCTCATACATATTTTTTACGTTGTCTATTTATGATTAGATAGTACCTATCTGACAAAAAGTTTATTGCTTATGCTTTTATTCTATCACATAATCATGAAAAGCCGTCCTAGAAGGACGGGGCTAATGACCCAAACTTTTTGGTAACAGTTCCACTTTTATGACGTGAGTGCCCCTCTCACGTTCAGACAACTACAGGACTAAGCCGCTTCAGAATACCACCCAGAATATCTTGTGCTCGCAGTGACACAAGGCTGATCGAACCGGCATCCCCCAAACCATGTGAAGACTCACATAACCCATTCAAGTATATATCTGGTAAAGAAACTCCTTCTTTCATGGCAATACGGTAGTCCCGCTCCACCTTGAGATAATCGTCTGTCCAAACAAAATTATCTGCTACATCACGGAGTAGTTTTGGCAATCCTTCCTGGCCATTACGACCGATATCTAAGAACCCAGTTGCCAATATCATTAAATCACACGGGAGTTCATCTATATTGCCCTTATAAAGCTGTCGGATAAGGATAGATTTTTTTCCATTCGGGTTGATCTCGTCAACCACACAATTGCGATAAATCTTCAAACGTTCGCGATGGTTTATTTTGTCCTCATACCGTATTAAATACAAGGCATCAAGAATATCCTTATCTACTGAGGAGTAGTTAGTACGGCGAAGCTGTTTATCCAACTCTGCTCTCATTTGAGGTGGTAGCCCATGGTAGTAATCTACAAACTCAGGAAAGTATACTTCATCACTGAAACAGCTAGTATCCTTGAGGCAATATGAAAAAGAACGATGAACCGAATAGATCTGCTGATAGCCTTTGTTAATTAGATCCAAGATAATCTCCACAGCACTCTGTGAAGCTCCAAGCACAACAATAGGTGAGTCTTTATCATATTTTTTAATATGATGGAGGTAATTAACAAAATGAATAACGTTTGGACTATTTACTCCCTTGATTTTAGGAATATTAAGATTCCTACCCGTTCCCACTACTAAACACCGAGTTAAGAAGTTAGTACCTTGGTTATTTGTAAGTCGCCATAGGTATTGACCACTTATATAAGCGAGTTCAATTTTGGTCACAGAACTTCCATACACCACGTTCTGAAATTGACTTCCTGCCCAGACAATATAATCGTAGTAATCTTGTCTAAGGGGATGCGTAACTCCAAGGTTAAGGAAATCGAACAACCGACCACTCTGATGGAGATAATTGACAAAAGTATACTTGCTTCTAGGGTTGACTGGAGTAACCAAATCCCTCAAAGGGTTGTTTTGGATATTACTACCATTTAGTAACATTCCCTCATGCCAAGATACTTGTGTATTACGCTCTATAAAGAGCACTTTGCCTGGATAATTGCCTTCCTCCATAGCAATGGCAAGAGCAATATTAGATGGCCCAAAGCCGACTCCAATAACATCGTATATTATCTCTTCACCAGCAATTTTGGAAGTTCGTGTTGTATATGACAACATGGTACCAATTCCTCCCAATTATAGTTAGATAATTCAAACTTATCACGAATAGATTGTGTATACTTAGGGCAAAAAGGGTCAAGTCCCATTACTAGTAAAACAGGTACGAAGGGAAGTAAAGAATGATTGCCATGTTGGAGGGATTCTCGTAAAAAATCAATAATATTCAGAGCGCGTTGGGCTAAAATACTTGACGAATAATCCTTGAGATCTAGAGGCTTCGACAAGATAGAGATTATTTTCTCTATAGTCTTATTATTCTTGTAGTCATCTCCATTTTCCATACTAGTTAATTTAGCATTGAAAACTTCTACAATATCATTAATTTTTCGGGCAATTTCAGATACTGTCTTTTCAAAGGCTATAAGGGAAAAGTTTGCTTCTTGAAATTCAGGGCCATGCAACGCAAGGAACAAGCGAATAATATCTGCCTCGTAATCCTTCACCAAATCTCGTGCCCAAATGAGATTACCTTTACTGGTTGAGAATTTAGAAGAGCCAAGATAATAAAATTGGTTAGTGATAAATCCACGTGGCAAAGGCCAATCGAACCCACATTTTTGTGCGGCTATCCCTAAGGCGAAATGGACGAAAACATAAAAATAAGAATTATCGAAACCAAGAAACTGGACATATTCATCTTTGTTACTTAGTTGACCTGCTGATTTTTTGAGAAAGTAAATGTGACCAGGATACATCTCTGCCCAAACATTTAGTTTCTGATCAGAAAGAGCAAAATCTATACTAATCCCCCGATTCATTTTATAGGATAGTGGAAAAGGGGTCATAGGTTGATCTAGAAGAGAAGAAATGAGGTGCTTTAGCGCGGGGCGGTGTGTTTCCATCCCAAGCAAATATTGTTCTAGCTCAGAACGGAATTCCTCAAGTTTGAGGACAAGCCTTGGTTCCTTCAAAATCTCTAAGCCAGGATATTGCACTTCAAGAAGATCAATTGCAGAGTTAGGATGTCCACAGGATTCACAAATACCACTACATGTATAACTCAAGCAATTGGGACAGAAACCAGAGATAAATGATTCGATCGGGTAAGTATCCGTCTTCTTATCATAGAAGACCTGCATTTCAGCTACTTCAACAAGGCCAGATGAGTATAACCGTTCAAAGAAAGCCTGAACAAATTCGCGATAGCTCGCATCCTGATTCCCAAAGTGATCGATAGCAATATCATAACTTGAGAGTGAATCACGGATTTCAGTACGAGACTGGTTGATCAAAGATGTAACCTCTATTCCCAATCGCCTAGCTGTCGTATCCACATAGGATTGGTTGTCATCAGTGCTGACAACATAGTGCGCTTGCTGTCCATGTTGTCTGATATACCGTTTGAAGATATCTGCAGCTAGATACGGACCAGACAGGTGGCCAACATGTAGATCCCCATTGGGAGTAGGTGGTGGTGCAATAATAAGAATCATTTCTGAGATAGGTCTCCTTGCTGGGAATTTATAGCATTAGTCTGATTATCTATATAGGTTTTAATTTGTTCTCGCGCCTCTGGCGAGTCCCAGAAGATGGTAATAAAAGTTAGTGGATCCTGATTTGACAGGTTCTGAAACCTATGGGTTTGTTCTCTGGGAATGAAAACAACATCCCCAGCTTCAAGATCTTCTTCTTCTGCCTCAATGTACATCCTTCCCTTCCCTGCCAATACGATAAAAGTTTCTAGCTCATCATGCTTATGGGGGGTTGTACACTCACCGGGTCGCACAGAAGCAATTGCGGATCCCCAGTAGAGAGGGTTAGATAAATCCTGGGAAGGATAAAGTCGCCGTAAATCGCAACCATATTCATACTTACTTAAGGCTTCGATCTTACGTTGAATATACATAAGCTATCTGACTCCTTTAAAAAAAAACTTGTTAGTGACTTCTGTACAAAACGGATTATCATAAACCGACAAGATGTAATGCTTCCTGTGCAAAAGCTTGGCTACACTTTGCGAGGTTTCCATTTCCTCCTGTGATTGTTATATAATTCCCTTTTCGCTCTACAAATGGCTTACCATTACTCGTAAGTGAAAGGGCACATGGCTTGACTGACAAAAGTTTGTGGGATCCACCCATAAATTCCTCTATATACAGCAATGCTTCCTGTAAATAACTGTACTCAGTATATCCCCCTTGGAACCACCATATCAACTTATCTATGCTAGCTAACTCTTCATAATGTAATTCTGTAAATCCGAACTTTGAGATAGCTGTATTCTCTAATTTTTGATACTGGAAAAAGCCGTAGGCATTCTGAAAGACATTTTGCTTTGGGGATGAATCGATAAAGCAAAAGCTACCTTCTTCTACATCTAATGGAGCAGTGGTGTAAATAAGAACTTTTCCTACAATGGTGATTTTACCTTGTTTGAAAGCTTCTTCCGAAAACGCTCCCCGGGTGTCAATAACAATGTCTGTGCTAGCGCTTTGACCAGTTAATGGAATAAGCTGATATACCTCTCTATCCTGTGTAACAGAGGTTACTGCCGTTGGATAAATATTTATGCTACGCCTTATTGAACGCCTATTCATGGCTTTAATATATCTCTTTGGGTCAAGGAAGCCTCCTTCTATATCTTCAGCATTGAAGAGTGGTCGTACCCTTGCTGAATGTTGCTCATCAATAGGCTGAAGGCTGGCATACAACAAGGCATCTTGGTTATCTTTACGATTATAATATACAGGAAGGTCGTAGAAGACTTTCATTTCTACTTCCTTTTCCAAAGCTCTAATTTCCTGAAGATTACGGATTGCCAGATCTTCCCAGTAGTGGTCATCATGATAAGTTCTAACAAGCCTTGAATCATCCTCATGGCTTGAGAAATAGCGACCTGCTGTACCATAGTTTGCGCCATATCCCACAACACTAGAATGATCTTTTGAAATCTCGTCTAAAATAGCAGATCCTAGCAAGCCATTCCCAATAACCGCAAAGTTAAAATGCATATCATCTATCCATATATTGCCCTAAAAATTAGCCTCCATGAATACAAATCTTGATTTACCAACTATGAGTTAAGCGGCTATGAGCTTTTGCCCGAGCACTTAAACTAAGAATGCGAAGCAGACCTTCTGAGTCAAGATGGCTAAAACTTCCAATGTTCTCCATAGAAGTTGTTTCTTTTGTATAAATACTGTGTGGTACATCTTCAGCAGAGACAAATGTTACATGTCCTTTGTAAATATCTACTGTAATCGTACCTGTAGCTAAATTTGTTACGGGCTCAATAGCTCGAAAACCCATTTGCGAAGGGAGGTCAAAACCTAAACCATAGTAAATGTTTTCTCCAAGTTGTGAAGCCATCTGATCGAACATCTTTTGGGATGCTCGATCAAGAATTAGTTGGAGGAGAAATCTGTAACATTTGCTAAGAATATCTATACCAGGCTGTTCATAAACTCCTCTAGATTTTAGCCCTACAATTCGATTCTCAACAACGTGAACTCCAATTCCAACCCCGTTTCGACCTCCTATTTGATTAGCCAACTTAAACCCATCAAGTAAAGACACTTGATTTTCGTTAATTGCGACTGGCCTTCCTTGCTCAAAACGAACAACAAACCTTTCAACCTTATCAGGTGCATTTTTTGGATAAACTCCCATAGTAGGAGTAACAAAATCTGAAGGTGTCTTTAAGTCTTCAAGCTTACCTCCTTCATAGGTGATACCCAATAAATTTGCGTCTGTTGAGTACGGAGTATCTTTAGTTGCTCGAATTGGAAGCCCATGAGCCTGGCAGAAGTCAATCATTTCGGCACGACCTTGAAATTTATCCAAATAGATCGGATCGCGCCAAGGAGCATATAACTTCACTTCTGGATTGAGCATGTGAGCCATAACTTGGAAACGAATTTGATCATTGCCACGCCCTGTAGATCCATGGGCAAGAATTGAGAGTTTATGTTGAGTCATTGCTTCAAGGATACCCTTAACAATGATGTGGCGTGCAATTCCTGTTATATTCCAATATCCACCTTCATAAAAGGCTTGAGCTTGAATGAGTTTCAGCCCTGCTTCAGCAAAGTGGTCTTGTAAATGAAGGAAATGATGGCTATATGCACCGGATTTTCTTATGCGATCTCCAATATGAGAAATATCTTTCTCATCTGGTTGGCCAAGATCGGCTGTAAAACAAATAGCTTTCACTCCTCTATCAGTAAGCCAACGAGTAATCGTACAACTATCGAGCCCACCTGATACAGCAAAGGCAATTGGTTCTCCAATTTCAGCAATTTCCAGTACTGTATTAATATCTTTCATTTTAGTTTTTTATTCCTGTTTTTACTTCCTTTATAAGAGGATGCAATTAATCCAATTTCTCAGAGGATCATTGGAAAGCCAAAGTTATTACCTTAAACTAATCAAGCTATCTCTAGGATATGTCTCTATAGCCCCTATGATCAGGCCATACTAAAAAAATAGTAAAGTAACATTTATGACTTTCCAAATAGTTTATTACAAAGGTATTTATGCAGATAATTTGATTTTAGGAAACAATCATATTTGATTCCTATCAGTTAATTACCACAATCTGCTCATTGCTTTAACTATTATCTCACAACCTTGGCGGAGGTCATGGATATCAATAGTTAATGGCGGTAACAATTTTATAACACTACTGTTCCTTCCGCAGACCTCAACAACTAAACCATTTTCAAAGCAAAGCTGTGAAACTCTTTTAGATACTTCAGGACTACTGTGACTTGACATATCAATTCCCCAAATCATACCAGCTCCACGCACTTCAACTCCTTCAAACTTTTCTAAAATTTCAGATTGCATAAAATTGGATAGAAAAGATTCTTTTTCTCTTAACTTAATTTCTAAACTCTTTCCTCCCCAATAGTGGTCGAAAGCGGCACTTGCCCCAACAAAAGCGAGCTGGTTTCCTCTAAATGTTCCATTGTGTTCGCCAGGCTCCCAAATATCGATATCCCTCCTCATTAGGACTACTGATAACGGTAAACCATACCCACTTAAGGATTTAGAGAGCGTAACAATATCTGGTGTAATATTAGCTCTTTCAAAGGAAAAGAAATAGCCTGTGCGACCACAACCTGCTTGTATATCATCGCAAATCAGCAGAATATCATGTCGCTCACACAAACTCTTCAAGCTCTCTAGCCAATCAATAGAAGCTACATAGACACCTCCCTCTGCCTGAACTGTTTCAACAATTATTGCTGCTGGCAGTTCAATGCCTGAAGAAGGATCTGTTAAGATTCGATCTATATAGCCAAGGGAATCAAAATTCCCATATGGACTACTTTCATAAGGAATAAATGTAACATTAGTCAAAGGCAAGCCAGCTGCTTTCCTAAATTTTTGATTCCCTGTCACAGCAAGGCTTCCTAAAGATACACCATGAAAGCCTCCCATGAAGGAGAAAATACCTTCCCGACCTGTAACTTTTCGAGCTAACTTAAGAGCAGCTTCAATGGCGTTAGTTCCTGTTGGACCAGGAAATTGGATCTTGTAGTCCAACTCCCTTACATTCAGAATATTTGAAAACTTATGGAGAAATTCTTTTTTTGCACTAGAATACATATCTAGGCCATGGATAAGACCATCCTGGGATATATATTGAGATATTTTATCCTTAATAAAAGGATTGTTATGCCCATAATTAAGAGTTCCTGCACCTGCGAAGAAATCAATTAATTCTTCTCCAGACTCAAGATAAAGTTTTGAGCCCTTAGAGCGACTAAAAACAGCAGGGAAACTTCTACAGTACGATCTAACGTTAGACTCGTAACGATTAAATATTTCATCAATAGGATGATCAGGGCTTAAATAGTCCGTTAATATTGATTTTCTCTCTGGATCTTGAATTGCTTTCTGTGAATTCATGGCTAATTATATCCGTAATAGTAGTATTGGATACAGAAATTTTAGGTCTACATTCATATCATAAAACTAAATTAGTTTCTAGATTCTTTTAATTTACAAAAATTAAAGGTTTAATTTATAAAAATGAATTTTATTGATTTAGCAAACTTAGAGACTGTTTGAAAAGTATGGATTATCACCTCAAAGATGATCACCTCAAAGTGGTCTAGATTACCTAGACTTATCCATCAAAGTCCCTATTTTTCACTTGGCTCTAAGAGTGAATCAGCGTAACCTTTCAGACTTTTCAAACAGCTTCTTACAGTTAACCAATTAGCTAGTCTGGATTAGCAACTTAAAACTAATCATCCCCTAGAAGGCTTGCTAATAAAGCCTGTTGAATATGCATTCGGTTTTCTGCTTCTTGCCAAACTCGAGATCTAGAGCCTTCAATAACCTCTTCCGTAATTTCCTCCCCTCGCCGAGCTGGTAAGCAGTGCATCACAATAGTTTCTGACCCTACATTGCTCAATAATTCATCATTTACTTGATAAGGCTCAAATAATGGAAGACGCATGTCTCCAGAGTCGTCTTGACCCATACTAGCCCACATATCTGTATAGATGATCTGTGCATCTTGTATTGCTAATTTGGGATCGTGGAGAAGCTGCACTTCAGTTCGGCCTTGAGCAATTGCCTTAGCTTTCTCTAGAACTGTAAGATTTGGTTGATACTCTTGAGGCGTAGCAACTCTAACATTCATGCCTACTAGGGCACAGGCAAGCAAAAGTGAATGGGAGATATTGTTGCCATCGCCTAAGTAAGTTAGTGTGAGATCAGAAAAAGACCCGAAGCATTCTTGAATTGTGAGGAGATCAGCCAGTACTTGACAAGGGTGTTCAAAATCACTCAAAGCATTAATAACTGGAATGTTGGCATAGCGGGCGTACTCTTCTAAGTGCTCCTGGCCAAATGTACGAATTGCTAGCACGTCAAGGTACTTGCTCAAAACTCTTGCCATATCTGATAAAGGTTCTCCTCGAGACTCTTGGGTTAGTGCAGGATTAAGATCTAGAACCTTCCCTCCAAGTCGAGACATTGCTGCCCAGAAACTAACCCGAGTTCGCGTAGAAGGCTTGTAAAACAACAAGCCCAAAAGTTTATTCGATTGAATGTTAACTTGACCACTTTTCATTTTCCTTGCTAGATCTAAAAGCTGAAGAATTTCTTCAGCTTTTAGATCTGACAGACTAAGTAAGTCTCGCCCTTTTAAAAAACCTATTTCCATTATTATCGCTTTCCGTTCACTGAATTGAATTTTTGCAGTATTTGACCTTTATGATTATATAGCTTCTAGCAAAATTAAAAACTATTTTTTGATCACGGTAACAGGGAAAGACTTCCAGGCCATTAATTACCATTAAAAGATCTTTTGGAGTCGTCTTGATGATTGAGGTTAAGCGCAGCATAGTAACTACGCTGCTGGTCGTCCATGCCAAAGGAAATAACTACTGCCTTTTGAGTAACGGTGATCACATACTTTTAAGTATTGTTACTGTAGGTTTTGGTGAACTGATCCTGGGGGGGCGACAAGCGCCCCGTAAACCTTGATATATATTAAATTGAGCGAATTATGGTAAAAAAAGATAGGTCAGAAATTGTCAAGACGACCTATCAAGTTAGAATGATACCATAATTATACCAA
>NZ_JAAHFZ010000044.1:0-51249 GCF_010672795.1 Moorena sp. SIO1G6
TGATAGCTGATAGCTGATAGCTGATAGCTGATAGCTGATAGCTGATAGCTGATAGCTGATAGCTGATAGCTGATAGCTGATAGCTGATAGCTGATAGCTGATAGCTGATAGCTGATAGCTGATAGCTAATAGCTGAATGCTTACGTTATTTTTTAACGTTTCTTGATCCAGATCAATTTAGAAAAAGAACCAGGAGTTGGGTCTGAGTTTTCGATTTAGGAGCAGTTTATTAAATTTTGTTAAGCACTATTGGCTTAAATCCACTAACATAGAACAGAATTAGAGAAAATGGCTAATTAGAGAAATTCAGAAAGTATCATGAAATACGGAATTGATATTGGTCACAACTTGCCCGCTGATACAGGAGCTCAAGGTATCAGAGTAGAAGATGAAATGACTAGGGACGTCGGAACGAGAGTAATTTCAAAATTGAGAGACTTGGGACATCAGGTAGTTGAATGCAAGCCTAAGAGTGCGAGTACTTTAGGCAGCTCACTGCGGCAACGGTGCAATATTGCCAATGCTAATCGAGTTGATCAGTTTGTTTCAATTCATTTTAATGGATTTAATGGCCAAGCTAATGGGGTAGAAGTATTTGCGATTAGTGATACCGCCAAAAAAATTGCCCAGCCAGTTTTAGAAAAGATAGTGGAGTTGGGTTACTTTAATAGAAAGGTTAAAAATGGCTCTCATTTATATGTACTGCGATATACAAATATGCCAGCAATTCTGATCGAAAGCTGCTTTTGTGATTCCCAGAAAGATATGGAAATCTACGATCCAGAAGCATTGGCTAATGCAATTGTTAAAGGATTAACAGGAGAAGAGCCACCAACTAATCAATCTTCCTCCGAAGATAATGTTCTAGAATTACAAAAAGCTCTCAATCGCCTAAAAATTAAAAGTCCTGCTGGTCAGGGATTAGGAGAAAATGGCTCCCTTGATCAGGCGACTATAGCAGCAATAAAAACATTTCAAGCTATTGTAGGAATTAACCAAACTGGAATGGGTGACTCGACGACATGGCAGACTATTAATCAGATTCTTGAGCAACCCATACTTAGACCTAATCATGCTGGAGGTACCACGGTAAAATATCTCCAACGTCGGGTAGGAACTCAGGCAGATGGTATCTTTGGTTCAGGCACCGCAAGTGCTGTGATCAGATTTCAGAAACAACAAGGTTTAACGGCTGATGGTATCGTCGGACCACAAACTTGGAGTAAATTGATTGACTAGCAAGGCTTAAAGGCACGTTTACCATTCAACAGGTGCGACCCGTGGCGAATTTAATTACGGGTCAAGCGCACCTCAAGCAGTTGCCTCACGTCTCACCCCATCGGGGAGCGTGAGATTAATGGGGGACTGGAATTATAGCGTTTATCATACCTATGAGGTACAGTCTTGATTGGCGCTTATTCCCTTAAGACCTTCTTGCCTTGCTGCCTTCTGCCTTCTGCCTTCTGCCTTAAAAGGATAAGCAATGTCGCTCATGACTCTGAGAATTGCTATATAATAGTTCAAGGTAATAACGAATATTACTGATTACTAGTATAGTTTTCTGTTAACAGGATAAGATAGTCTAATGCTCCATATAATCGTGACAATTTATCAATCGTAAAATTTTCGACATTTTGAGTAAAAATGTCCCTTTGTAATCTTCCAAACTGCCATAAATTCCCATCAGTAACTATGCCATAAACAGGACGTTGAACATCTTGATTTATTTTTTGGGAAGCTACCAACTCGGCAAGGCATTGTCCCCAACCTTGTTGAAAATCATTTTTTTTCGCTTCAAGAATAATAACCAGTGGTTTTTCTAAAACCGTTTTTCCTAATTCCGATTTTGTCGAAAATATGTAGTCAGGAGTCCCTGACAGAACTTGGTCATAGAAGATGGTTTTTTGAATCCAGAAAGAATAGATTTTATAGTATTTTTTATAGAGTTCTCGCAACAATGGTGAAATGATAATTTCACTCCGGGAGGCTTCCGAGCTGAATACATCTATTGTTTCTTTATAAAACTCTAGGTCTTTTACAAAAATTTCGGGTGGGTCAGTATCTTGAGAAACTATAAATGTTCCTTCTTCGTATTTAATTTGATAGTGTTTCTGTACATCAGCAATAGTTTTAAAGTCACTGAATGCCATAGTTGATCAGTCTCCTGATTGCGTCTAATTCTATTTTAGAGACCAAACTATTTCGTTTTGAGATTGGAACAGATGTGCGGCTTAGCTAAGAGACTGTTGATAAAGAAAATTATAAAGTATATCTTAGAGGTTGTCTGAGAAGTCTCATTTGCTACATCCAAGCCCCCGTTGGTCCCCCAAGCGAGGGATTGCTCGCTTGGGGGACTTTTAGAAGCAAATTGACTCTTGTTCCCCCCAAAGTTGGGGGGTCAGGGGGGCAAAATTCAGTATCAAAAAACTTTTCAGATATCCTCTTAAGACGGCGATTATTCGCTGACTGTCATAGCACTTACGAAGTATAAAGTGCGATCGCTCTTAACGGTCAATAATAAGTATAAATACTTACCAATTACCGAAAATCAAGATTTGACTACAATTTAACCGTAAGCATTCACCAGTCAGCAGTCAGCTTATGGGCGTAGCCCATAGGCTGACCGCTGATAGCTGACTGGTTATAACTGGTAAATTATAACTGATAACTGATAGCTGATAGCTGATAACTGATAGCTGATAGCTAATAGCTCACAAATTAACTTATGAAAAAATCCATCTTAAAAGAAAACCGAAAGTATACATTTAGTGACTATTTTGCGATGACCAATCCCACTGAGGAAATTGTTGGTGAGTTTGGTTACTCTTTTGCCATTGAAGTAATTGACCTGCCTAAGTCTAGCAACTATGACCTAGATATCATTCAACAGCTCAACCATACCTACTACACCATTATTCCTAAAATAAGCCTTACCTCGGAAATTGCCAAACGGGAATTTCTGATTGCCCCACTAATCCTGGAAATTGCCAAGCTGCTCCCAGTTAAAGTCAATGTTGAGTATCCCCTAGACATTAACGATCAGCTAGGAGGAGCCCTAGACTACTTATTAAAAACTAGCCAAAATTTGATTATTATAGAAGCAAAAAAGAAAGATATTGATGGTGGCTTCAACCAGTTAGCAGCCGAACTAATTGCTTTAGATAAGTACGAAGATAGCGAATCTATTGAAATTATTTATGGTGCTGTGACTCTGGGGGATATTTGGAAATTTGGAACCCTTGATAGGAAACGGAAGCACATTGCCAAAACTATTCAAAGTCAGACTATTCCTAGAGATACAGAAGAAATATTCTCCATTTTGATTGGAATACTGAGCTTAAAACCAGACCAGACTTCAAATAAGCGGTAACCTATAATCTATAACCTGCAACCTATGGTCAATCGGGAGTAACGGATAATGATTATTGTCATTGACAACTACGACAGCTTTACCTACAACTTAGTCCAATACCTAGGAGAATTGGGTACCCAATTACCTGTGGGATCAGAGATTCAGGTCTATCGCAATGATAAAATTGATATACAGAAAATCCGCGACCTCAACCCAGATGGGGTCGTGATTTCTCCAGGGCCAGGACGCCCTGAAGATGCTGGGATATCAAGTGCTATCTACAGCAATTTGGGGTCAACTCTACCCATTCTAGGGGTTTGCTTGGGTCATCAAGCCTTGGGTCAGGTATTTGGCGGGAAAATTGTTTCGGCACCAGTATTGATGCATGGCAAAACCTCAGAAATTCATCACACTGGGGTTGGGGTTTTTCGGGGATTACCCAATCCTTTCATAGCGACTCGATACCATAGCTTAGTGATTGACCGTAGCTGCTGTCCTGATGTCTTGGAAATTACGGCTTGGGTAGATGATGGCACAATTATGGGAGTTAGACATCGGAACTATCCCCAGCTCGAAGGCGTCCAATTTCATCCAGAGAGTATTTTGACCTCTTCTGGTAAGCAACTTCTAAAAAACTTCTTAGAATCGCTGCCAGCATCTGCTACTCTCTCTATATCTCCCTGAAAATAAACTTGTTTCCAACAAACCATGAAACGGCGACAGTTGATGCGCTATGTCAGTGCGGGTGTACTCACAACTCTTTCAACCGGCTTAGCTTCTGGACTCAGTTCTTACCAAGCACAGCCATCACGCAATGTATTGACAGTAAAGTGGCTTGGTCATACCTGCTTTTTATTTACTGGGGGTGGTGTGCGAGTTTTAGTCAACCCATTCCAAACCATTGGGTGTACCGCTAAATACAACTCACCAAAAGTAGAGGCAGATTTAGTCCTAATCAGTAGCCTACTACTAGATGAAGGAGCAGCGGAAGGCATACCGGGCAGTCCCCGGCTCCTCTTTGAACCGGGTATTTTTCAAGCAAATGGGCTAAAATTCGAGGGAATTAGTATTCCTCACGACCGAGTCGGTGGACGTCGCTTTGGTAATAATGTTGCTTGGAAATGGACTCAAAACGGTATCAATATTCTACATCTGGGAGGAGCAGCAGCCCCTCTAGATATTGAGCAGAAAATTCTGATCGGGCGTCCTGATTTAGCGTTAATTCCAGTGGGAGGGGGACCGAAAGCCTACAACCCTCAAGAAGCTAAACAGGCATTTGATTTCCTTAAGGCAAAGATAATGATTCCTACTCATTTCCGAACCAAGGCGGCTGATGCCGAACAGTGTGATATTTTACCAGTGGAGGAGTTCTTAACATTGATGAAGGACACACCCATACGCCGTGCCAAAAACGATACCATTAGGATTAGCTCAGGGGATTTATCCCAGGATGGGTCAGTGATTCAACTAATGAGTTACAACTACAACTTCTAAATGCCCTTGCCTAGCCCCTTACCCAGACTGCAACCGCCTTTCTGGACTGGTGGAGTGGCGCTTGTAGCCATGATTTTCTGGATTGAAACCCTACGGCAGTTTGGGTTTATTGTTCCAACTCCGTTTATACTTCTTATCTTTGCTGTTGCCCTAACTGCCAGTATCGACGGATTACTTGCTGGAGTTACCAGTGCCACAGTATGGGCAATTTACCTGATCTATGCCTCTGCTGTTCACTTTGGTCCACCGAGTTTAACCGGGGGTTCAGTAGAGGTCAGTTTGGGGATTCTAGTGGTGGTCTTACTGGCTGTGCGGCTCGGCTGGATCAAAGACCAGAACCAGAAGCTGATCAAAAAGTTGCGACAAGCCAGCCTTGAGCTAGAACGACGGATTGAACAACGCACTGCTGAACTCTTAACTGCTAATTCTAGACTAGCCAAGGAGATTCGCGGACGCATTCTGGCTCAAGAGGCACTCGGAAAAAACGAATTGGCATTACAGTTAAGCCACAATCGACTCGAAAGTATCGAAAGTATTTTGAGTTCCCTAGAGGATGTGGTTTGGTCCGTGCGCCCCCAAACTTCCAAACTGCTTTACCTCAACTCCGCTGTTGACAATCTTTATGGTTATAGCATATCCGATTTTTTAGCTAACTCAAATATTTGGCTAGAGGGAATCCACCCAGAAGACCGAGAACGAGTTCAGCAGAAGCGAAATTTTATCAACAATAAATCATTGCCGTTGTCACCCCAATCACTCCTGGCAATTGACGGTATTGACTTAGAATATCGCATCGTGCGCTCTGATGGGCAGGTGCGCTGGATTCGTGATCACGTCCAAATTCACACCGATGCCCATGGTATCCCCATACGCATTGATGGTATTGTCACTGACATTACCAAAGCCAAGCAAGTCGAGAAAGCTTTGGGAGAGAGTCAGCGAAAATTCCAAGCCATCTTTGACCAGACCAGCCAATTTACTTGGCTGCTGCAACCAGATGGTACCTTGCTCGAAGCCAACCAAACCGCCCTTGACTTTAGCGGATTAACTCCGTCAGAGATTGTGGGTAAGCCCTTCTGGCAAATCCAATGGTGGACAAAGTCTACTCAAATCGAAAATCCTTTAAAAAATGCGATCGCGAGAGCAGCCACCGGTGAGTTTGTCCGTTATCAAGGGTCGGTGCTAGGGTTACAGGGTCAAGTGCTCACGATGGAGTTTTCCGTGAAACCGTTGCGGGATGAGAACGGAAATATAGTGTTGTTAATCCTAGAAGGTCGAGATATTAGCGATCGCATCAGAGCAGAAGCAGCAACTCTAGAGGCCCAAAACAAGGACATACTGCTTAAAGAGATTCACCATCGGGTCAAGAACAATTTACAAATTGTCTCAGGAATCCTTTACCTCCAATCTCGATATATAGATGATGAAAGTATCCTGGAGATCATCTGTGAAAGCCGCAACCGTCTCCAAGTCATGGCCTTAATCCATGAGAAATTGTATGGCTCTAAGAACCTGAGCCAGCTTGACTTCGAAGATTATATTCAATCTCTGACTAAGGACTTATTAAGATCTTACACCTGTAGTAATCATCCCCCTAGGATTAAGGTTAATTTTGTTAAGAAATTTATGGACATCGACAGGGCCATTCCCTGTGGTTTAATTATTAATGAATTAGTCTCCAATGCCCTCAAACACGCTTTTCCAGAAGTAGATGGCGGTGAAATTATTGTTGACTTTAAGTGCCGTGAGGATAACTATTTTGAACTGATGGTCAGTGACAATGGTCTTGGCATCCGAGAAGGTATAGATTTAGCAAACCCCAAGACCCTAGGGCTACGCTTAGTCCATACCCTAGCCACTAAGCAACTCAAAGGTGAGCTTGAGTTAGATACAAGTCATGGTGTTATGTTTAAAATTAAATTTTCATAAAGTTTAAACAAGTTTAAACAAGCTTAAAGCATTAGGAAATTTTTCAAGACCCACCCTCGAATTGTGATATAGAACTATCAGGTTGTGAGGCAGTTAACTAACTGGCAGCACAGAACCAAAGCAAAAATTATTAAGTAGGGAGAACACACTGGCTTGCTTCAAAGTTAAGACAAGGGACAACCCAAGGTAACTTAAAAAGCAATTCCATAACTAGGAAATGTCACAAATAAACATCTTAGTGGTTGAAGATGAAGCGATCACAGCTGAAGTTATTGCTGAACAGCTCATACAGTTGGGATACACAGTAACCGATAGCGTCACCTCTGGTACGGGCGCTATCAGCAGCACTGCCAATAACCAGCCTGATTTAGTCCTGATGGATATTACCTTAGATCCAAACGATATAGATGGCATAACTGCTGCTCAGCGCATCCGAGAGCAATTCCAGATTCCAGTAGTCTATTTGACAGCCCACTCTGATGAGAGTACCCTAGCCCGAGCTAAGAGGACAGCACCGTTCGGGTATCTGATCAAACCATTTAACGAACGGGAATTGCGGGTAGCGATTGAAACGGCCCTCTATAGGCACCAGCTGGAAAAAGAGTTAGTCAAACAGCAGGATCTGCTAGCCACAATACTCAGCTCCACTAATGATGCTGTGATCGCTACCAATGAAACAGGAGCAATCACCTACATGAACCCAGCAGCTGCAACCCTCACTGGCTGGACAGTAGCAGAAGCTTCTGGGCAAAGCATTACAGATGTGATTCAAATTGTAGACGAACTCACTGATACCCCACTCCAGAACCCAGTCATGGAAGTGCTTCAGGAAGAAAGGGTCATTTTTGTGGATCAGGGCATAGGTTTGATTGCCAAAGACGGTAGCAAGATCTCCGTGGGAGATAGTGCTTCCCCGATTACAGAAGAAGATGGTACCATCAAGGGTGTAGTTCTTGTGCTGTGGAATATCAGGGAACAGCAACAACCAGAATTATTGGCAGTAGAAAGATCAAAATTGCCAGCCAAAGCTGCCGCTAGCCGACAAGCTGAAGCTCAAGTGGGTCAAATATTGTCTGCAGTACAAGAACTAGGGGAACTGAAATCTGACCTAATCGCTAGGATTTCCCATGAGTTTCGCACTCCCCTATCGATTATCCTAACTGCTGCTGAAGTCCTGCAAAAATACGGTTCCAAGTTGTCACCGCACAAAAAAGAAAGAAACTTGTATCGGATTCAATCATCAGTGATGCGAATGACTCGAATTATGGAGGATGTTCTGACCTTAAGCAAGGCTGAATCCGGTGAACTCCAGCTCAACTGTGTGCCCGTAGATGTGGTTGAATTCTGCCGCAGTTTAGTCGAAGAGCAGCAAATCATTGTGGGAAAGCGCTATACTATTGAGTTATTTGCTCAGGATTACCCTGGCCTAGTTGAGCTGGATGAACAAATCCTACGGCAAATTTTGAGCAATTTGCTGACCTTAGCAACTCATTACTCCTTGAAGGGTAGTATGATTGCTTTGGAAATTTTTTGTGAAGATAACCAAATTGTGTTCCAGGTAAAAGACCAAGGCAGTGGGATTGTGCCCGAAGGTCAGGGACAATTATTTGAAGCGTTCTTCCGAGCTAGTAATATTGGTTCTATGTATTCTTCAGGAATGGGGCTAGGCATGATCCGCAAGTTTGTGGATTTGCATCGTGGTCAAATTACCTTAACTAGTCAAGTCGGAGTTGGTACAACCTATACGGTAAAATTGCCATTAACCAGTTCTATATAGGTGGGCTTGGGCTAAAAAGAAATATAGCAAACAACTAACCAATAACTAAGGATGATTCCACAAACCGAATATAAAGAGCGTCGTGAACAGTTGATGAGTAAGATTGGCAACGGGACCGCAATCTTTCGGAGCGCCCCGGTTGCCATTATGCATAATACTGTGGAATACAATTTCCGACAGGATAGCGATTTTTTTTACTTGACCGGTTTCAATGAACCAGAAGCAGTAATTGTACTAGCGCCCCATCACGAAGAACACCGATTTGTCCTGTTTGTGCAACCGAAAGAACCAGAGAAAGAAGTCTGGACAGGCTATCGGACAGGTGTGGAAGCAGCAAAAGAACAATTTGGAGCGGATGAGACCTATCCGATTACTGAGTTGAATGAGAAGTTACCTCAGTATTTAAAAAAGGCCGATCGAATTTATTACCACTTGGGACGGGATAAACCTTTCAATGATACCATCCTGAAACACTGGCAAAGGTTGATGGGACTTTATCCCAAAAACGGAACCGGACCGATGGCTCTCGAATCGACTAACTTAATTCTCTATGGGATGCGCCGGGTTAAGAGTACTACGGAATTGAAGTTGATGCGTCAAGCTATAGAAATCTCTGTGGACGCCCATAACCATGCTAGAGCATTTACTCAACCTGGACGTTATGAATATGAAGTGCAGGCAGAGCTAGAACATGATTTTCGGCGACGAGGTGCCATCGGTCCGGCTTACCCGAGCATAGTAGCATCTGGTGCCAATAGCTGCGTCCTACACTATACCGAGAACAATCGACAGATGCAAGACGGGGATTTACTACTGATTGATGCTGGTTGTTGTTATGGGTATTATAACGCTGATATTACTCGGACATTTCCAGTGGGTGGTAAGTTTACCCCAGAGCAGAAAATTCTGTATGAGCTGGTATTGAAAGCACAGTTGAATGCGATCGCACAAGTTAAACCAGGGAATCCCTATAATCAATTTCATGACACGGCTGTGAAAATCCTGGTGGAAGGGTTAATCGATTTGGGACTCCTGGCCGGTGATAGTGAGGAAATTATTAAAGAGAAGAAATATAAACATCTATATATGCACCGCACCGGTCACTGGCTGGGATTGGATGTCCATGACAGTGGAGGGTACAAACAGGGGGAGAACTGGCATATTTTTCAGCCCGGTAATGTAGTAACAGTAGAACCAGGACTTTATATTGGTCCTGATACTGAGCCTTTGGAAGGTCAGCCAGCTATTGATCAGCGCTGGCGCGGGATTGGGATTCGGATTGAGGATGATGTGTTAGTGACTGAGTCAGGGAATGAAGTATTGACTGCTGGTGTACCGAAATCCTTAGAGGAGCTGGAGACTTAAGCGATTACAAGCTTTTTCATTCCCGATTCCCGATTCCCGATTCCCGATTCCCGATTCCCTGTTCCCGATTCCCGATTCCCGATTCCCGATTCCCGATTCCCGATTCCCGATTCCCGATTCCCTGGGTGCAGCGCTATAGCTACCATTTTAAAAAACAATGGACAATGTGAATGATTCTTTATCTCGGCAAGAGTCAAAGTTTCAGCAACTACAGCACCAATTACGCGATCGCTGGCAGAGTAGTGATCAATTTGACCAAGACGACCACGATATTCTGGTAGTACCTTCTGTCAGTGTTGACCAACGGGAACTGCTGAAAGTTGAGGGTTTTTTGCACTACGAAGAACGGTTATTATTTTCCCTAATTCGTCTGCGCAACCCTTACACACGGTTAATTTATGTTACCGCTGTGCCGTTGCCACCGATTGTGATTGATTACTACTTGCAGCTTCTGCCAGGAATTCCCTTTTCCCATGCACGCGATCGCTTACTGCTGTTTTCCACCTATGATGCTTCCCTCAAGCCACTTAGCCAAAAGATTCTAGAACGTCCCCGCTTGATGAAGCGGATTCGTCAAGCCTTACGTCCAGGAAAGTCTTACATGTCTTGTTACAACTCTACTAATCTAGAGCGCGAGATATCCTTAAAATTGAACTTACCCCTACTTGCCCCAGACCCAGATTTGCTTTATTGGGGTACCAAGAGCGGTAGTCGGCAAATTTTTGCTGACAGTGGTGTCCCCCATCCCGACGGCAGTGAGTTAGTCTGGACCGTTGATGATTTAGTCGAAGCAACAGCGCAGTTATGGCACAGGCAACCGCAACTGAACAAGATTGTGATTAAACTCAACGAAGGGTTTTCTGGGGAGGGCAATGCTATCTTGGACTTGAAACCACTATCGGAGGTAGGTCCGGGAAATGTTTCCCATACTCAAACAGTAGCGGCTTTGAAAGAAAAGATCGTAAATTTGAGATTTCAAGCTAGTGGGGAAACCTGGGAGAGTTATAGCAGTCGGATACCGCAGTTAGGGGCAATTGCCGAAGCCTTTATTGACGGAGAAAAAAAGCGATCGCCTAGCGTTCAGGCTTATATTACCCCCCATGGCGAGGTCAAGATTCTCTCGACTCACGATCAAATTCTCGGCGGACCAGACGGTCAGATTTATTTAGGTTGTCGATTTCCCGCTGATCCAGGTTATCGCCTACAATTGCAAGATTTGGGACTACGAGTCGGTCAGACCTTAGCGAAAAAAGGAGCAATAGAGCGTTACGGTGTAGATTTTGTTGCGGTTCATCAGCCCGATCGGGATACCTGGGACTTACAAGCCATTGAAATCAACCTGCGCAAAGGCGGTACAACCCATCCCTTTATGACCCTGAAATTCATGACCAATGGTCGCTATGACCTCTCCACTGGTCTTTTTTGCTCTCAAGAGGGTCAACCAAAGCACTATATTGCCACGGACAATTTACAAAAAGATAGTTACAAAGGGTTAATGCCCAATGACTTGATGGATATTATCGCCTACCATCAACTCCATTTTGATAGCAGCACTAAAACTGGCACTGTATTTCACTTGATGGGCACACTCTCTGAATTTGGCAAACTAGGATTAACTAGCATTGGAGATTCTCCCCAACAAGCAGAAGAAATATATAACCAGGTTGTTAGGGTACTGGATCTAGAAACTAAATCTGACAAAGATGCTAATGTCCCAGTTTCCCATCCTAGTATCCCTATTACTTGGAATAGATAATAAAGGGAATAGTAGAATGAAGAATGTAGAATGTAGAATGTAGAATGTAGAATGTAGAATGAAGAATGTAGAATGTAGAATGTAGAATGTAGAATGTAGAATGAAGAATGTAGAATGAAGAATGTAGAATGTAGAATGTAGAATGTAGAATGTAGAATTAAGAATGTAGAATTAAGAATGTAGAATTAAGAATGTAGAATGGAAAATTAAGAATTAAGAATTAAGAATGTAGAATGGAAAATTAAGAATGTAGAAGTTTAGGTGCTAAATTATCAATTATGACAGACAACGTTCAACATGTTAGATTTTAGATATAAATTCTGAATTATGAATTCTAAATTCTAAATTCTACATTCTTCATTCAAAATATCTTTGCCGTATGGGTTAGTGGATCAAACTCAAATCGCTGGTCGTAGTTGGTTTCTCCATAAATATTAAAGGTAATTGTTGGTTCATCTCCCATTGCTTCCACACTATGGATCCCATCAGAGGTAAAACTAATAATATCTCCAGGGAATAGGATTTTTTCTCCTACTTGTTCGATGCGATCGCGAAAATCTGGGTCATGAGTACGCCGCCAAAAGGTGTTTTTTTCTTGCCCACTGATCACGGCTACTACTCCCCATGTACCATGGTTGTGAATGGGAGAAACTCTTCCCGGTAACCAGACTACATTTTGGACGGTTAAGGGATAATTGATTTCATCATAAAGCATTTGCACCGACCAGCCTGGGTCAGGGTTAGGTTCAAGATATTCACCCTGTAGCCAGTAGGAACTAGTGAGTAAGCGACGTACCAAAGGACGAATGACTTGGAGGAGTTGGCGCTCATCGTTAATGTGATCGAGAGTATCCTCTAGGTCAGTCAGAAACCGATAGAGTCGATAGGGTTTCGTTGACCATTCCCAGTCACTAGGTATCTCACAGGCTTCACAGTCCCCTTGATTTGTCAGCAACCAATCACTACTTTCCATACAGTTTACCTAAGCAAGGTTTTTGATAAATGTTTTGTAAGCTATCAGCTATCAGGTTTTAGGTTTTAGGTTTTAGGTTTCAGCTTTCAAAGTCTGACTAAAATTTGACTGGTGGGAAAGCAACTAAAGCGCTACGGGGTTGCTGAATTAAGGAATGAATCCGCGATCATCTGGTTTTCTTAAAGCCCCCTAAATCCCCCAACTTTGCGGTGCGACCCAAGGGCGATTTACTCGCCCATTGGAAAGCGCACCGAGAGGGACTTTTAGAGTTTTTTTCCCCCCAGAATTGGGGGGCTAGGGGGGCGAAACCATACTCAGAATCAGCAACGCCCAATTCTCAGCTATTCCTCAGTCATCTCTCAGGTGTCATTCAGTTTAAACCAATTCAGTCTCAGCCATTTCAATTATTACTCATGTACAATGCAGATAAAAATTAACCTTCATGAAAGCAAAGGAGGGAATTGCCATGAAAATTAAGTATTTTGCTACTATCGCTGCTGCCTCAATTGTCACTCTAGGACTGGTAACATCCTGTGGTGCTCCCACAACCAATACTACTCCTGGTGAGAGTACTACAGAGCAAGGCAATCCTTGTGCCGGTAAATCCAATCCTTGTGCAAGTAAAAAGAATCCTTGTGCAAGTAAAAAGAATCCTTAATCATGTCTCTCCCGCACCTAAGATACCCTGATCATAGGTGGATTTGCCCCTATTGCTGCTGGTGTGATGGCAGCTTAGCATTTCCCTGGCCATACTAGCAGATTACTTAATTGCTGCCTCGGTGATGTTTGTGCCAGCCGCCCTTGCCTTTACCTGTAGGCTTTCTAAGCCATCTGATCATAATAAGTTTGATCATAAGTTTGACAGCTTGTAATGTGTATGACAAGTTGTCATATAATTGAACCGTTGACAGTCATGGTTCAATTTTTTTTATGAAAAACATAGCATTGAAAAAGCTACTATCACTGCTTGTGGTAACCTTCTGTATCTTGACCTTTACCTATGGTTGCGCTGGCTCAACTACAGCTACTGTTCCTCCAGAAACCACACCTGCCCCAGCTGCTGAAGTTGCCCAAGAGGTAGAATCTCCAGCGGAAACCACTGAGGTGGCTGAAGAAGAACCCACGACCGCTGAACCCACCGAGGTCGCTGAAGCACCTGAGCCTGCTGCCGCAGCTGGTGGAGGAACCTACACTATAAAAATGGGTACAGACAATGGGCAACTAAAATTTGAACCAAGTTCTCTTACCATCAAAGCGGGGGAAACTGTCAAGTGGGTGATGAACAACATTGGTCCTCATAATGTTGTTTTTGAGGACGCCCCATCTCTGACTCACAAAAACATGTTGATGGCTAAGGGTTCTTCCTATACATCTACCTTTGATGAGCCTGGTACATACTCCTACTACTGTGCCCCCCACCGTGGTGCTGGCATGGGAGGCACAATCATTGTTGAAGCTGAGTCATAGTAGCACTAGGACTAGGGCTGTGGATCAAGACTTCCAGCAATGTCAAAACCACACAGCTTTCACAAGATTAACTATTCTAAGACTTAAGCGATCGCAAATCGTGGTAGTTTTGTGAATTTAAATCAGCACTTACCCAGCAACTATAACCGTAGGGTATGACGTCAGGGCGCACAGTGTGCGCCCTGACTGCGCTTCAAGTCAGGAATAAAGAAGTTTGACAGCTTGTCTTTTGACGGAAAGAAAGACATGATCTGACAATCCTGTATGGACTAGCCAACTTGTTTTTTTTAATCTCATGAGAAAAATTGCATTGAAAAAGCTATTATCACTCCTAGTGGTAACGGTCTGTGTCTTGACCTTTACCTATGGTTGCGGTAGCGCAACTACAGCTACTGTTCCTCCAGAAAGCACACCTGCCCCAACTGCTGCAGTTACCGAAACCGTGGAATCCCCAGCAGAACCCACCGAGGTAGCAGAGGAAGAAACTGCTCCTGCTGAACCTACCGAAGTAGCAGAGGAAGAAACTGCTCCTGCTGAACCTACTGAGGTAGCAGAGGAAGAAACTGCTCCTGCTGAACCTACCGAAGTAGCAGAGGAAGAAACTGCTCCTGCTGAACCTACTGAGGTAGCAGAGGAAGAAACTACTCCTGCTGAACCTACTGAGGTAGCAGAGGAAGAAACTACTCCTGCTGAACCTGTCGAAGTAGCTGTAGCCGTAGATGAAGCAGCCCTAGCTAAATCAGGACAACTCTTCGCAAGTAACTGTGCCAGTTGTCATAAGGGTGGAAATAATTTACTCAATCCCCAAAAAACTCTGAAAAAGGATATCCTTGAGAAGTATGGCATGTACTCTAAGGACAAGATTGTTTACCAGATCACCAATGGTAAGCCCCCCATGCCAGCCTTCAAAGGTCGTCTAAAAGCGGATCAGATTGCAGCCCTTGCTGATTATGTGTTGTATCAAGCTGACAATGGTTGGCAGTAGATTGATTCAATTGGGTTTATAAAGGATTTGTGAAACTCAATCAACCCAAAACATTTGTAGTTCAGGGATTCTGTCTAAGTAATAATTCACAACCTATTTAGAATTCCTAGATTACTAAAGGAATTGAAACTTTAAGTTAGTGGTTAGTAGTTAGTTGTTGGTGTTATTTTCATTAGCAACTGGCTGCTAACCACTAATTATTTTTTATAGCGCTGCGCTATAGCTGAAGATCTTTTTAACGAAAAAATCAAATCATCAAGGGGTGATGATCATTATCACCCCTTGAGCCCCTAAGATTCAGATTCGTCTTGGTCTATTGGCAGACTGACATCAAAAAAAATCAAAAATTTCGCATGGGGCATCAACTGTTTCAGAGCCTGGGAATGGCTCTTGGCATCGGAAAGGTTGCTGAATCGAGCGAAAACTAGTGGTGGCATCGGTGGCAATAGCCGAATCATTACCCATCCGTATAGGCGCTGACTATAGCACATAATATAAGTTGTCTCCTGTAAATGGGGATCAAGAGCCAGCCCGACCCGCTTGAACATGTCCGGGCTGGCTCTTCCGTGGAATTTATTCTCCACACTTTTAGTTTACCACAAAAATTATTATATTATAGCATATTTTGAAAAATTTTGTAACAAACTTGTGAGGGAGTCGGGAGTAGGGAATCGGGAGTCGGGAGCAGGGCTATAATTTTAGATTATATTAAGTTTTTTTGGTCAGGATTTGTGATACAATCTTAATAGATATTAGTAACACAATCTTAATCATCTATAGGGAACCGGTTTCTAATGGGAACTCCCTTGCTTCGGTTTTCTTTAGGGAGTCGTAAGCTATCAGTTATCAGCTATCAGCTTATGGGCTACGCGCACGCGATCGCGTTCAGCTATCAGCTTATGGGCTATGCACATGGTTATTGATAAGTTCTGTAGGGTGCGTTAGGGGCGGTCGCCCTAATTTTCCGCCTCTTCGTGTCTGGTTGTGACAGCCCGCCCCGTAACGCACCACCGGGTCAAACACCATGCATTAAGATGCACCCTCTTAGCTCCAGTAGGGATTTAAAAATAATACTGGTTTATCCTGGTCTAGCAACTAATCACTATAGCACTTCTGATAGTAATTAAAATCTACAAGATTTATTCCCGACTCCCGACTCCCGACTCCCGACTCCCGACTCCCTAATTTATAGCTCACCCAATTAATAACTCCTATAAATGCTAATGAAAGCTCAAACAATTCTAGCAAGATATGCCCAAGGAGAAAGGGATTTCCGAAAGGTAAATCTCAGGGGTCAGTCATTCCAAGGGAGAGACCTTTCAGGGGCAGATTTTAGTGAAGCTGATATTAGAGGAGCTAACTTTAAGAATACTATTCTAACTGGGACTAAGTTCTGTAAAGCTAAGGCTGGATTACCACAATCGTGGTCAATTGTTATTATATTGGTTTCATCGATGATAGCCTTAATACTATCAGCAATTGTATCATTTTATGGTGGGTGTTATGCAGCATTTATTGTTAACTATGTCCAGGGAGCAAACCTAATCTTCGCCTGGATAGCCTTGGTGGCAATAATTGTTTTATTTGTTGTTATCCTTGGTCAAGGTATTCAAACAGTCCAAGCCTTAGTGGTAGGCTTGGTCTTTGCCTTTGCCGTAGCTGTCGCTGTCGCTGGAGCCTTTGGCTTAGCTTTCCCCTTCGCCCTAGCCTTTGCCTTAGGCTTACCCTTCGCCCTAGCCCTAGCCGTAGCTACAACTGGAGCGGGATCGGGAGTCTTGGATGGTGTCTTAGTGGGAGTCTTAGGCTTGTTGGTAGCTGTAGGTGGAGCGGTAGCTGGAGTGTTTGCTGTACAGCAGTCAGCCTTGCCATTTACCAAAACAGGAACCTTGGGCTTCGACCTGGCATCTGCCATAGGTGGAACCTTGGCCTTCCTCTTGGCGTTACTTGGTTCTTACCTGGGCTGGGGTGCTCTCACCGAAGACCCTAAACATGCCTGGATTCGGAGTACTGCGATCGCATTTGCGGCTACAGGGGGTACTAGTTTTTACAACGCTGACCTAACCGATGCTGACTTTACCGGAGCTACCCTCAAAAGTACAGATTTAAGAAAGGCTAATCTTACTGATACTTGTTTGGATAATACTAGTGAACTTGACTTGGCTAGACGAGATCAAACCTAAGCATTCAGCCGTCAGCCGTCAGCCGTCAGCCTTCAGCCTTTAGCTGAAAACAAGCGTAAGTATTCAGTTGGGAGTGCAGAGTCGGGCTATTTGATTACTCCCCCCTTTGATAAGGGGGGTTGGGGGGGATCGATTCCGGATCTGCTTCAGGGTTGAGATCCCCTTCATTACTCCCCCCTTTGATAAGGGGGGTTGGGGGGGATCGATTCCGGATCTGCTTCAGGGTTGAGATCCCCTTCATTACTCCCCCCTTTGATAAGGGGGGTTGGGGGGGATCGATTCCGGATCTGCTTCAGGGTTGAGATCCCCTTCATTACTCCCCCCTTTGATAAGGGGGGTTGGGGGGGATCGATTCCGGATCTGCTTCAGGGTTGAGATCCCCCTAAATCCCCCTTAATAAGGGGGACTTTTCAGACTAATACTAGCGCTATACTTTTAAAGTTTCTTAATTTGCTTCACTCAGAAAATCTGATCTAATATTCAGTGAATATACTGAACCCAGTTTATCATCAAGACTCTCTTCCTTCGGTTTTACCTAGGGATTCTAATCCCTAAGTCAGGGTAAATACATCGATATTAATTAATCAGCAAAAATAATCTAATTATTAATACTTAACTAAAGCTGTCAGCCATCAGCGGTCAGCCGTCAGCCTTCAGTGGTCAGCTTGTTTTATTCAAAAGCTGATAACTAAGAGCTTATAGCTGAATGCTGAATGCTGAATGCTGAATGCTGAATGCTGAATGCTGAATGCTGACCGCTGATAACTGATAGCTGATAGCTGATAAACGACTAATGAAAGCTAATGACGTTATAACCAGATATAAGAATGGACAAAGGGATTTCCGCAGGGAAAATCTCAGAGGTCAGTCATTCCAAGGAAAAGACCTTTCAGGAGCAGATTTTAGTGAAGCTGATATTAGGGGAGCAAACTTTAATAGTGCTATTCTAACCGGAACTAACTTCTGTCAGGCTAAGGCAGGATTACAAAAACGCTGGGTAACTGTTCTTCTGTTAGTTTCCTGGATAGTGTCAGGACTATCAGGAATTGCCTCCTTACTTGGTGGAGCTTTAGTAGCGTCATTCTTTGACTCTAACAGCTTAGATGACCCAGTCTCCGGTTGGATAGCTTTGGTGACTCTAATTATAGTATATAGTGTTATCCTGCGTCAAGGTATCGGCTCAGAAGTCGCCGTCGCTGCCGCTGTAGCCGTTGCTATCGCCATTGCCTTTACCATCGCTATCGCCTTTATAATCGCCATTACTATCGCTGCCGCCTTCGCCTTCGCCTTCACAATCACCATCGCTTTTCCCGTCGCCGTAGCCTTTATAATCGCCGTAGCCTTCGCTATCACCATCATACTCGCCTCCCCTGTCGCCTTCCCTGTCGCAATCACCATCTTTATTACCATCGCCATCGCCATCGCCAGTGACTGGGAATTAGCCAGCGGTGGCTCATGGGTCGTAGCCATAGCTGTGGCATTAGTCTTAGTATTACTTGGTGCTTACCTGGGCTGGCGTGGGCTAAAAGGGAACCCCCGAGATGCCTGGATTCGCACTATTGCTATTGCTTTGGCTGCTACAGGAGGTACCAGTTTTTACAACGCTGACCTAACCGATGCTGATTTTACCGGAGCTACCCTCAAAAGTACAGATTTAAGAAAGGCTACGCTTACTCGTACCTGTTGGCAAAATACTATTAAACTTGACCGAGCTAGACCAGGTAATACTATCTTAGCTGATACGGCTGTCAGACAATTATTGAGAACTGGTTATGGTTATAATAATAATTATAGTAATGCCAATCTCAGAGGGGCAAATTTAAAAGGAGCTAATCTAAATAAGGCTAATTTAAAATGTGCTGATATTAGCGAAGCCACCTTAGAAGAAGCTAATTTAGAATGGGCGATTTTAACTCAAGCTCAATCAATTGGTACTGATTTTACTCATGCTTACTTTACCGGAGCTTGTTTAGAAGCTTGGAATATTGACTCAACAACTACGTTAACTAACGTTGATTGTCAGTATGTGTTTTTACTAGAGAAGCCCAATCCTCAAGGAAGTCGAGAGCGTCGTCCCCATGACCCTGACCGGGTTTTCCAACCAGGGGATTTTGAAAAGCTCTATAAAAAGATTATCAATACGGTGCATATTCTGCTGCGGAATGGTGTTAATCAAGAAGCATTTCGTCAAGCCTTTCAAAAAATAATGGCGGAAAATCCTGCAATTACTAGTGATTCGATTCAAGCCATTGAGAAGAAAGGCAATGATGTTTTACTTACCTTGGAAGTTCCAGAAGCCACAGATAAAGGTAACTTTGAAAAACATTTTTTAGCAGTTTACGAAGCTAGGTTGGAAGCAGCAAAACAAACTGCTCTGCTAGAGGCGGAAAGAAGTCATAATCAGGATATGAAGGAATTTGTTAGAGCCGCTTTTACCAGCAATCAGTCATCCAATCCTATACTTAATTTTACAAATACAGCTAAAGCCAAGAGTGATATGTCAGATAATTCACGTAATTTTAATATAGATAATCTAGATATAGATCAAAGCCAAGCTAATAATCCTAATAATTTTAATGTTTTCAACGACAATGCTAGACAAGTTAACACTACTAATTTTACATCAGAGCAAAAACAAAGCTTAGCCGAAGCAGCAGCAGAAATCCAGCAACTCCTCAACCAACTATCCCAGACTAATCCCACTACAACCAACAAAGAGAAGATGATAGTTGTAGGTGAAGTTATTGACCAAATTGAAACTAACCCAACCTTGAAAGCCAAGGTTATCAATGCCCTGAAAGCAGGAGGAGTAGAAGCCTTCAAGGAAGCTATCGATCATCCTCTGGTGAATATTTTGATGGCAACAATCGAGGGATGGACAGAAGTTTAGGTGTTGCTGATTCTGCGTATGGTTTTGCCCCCCTAGCCCCCCAATTCTGGGGGGAATAAAACTCTCAAAGTCCCCCGAGCGAGGGATTGCTCGCTCGGGGGATTTAGGGGGCTTTAATAAAACCAAATGATTGCGCATTCATTCCTTAATTCAGTTGCGTAGGGTGCGTTAGGGACGGGCTCGCCCCATTTTATTGATAGCCAGTATTTAAAAAGCCCGTCCCGTAACGCACCACCCACAGGTTCTAATTTTATCCGTCGCCAGTGTTTAAAAAGCCCGTCCCGTAACGCACCACCCACAGGTTCTAATTTTCTCGGTCGCCAGTGTTTAAAAAGCCCGTCCCGTAACGCACCACCGGATCAAACAGCTTTAATCAGATGCACCCATATGAAATTAATGTTTAGTAGTAATATCCGAAATGGCGTTGCATCAGTTTTTGAAGGAAAATCAGTAGAGTGGGCATCCTGTCCGCCCGATGTTGAATGAATATCAGTAGAGTGGGCATCCTGTCCGCCCGAAAATAAAGAGGAAACTGGCAAGATGCCAGTTCTACACAAGATGCCAGTTCTACACAAGATGCCAGTTCTACACAAGATGCCCATTCCATTATTAAGCAACGCCGAATTTTTACCCTACTCCAATTCAGTAATCCCACCGATTAAGATGGGAAATATAGCACTACGCATTAAGGTGTTTGACATGCATACAAGCACAAAAAGCTCTTGCCTTTTGCCTTTTGCCTTTTGCCTTTTGCCTTTTGCCTTGCGCGTAGCGCTATAGGAAGCAATTTCTAGAATCTTGTCACAACAACCAACAATGAAAGGACTCTGGCTCGAAAACCAGCAACTGCAACTGCGCACTGACCTACCTGTGCCATCACCACCCTCTGATGAAGCCTTAGTGCGGGTATTGCGTGCGGGGATATGCAACACTGACTTGGAACTAATTCGAGGCTATTACCCCTACAAAGGTATATTAGGTCATGAATTTGTTGGTGTTGTGGAGGATGGACCAGAGAATTTAGTCAACCGGCGGGTGGTGGGAGAAATTAATGCCGCCTGTGGTGAGTGTCGATTTTGTAGAAGTGGACAACCGACTCACTGCCAAAACCGTACTGTCTTAGGTATTGTTAACCGTAACGGAGCCTTTGCTGACTATCTGACCTTGCCGGTAAAAAACTTACATCCCTTACCGGATAATATTTCTAATGATGCCGCCACCTTTACCGAGCCTTTGGCTGCGGCTCTGGAAATTCAGGAACAAGTCAGGGTGCGTCCCGATCACCAGGTGTTAGTAGTGGGAGACGGTAAGCTGGGACAACTGGTGGCACAAACCCTAGCCCTAACCGGCTGCAATTTGCTAGTGATTGGCCGTCATCAAGAGAAATTGGCCAATTTAGAAGCCAGAGGAATAAAGGTAGGTTTTGCCGATGCCATCACTAACGGTCCTTTCGATATCTCAGTGGAGTGTACTGGCAACCCCGACGGATTTGCCCTTGCCCGGGGAGCCTTGCGCCCACGAGGTACCCTGGTACTAAAAAGTACCTACGCTGGCAACCTAACCTTTGATGCATCCTCTCTGGTAGTAGACGAAATTACTCTAATCGGTTCCCGTTGCGGTCCCTTTAAACCAGCGATAGATTTGTTAGCACGAGATAAAGTAAATGTCAACTACCTGATCCAAACTCATTACCCCATTGAAGAAGGGTTAACCGCCTTTAACCATGCCCAGCAGCGGGGAGTATTGAAAATTTTGCTGACCATGGATCAGAACTCTTGAAAGATGAGCAATAGGTGATGGGATGTATAGCAGAAGTCAGAAGTCAGAAGTCAGAAGTCAGAAGTCAAACTCTTGCGCTTACAAAGGGTGTGAGACTTTTGTCATGTCCTAACTGCCCTGGCGACTGCTATCAGCGGTCAGCGGTCAGCTATCAGCGGTCAGCGGTCAATTATCAGCTTATGCCCTACTTTAAATGCTTTTGAATAAAATAAGCTGTTAGCGTAGCGTAAACCAAAAACTGAAGGCTGACGGCTGACGGCTGACGGCTGACGGCTGACAGCTGACCACTGAATACTGTTAATACTTTATATTTAATCCTTAATGACTTACCAACCACAATCCGAATTCGAGAAATCTCTTAATATCCGTGCGATGACCACTAAACAAATTTGGTCGTATGCTACTGGAATGTTAGCGATTTGTATGATTTTTGCCCCAGGCAGATATAAGTTAGCCATACCGATGATTGTGATCGGAGGAGCAGCAAGTAGTACCGCTTTTGTTTGGCACTCTCATAACAAGTCCGATAAAACCCTTCTTCCTAATCAAGTACAACAGATAGAAGAACGCCTCGGTAACATAGAAACTATTGTGGGACGGGATGATTTGGAAGTAAATTTGAAACTTAAACAATTAGAGGAAAAGATATAGTACAGCAGTTTTAAATTGGGTGATGTAAAAATTCTTGGGTTTAAGGGAGCAGGGAGCAGGGAGCAGGGAGCAGGTAAGAGCTAAGAGGTGAAAAATATTGTTTACTTGATAGCTATGATAAACGCTGTATTTGTAAGTTTAGATATAAAGATAATATAGGATTATAATTGAGGATTGTAACAGGCTCGATTATAGTAGATAAGGCTAGATAATTTGTAAAAATATATCCTAATATCCTAATATATAGCGTTGATCATATTCATGAGGTACAGTCAATCTTATTACCTCTAATCCCTGCTCCCTACTCCCTACTCCCTGCTCCCTGCTCCCTTAAAAAAAATACCTCACCCAATCAACAACTGCAATAATAATGCTCAAAACGAAGACTTATGTAACTGCTACACTGTCTACACTACTCCTAGCACTAGTAATTGGATGTAATGGGGCGGATTCCCCTAAGGGCGTATCTCCATCTGCTGATCCAGATGCTTCCAACTCCTCAGAAGCAGAGAATGCACTAAAGGTGATCCAAAAGCCTGATCAACCCCTAACTGTTGCGGAAACGAATCCTATTCCAGGAAGCCAACAGAGTGTTGACCAATACCTAAAAGGATTATCCGCCAAAGGGATGACTAAGACCAATCAAGGGATATGGATCGAATCAGGAGATACCCTGTTAGCTAATCACCAAGGCACTATTCCCTTACCGGCAGCATCCCTTACCAAAGCAGCAACTACCCTAGCCGCTCTTTCTACCCTTGGTCCTGACCACCAATTCATTACCAAATTTAGCGCCACCGGACCGATTGAGAACGGGGTGCTACAGGGAGACCTAGTGGTTGAAGGGTCAGAAGACCCGTTTTTTGTCTGGGAAGAAGCCATAGCAGTAGGCAACCAGTTAAATCAGTTAGGTATCAAGCAAGTAACGGGTAATTTGGTGGTTGTGGGTAAGTTTTATATGAATTTTGAGACCTTACCCCTCAAAGCTGGCACTCTGCTCAAGCAAGGGTTGAATGGTAAGAGTTGGCCACCAGCAGCAGAAACTCAGTATCAGACTTTACCCCCAGGTACCCCTAGACCGGAAATTGCGATCGCAGGCTCTGTGCAAGTGGTAGCTTCACCCCCTGACAATCTACAGCCCCTAGTGCGCCAGTATTCCTTTCCCCTGGCGGAACTGCTGAAGAAAATGAATCGCTACAGTAATAATAAAATGGCCGACATGCTAGCAAATACAGCTGGTGGTGCCAAAGTGGTAGCCCGCAAAGCAGCAGAAGCGGCGGGAGTACCCCCATCAGAAATTAGCTTAATCAATGGCTCTGGTTTAGGTGAAGAAAATCGCATGTCTCCTCGGGCTGTCACTGCTGTATTTCTCGCCATTGAGCGCTATCTTCAGCAATACAACATGACCGTTGCTGATGTATTTGCCATCGTAGGACAAGACAAAGGTATTTTAAATGAACGTCCATTGCCTAACTTAGCAGTAGTTAAATCCGGTAGTTTGAATTATGTGAGTACCTTAGCCGGAGCCTTACCAACTCAAACCTATGGCACTGTTTGGTTTGCTGTCATGAATTCAGGGGGAGACTATACCAAATACCGGACTCAGCAAGAGATGCTGCTAAAAGAATTAGTAACTAAATGGGGAGTGGTGCAATCTGTTCCTTCTGACATTAAACCATCACCCCAGAGGATCGGTAAGACTTCGTTTAGTGAAATTGTGAGGTAGGGAGTAGGGAGTAGGGAGTAGGGAGTAGGGAGTAGGGAGTAGGGAGTAGGGAGTAGGTAAGCAGTTAGCGGTCAGCGGTCATTAGTCAGCGGTCAGTGGTCAGCTTGTTTTATTCAAAAGCTGAACGCGATGGACGTTCGCGTAGCGTCGGCTCTGCCGAGAGTCCCGCTTTCAGCGATCGCGTGCGCGTAGCCCATAAGCTGTTCGCGTAGCGTGGCCAAAGGCCTTTAGCTGATAGCTGATAGCTGATAGCTGATCTCCCGATTCCCGATTCCCGACTCCCGATTCCCGAGGTGTAACTATTAGCTTTTAATCTCATCAAAGCTTATCATACCTTTACAAATATGTTAGTATAGATTTGTAAAGGTTAAGGCTCTATGAAAAAATATGTCACCCCAAAAGAGGCAGCCAAATATTACGGCGTCTCTATTACAACCCTCAGGAGATGGGATAAAGAAGGAAAACTTGACAGTATTAGAACCCAAGGCAATCAGAGAAGGTTCTGTGTTGATGGAGTTGACCCGCAAAGTAAGCCCATTGTCGCTTATGCAAGAGTCTCTACCCACTCCCAACGGGACGACCTCGATCGGCAAGCTGAATTTTTACGGTCAAAATACCCTTTCGCTGAAGTTGTTTCAGAAGTTGGATCGGGACTCAATTTTAAACGGCGAAAGTTCCTCAAAATATTGGAACGAATATACAGCTCTGATATCTCGGCATTTGTCGTCGCCTACCCAGATAGAGCTGTCCGATTTGGATTTCCATTACTTGAGTGGTTATGCCAAAAAAGTGGAGTCAAGCTCGTGGTTCTCAATGAACGCAAACTCTCCCCAGAACAAGAGCTCGTCGAAGATATCCTGTCCATCCTCCACTGTTTCTCTGCTAGGCTTTACGGACTCCGAAAATACCAAAAACAAGTCACGCAAGCGGTACAAGAGAAAACCTCGGAACCAGACGGTGAAGTTGACACCCAACAGTGTCTCAAAGATCAGGGTGTTTCCATCTAAAGAGCTTCACAGGGTCTGGAAGACTTGGCTAAACGCATACAGGTGGATCTACAACTGGTCGATCGCTGCCATCAAAAATGGCTATACTGGCAGTGCTTACGACCTACAGAAACTGGCGAGAAAATCCCTACGGCCAGAATGGGTAAAAACCTTACCAGGGCATCAATTACAAGAAGCTGTTGCTGATGCAGTCGATGCTGTTAAACAAGCCAAAACCAAGGGAGGTTTTGGCAAATTCAAATCCTGTCGGCAAACAAGTCAAGTAATCAAATTCAAAGCTGGAGACTTCAAAAAAGGCTCCTGGTATCCAACTAAAATAAAAGGCTTATCATTCCGTTCACCTCAAGGTTTTCCTGATGAATGTATCTACGGCACTCAACTAGTTTGGATAAAAGGGAAATGGTACGGAATCTTTCCCGAATACATTGAGCCTACTCCCACGTCTAGGGATAAAGTAATAGCTTTAGATCCTGGGATTAGAACTTTCTTGACTGGGTTTGATGGTATTAGTTACATCGAAATAGGTACTGGTGATATTGGTAGAGTCCAAAGGCTTTGTCAACAATTAGATCGGTTAATGAGTCGCATTGACTTAAGCTCTGCCAAACGTCAGAGACGAGCAATGAAAAGAGCTGCCCATCGTTTGCGCCAAAAAATTAAAGACCTGATCAAGGACTGTCACAACAAGTCAGCTTCTTTCCTAATTAACAACTACAAGCTGATCTTTCTACCGACGTTTGAAACATCTCAAATGGTAGTAAAGTCAGCCAGGAAATTAAACAGAAAAACGGCTCGTAATATGCTAACCTGGAGCCACTATAAATTTCGTCAGCATTTGATGCAGATAGCTGATCGGAATGATGTAAAAGTGGTACTGGTTAACGAATCTTATACGAGTAAGACTTGTCCAGAATGTGGTCACATTCACGAAAAATTAGGCGGTAGTAAAAAATTTCAATGCCCGAAATGTGGTTTTTCATTGCCACGGGATTGGAATGGCGCACGGAACATTATGATTCGTGCTCTGTCGGCAACAACCACTAGATTTTCTCCTGGTGCTATACAGGTCATTCCTGCTGATGAGTAGGTTTAGACAGGTTAAATGTTGCACTCCCTGCTGTATCCTGGTTTAGTGTTAACAAAACTCTCATTAACTGAGAAATATAGATGGCAAACCCAACCGCAACCCTAGAAACCTCTTTAGGCACAATTACGGTGGAATTGTTCACCGATGTGATGCCAGAGACAGCCGGTAATTTCATTAAACTAGCCAAGTCTGGTTTCTACGATGGTCTTCATTTCCACCGGGTGATTAATGACTTTATGATTCAGTTTGGCTGTCCCCATAGCAAGGATCCCAATAGTCCTCGCGCGGGTACCGGCAATGGCCCTGATGGCTGCATCCAGGATGAGCACCCGGACAATGCCAAAATTTCCAATCAGCCAGGTACGTTATCTATGGCAAATACCGGTGCTCCCAATAGCGGTAGTTGTCAGTTTTTCATCAATACACGGGATAATTCCTATCTCGATTGGTTTTCTCCAGGCCCCTCGAAGCACCCGGTTTTTGGTAAAGTGACTGAAGGTATGGATGTGGTGAACAAGATTCAAACCACCCCTACTGATCGTGGTGATCGCCCTCAAACTCCGGTTCAAATGGTGAAAGTGACGATTAACGAGTAACGTAAGCTATCAGCTATCAGCGGTCAGCTATCAGCTATCAGCAATCAGCGATAATGTATCAGTTATCAGCTATCAGTGATCAGTGGTCAGCTATCAGTGATCAGTGGTCAGCTATCAGCTTAAGCGCTACGCGCACGCTACTTGAGGTGCTATCAGCTATTGGCCGTAGGCGAAGCTAGACCGAACAGCTTGTGAATAAAATAAGCTGACCACTGACCGCTGACGGCTGACCGCTGACCACTGACCACTGAATGCTGACGGCTGACCGCTGACCACTGACCACTGAATGCTTACGTTTTCTGTTTCCCTAAGATATTCTTAATCAAGCAGAGTTGATATAATTTCACAGTATCACTAGAGGAGCAAATGCTTTACTCGTAGCGTCTACTGGGAATGTTCTAACTTAGGAAAGGGAAAACCCATGAACAGATTACCCTGGCTAGCAGCTACTGCAATCACTACAGCTTCCTGCCTTACCTTAGGCGCTATCAATCCAGCAGCAGCGAATACCTTTGGCAACATCGAAGTTAACTCAAACAATTTTATTGCAGTAGCTGCCCCTTTTGGTTACAACCAGTATCAATTACTAATCATCGAGCAGATTGCAAACTGGCAAGCGTGCTGGCGTGAACGTGGCAGTAACCCAGTTATTGTAGATCCTCTGCTGCTCGACTTTGACTTTACAGGAATTTGTGGGCGCAGTACAGACAGCAACGGCTATTCTATCCGCGTCGATAGTCAAGACTTCGGCCTAGACTATATGCTCAGAGTGGTTAAACGCAATGGAGAATTGGTATTAGTAGGGAGTCACCGCATTGACCGCAATGCCCCAGACATTGAGCTTGGCCGCACCAGAGGTTTGGCTAATGGCTTTCTCAAAATCTTTCTCGATCCCGGTTGGCGATTTACCAAACGTGTCTATCAAGGCAAACAACTAGGTCACATCTATCTTACCTATGGTGCGATCGCTAATACTGTAGCGCCACAGTGGACGAGTAGCCCTCAACCCTCACCACCTACTCCCAGCAGGGAATATATTTTTACCAAACCACAAGCCCAACCCAAGACTAGTGGTGAACGTTTTCCTGGCACTAGCCCTGAAATTCCACCACCTGCACCGGCAGAATCGTCAAATGATGGCATACCAGTGTTTGAGGGGTTCTAATTAATAGGAGATACTAAGTTGACTTGGTTTCGCCCCCCTAACCCCCAGGGCTGTTTCTTGGGTCGGACTAGAATTTCACGGGTAGGGAGATAGGGAGATAGGGAGATTTTTGCTAATATAGGGGTTTTTACCGTAACACAACCCTAATGAGATACACAGGATTGTATCTCTGTTCCCTGTTCCCTATTCCCTGTTCCCTTTGAGCAATTTAGGTATCCCAATCTAAATACTGAACAGCTTTCCATCACGCTGAAATCACTTCAAAATCAGAAATCGTCTCAATCCATACCCGTGCTCCACACTTGAGGGGATCATCTGGACGATACATCACCCGACAGGGGCCATTGACCTCCACCGTATGACCGTAAACATTTTTAGTGCCTCGCTTGACCGTAATCACAGGATTCCGGTCCCCCGTCTTGAGATTGTTGCGAATCACCCTCTGGTTAACATGAATCACTGTCTTAGTGTACTCTGTACGCTTTGACCAGTTCCGTTTTGGTCCGCGAGTGCCAGGGGTGACCACCGGCATACCATCAAACAAAGGAATCACCCAAGTTCTACCCACCTTATAAGCGCCTTTAACTCTGCCTTTGCCCAGAAGGTAACGGACGCGAGTGGCAGAAACACCAAGTAATTCAGCGGCTTGTGCGGTGGAAATCATCATAGGGAGTAAACCATTGCTTTTACGATATTATTACTTTAACACACTTGTTCTGAAAAGGCAAGGATATAGTAAAACTATTGCATTAGCATAATTTAAAGTCATAGGGTCAATTGGGATTAGTGAGATTAATGGGATTAGTGATATAAAAGGGTGCTAACAAAAACTATTGCATTACCGCAATTTAAAGGAGTAATAGGTTTAATGGGTTAAATAGGGTAATAAAGAAAAGAGGGTGCTCAAACAAACTATTGCATTGTCACAATCTCAAGCAATGGGGTCAACTGGGATTAGTGGGATTAGTGACGGTAGTGGGGTAAAATAGTTATCTAAGACTATTGGATTGTCGCAATTCAGTGCTAAGTGGCTCAGTGCTGAGGGTGAGAATAGTGCTAATAGCTGACAGCTGATAAGTAGCTGGACAAAAATGAACCTCGTAGCTGTATTAACTTGTGTAAAGTTACTAAAAGTCCATCTGTTCCCTGCTCCCTGCTCCCTGCTCCCTGTTGCCTGTTGCCTAAAACCAAAAAACTTGTACCTCACCTAATTTAAAACCGCTATATTGCGGTTCTCATAGTAATGAGAATTGCTATCAATAAATCAGGTACTGTGTAATCACTTACGTCCGATTACTTAAACTATAAATTATAAATTTAAAACTACCCATGGTTCCAACAATTACTGCAAAAGAGATTACCTTACGTCAATTAAGACACAGATTCCATCTAGAACGAACTGATGATGAAAATTTTTTCAGAGAATGGCAAGACGATTTACCAGAACTGACGGATTTTGAGAAGCAATTGCTAGGGCAAGTTAAAGAAGAGTATCTGTACTTATCCGAGTCTCCGTTATTGGAAGTGATCTTAAAAATGGTGATAATATCGCCATTACTGAGACTAGCAGGATTTTATCGTCATCCCTTTGAAATCACAGCAGAGAAAGAAGTTAAAATCACCTCCGAAGATGAGGGTATGATTGTTACTGGACGTATTGATATTCTGATTTTTAAACCAGAATTCTGGGTTACTGTAATTGAAGCAAAAGGAACAAAATATGCCTTAGCAGCTGGAATTCCTCAAGTCTTAGCGTATATGTTGGCTAATCCTAATCCAGAGCAACCTGTCCTGGGGTTTATCACCAATGGAAATGAGTTTAAATTCCTAAAGATGACAACTCAAAAGCCACCTAAATATGCTCAATCCTATACATTCGCTCTTGAGAACAAAGATGATTTTTACACTGTTATGAGGATCTTAAAACGTATTAACCAAACCATCCAAAATCCGTAGTCAGCTGTCAGCTGTCAGCTGTCAGCAGTCAGCTGTCAGCCGTCAGCTGTCAGCTTATTTTATTCAAAAGCTGTTCGCACCTTCCTCTTTTATTCAAAAGCACCTCAAGTAGCTTGCCCATTAGCTGATAGCACCTCAAGTAGCACCATCTGTAGCGCATTACCTGATAACTGATAGCTATCAACATCTTGACGGGGTTGTCCAGGATAACTGATCTACTCGCGCCCCTCAGCAAAATGTCCAACTTTTCCTGGATGGTTTAGCTTACTGCTCAGAGGATATCTCCCAAGTTTTTTGATACTGAATTTTGCCCCCCTGACCCCCCAACTTTGGGGGGAACAAGAGTCAATTTGCTTCTAAAAGTCCCCCGAGCGAGGGATTGCTCGCTCGGGGGACCAACGGGGGCTTGGATGTAGCAAATGAGACTTCTCAGACAACCTCTCAGAAGCAGTTTCTGTACCATGGGCGTAGCGTATTAGCTGACTGCTTACATTTCCTGGAAAGGACTTTACCTTTTTCGCAAAAAGCATTATTATCGAAACGAGGGAGTTTGAGGGAACTATAAAACCCCGTCGGACATGACGAGTGTTAGCTGACGAACACGATGTCATAGGGCGGGGATACATGGACTCCCTCAAGCCAATTGAGGGGTTAGATGCCCCGATAATTGGCAAATTTCTTAAATATTTACACAACATTATAGCCCATGTAAGCTATAATTTGGCCATGCTAACCATGACCTACGAGTACAAACTAGAACCAACTGCCGAACAGATTGAATCTATCGAGCAAACCCTAGATATTTGTCGTTCTGTCTGGAATTTTGCCCTTAGGCAGCGTAAAGATTGGTGTGCATCTCGTAAGTCACCTATTAATGCTTGTTCGATTCAATCCGAGTACATCATTTCTGCCGACGAACCATTTCCGAATTACCATAAGCAAGCCAAGCAATTAACTCAAGCCAAGAAACTCTATCCTCATCTGAAAACAGTTCACTCTCAAGTACTACAACAAACCCTAAGAACTTTAGATAGAGCTTGGGACGATATGAAAGCCAGAGGTTTTGGTTGGCCTCGCTTTAAGAATAAGTATCGGATGCGGTCGTTTGTCTTTCCACAGTTAGGAAAAGACCCAATTAGAGATGATGGGATTAAGTTCCCAAAACTGGGATGGGTGAAATGGCGACAGTCAAGGCCTATTCCCTTTGGGTTTCAAGTCAAGCAAGCGAGGATAGTTAGAAAAGCATCTGGTTATTTTGTGATGCTGTCACTACAGCTAAATGTCAATGTCTCTAGTCCCATGCCTCACGGTCATCCTAGAGGTTTGGACTTGGGGTTTGACACGGACGGCTTTAATTTCCGAGGCAACCTCGGAAATCGCGTCCTCAAGTTTGTAGCTACCAGTGATGGTGAAGAGATTAAGCGACCTCGATTTCTGATCACCCTACAGCGCAAGCTGAAATTGCTGCAACGTAGGCTAAAGAATAAGCAAAAAGGGTCAAATAATAGATACAAGCTAAACCAGAAAATAGCTAGACTACATCAGCGCATATCTGACACTCGTAAAGATTGGCACTTTAAACTAGCTCATCATTTGTGTGATGGTGCTGGCATGATATTTGTTGTTGGCGAAGCCTGTCCGAAGGCACACACTGGCAAAAAAACTCTAGATATTCGCTTTCACCACTGCGATGAGTGTGGATACAGAACCACAAGAGATGTAGCAGCTAGTCAGGTTCTTAGAAATAGAGGGTTAAATGCCGTCGGGCAGACGGTAGTAGAAAATGTCTGTGGACTGGAAGCGACGGGGAGTATCGGTCACGATACTCTAGTTGGCACGGGTCGAAGCAGAAAACCTAATTCGCGAGAGTTAGGAATCCCCTCCCTCAAAGTGACTGAGCATAGGGAAGTTGCTTAGGGAGGGGAGGATGTCAATGATCAGGTGCGACAGCTGTATACCAACTATGGTATCTTCACCATAGTGGTAATTTAGGTAAGGGTAACTGACGCTATGTAGCTGATACTGTGACTGTTATCAATAACTTATAGGTTATTAACAAGCACGGTTAATTGCCTAGCAACATCTAGCGCAATCCACTAGTGAAACCAGCAACTAGTTTGGTAAAACTACCTAGGGAGTCTAGTTAACTAATGGGATAAACCTATTAGAAACTAAGAGCAGTGACATGAAGTATCCGGAATATCCATAAAAACCAATAGATTGACAGCCGGGACTTGCATGAAAAAAAATACCAATTAAAGTAGGGTGGGGAACCTAATTTAATCTATAAAACTGAAAACCAACTTTTTTGCCTATCCGACAAGCTAAAACCTGGTATTTTATTTTTTTGCTACTCCCTAATCATTTGGAGTTGAGATAAGCAGCTTTCCCCAAATCAAAAAAGAATGGAAAAATTATATAGTGTACACCCTAAGTACCTCGAAACAGTCAAATTAGTTTGGAAGCGTAAGCGTCGGGGAAGAGATATAGACCTAGCTAATGAATTAGATTTAGACTTGCCCATTGTTAATCTTTTTCTGATCGGAAAGCCCATTAAAGGTCTTTTCTTTGTAGAAATTTGTCAAGCATTGCAGTTAAACTGGCGAGAAATCGCTGGTTTAGATTTACTGGAAACTCCAGTGAAATCCTCAGAGATTGAAGTAGATACTAGTGAAGTAGATACCGTCGATACCAGTGATGGGATTGGCCCTAGGCCAAGCTACGCGAACGCAAAACCAAAGCCTATCGAAGAGGTGAACACCGTTGATGACGCTTTAGGGGAGTTAGTGGACACCCTCAAAGAAATGTTACGTCGCCTGACCCGAAAAGCTGGAAATATACTAAAAGCAGACCGCACCAGTATTTTTTTACTGGATGAGCACAGTAACATCCTCGGTTCCATTGACGCTGATGACGGGAAAGGTGGCTCCCTAGTCATTGATATTCCAGCAGATAAAGGAATTGCTGGTGCAGCTGCTACCTCCTTAAGTATTATTAATGTTCCCTTTGATGTCTATGACGACCCACGCTCTGAAGAAGCGAAAAGAATCGACAAAATTACCGGTTACCGAACCTATACTATGGTAGCTTGGCCCGTGTTGAATCAGCAAAAAAATTTAATTGCTGTGGTACAATTAATTAATAAGTTAAAACCCAATAGTAATCCAAACGATAACTTGTCTGAAAGAATTGATCTAAAGGGGTTTACCAAAAAAGATGAAGAATTGTTGGCTCAATTTACTCCTTCAATTTTGAAAAATTTAGAACGATGTCAGTTATGTTTTCAACTAGCCCGTAAACTTTGGTTAAAGTCAGAAAGTAACTCAGAGATTATCGATCCCTATAATCAAAAAATGATTACTGAACTCCAGGAGAAAGAAAAACAGGTGCGCAAGAGCCTAAAAAAACTAACCAAACTCAACTTATATTAAGTGTTAATTTTTATTGTTAAATTTCAATATTTTATAGTTTAAATTTTAAATGTTAACGTTTTAGGCAAGCTAGGATATATTTTGCCTAATAACTCCAGTACAATCAGATTTAACAAACTTTTCATGTTGACCGGAGTAGAACACAATGCCAGTAGCAGTTGGAACTATTGAGACCCTAGGTTTTCCAGGGGTACTAGCCGCAGCAGACGCCATGGTCAAAGCAGGGGCAGTCACACTGGTATCCTATGATAAATCTGAGAAAGGTCGGTTTATGGTGAGCGTCCGTGGTAAAATTTCAGAGGTAAACGTCGCGGTAGCAGCTGGGCTAGAAGCCGTAGAGAAAACCTATGGTGCGGAGGTGACAGCTCACTATATCATTCCTAACCCTAATGAAAATGTGGACACAGTGCTGCCCATCCACTACACCAGCAAAGTCGAAGAGTTCCGAACATTTTAAACTAATACACTTAATCAGTATTAAGGTAAGCATTCAGCCGTCAGCGGTCAGCCGTCAGCTTTCCATAACTCAGATTAAAATTTTGCTTACTTGTTTGATTCAAAAGTTCCCTAGCGTCCTAATTGCCCATAAGCACATCAAGTGGCACCATCTGTAGCGCATTAGCTGATAGCTGATACGCGACACGCTGATAGCTGATAGCTTACGTATTAAGCCGAATCGGTAGCGAAGATTCGTACAATAGTTCCTGAGTTTCAAATAATTCAACAGATTAAGGAGTTTGGCTATGTCCACAGTGGCGGTTGGATCTCTCGAAACCAAAGGCTTTCCTGGTATACTCGCAGCAGCAGATGCTATGGTTAAAGCCGGTAGGGTTACCTTAGTAGGCTACATCAGAGTTGGTAGCGCCCGCTTCAATATCAATATTCGGGGGGATGTTTCGGAAGTAAAAACAGCTATGGATGCCGGTATTGCAGCCGTCGAAAAAGCCCATGGCGCTACCCTGGAATCCTGGGTGATCATTCCTCGTCCCCATGAAAACGTCGAGTGTGTTCTGCCCATTGCCTATACTGAAGCCGTTGAACAGTACCGAGAAGCTGTGGAAAATCCCATCATCGGGCGGGGGAACGGTTTTTCTCGTTAAGCTTTTTGGTTTTAGCTAAGCCCGCACCAAGCCCAGGTCTGACCCGATAGGAGAGCGGTTGTTGAATGCGGGTTGAAGCTACATTTGTGTTAGAACCGGGTTCGGTTAACTATGTCAATCATCATGCTACTAATCCTGATGGTTGCACTTCCACAGCAAGCACTGGCAAATCAACCCGCACTTTCTGAGCTTGGGGCTGTGCTGCTTGCTCTAATACTTCTACCTCAATATTAACTGCCACTAGATAAGAACCAGTTTGATCTGCCACAGCTTGGGCAATCAAACCAGCAAAGTCTGGCCGTTCTGCGGTAATGGGATCTCTTAACGTACACTGCTCCCATTGGTACTCGGCATTGGGATTGATGCTCAGTATATAGTGCTTCTTCATGGGGAAAAACCTTGATTAGGGGTTTATATCAGATCAGCTGACCGTCAACTCACTCTCTTTATTATAGTACAAATATACTATTTTAGTCCTGGTCAGTAATCAATCCTATGGTGGTTTGCTGCCATTGAGTCTGCTGTCTCCTGAAAAAACTAGCCAATTTCCGACATCGAACTGAGTTCCTGATCACCCGTTGATGGTAGAAATCTGTAAACTATCTTAAATCTCAGCCAGTTTAATCAGAATTTTGATAAAGGTTTCCCATCCGGTGGCACTTTCTCCAACACGTTAAACTAATCAAAGCTAAACTAAAAAACGTTAACGAAAACACAAAACCTGATGATTGCAACTGCTACTCGGATTAAACACGAAGTTAAAGACCTGTCTCTGGCACCAAAAGGAAAACAGCGGATTGAATGGGCTGGACGGGAGATGCCAGTGCTCAAGCAAATTCGAGACCGCTTTGCCCAAGAAAAGCCTTTGGAAGGAATTCGTTTAGTTGCTTGCTGTCACGTAACCACCGAAACTGCCCATTTAGCGATCGCACTCAAGGCTGCTGGTGCTGATGCTGTCCTGATTGCCAGCAACCCTCTGTCAACCCAAGATGATGCAGCGGCTAGCTTAGTGGTTGATCATGAGATTTCTGTATTTGCCATCAAAGGGGAAGATAACGAAACCTATCACCGCCACGTTGAAATTGCCCTGGATCACAAACCAAACATTATAATCGATGATGGTAGCGATGTTACCGCCACTCTGGTAAAAGAGCGCCAACACCAGCTCGGTGATATCATTGGCACCACCGAAGAAACCACCACTGGCATTGTCCGTCTGCGGGCTATGTTCAATGACGGGGTGTTGACATTCCCGGCAATGAATGTTAATGATGCTGACACCAAACACTTCTTTGACAATCGCTACGGTACTGGTCAATCTACCCTTGATGGTATTATCCGCGCCACCAACGTGTTGCTAGCTGGTAAAAACGTGGTTGTGGTCGGTTATGGCTGGTGTGGCAAAGGCGCAGCACTTCGAGCCCGGGGACTGGGAGCCAATGTCATTGTTACTGAAATTGACCCCACTAAAGCCATTGAAGCTGTAATGGATGGCTTCCGGGTAATGCCGATGGCAGAAGCTGCTCCCTTAGGTGACTTGTTTATCACAGTTACTGGGAACAAGCACGTGATTCGCCCTGAGCATTTCGAGGTGATGAAAGATGGAGCAATGGTGTGCAACTCTGGTCACTTCGATATTGAAATTGACCTCAAGTCCTTAGGGGAAATGGCAACAGAAGTCAAAGAAGTACGGAACTTTACCCAAGAGTACTGTTTGAAAAATGGTAAATCCGTTGTGGTACTGGGTGAAGGACGCCTGATTAACCTGGCAGCAGCTGAAGGTCATCCCAGTGCGGTGATGGACATGAGCTTTGCTAACCAAGCTTTGGCCTGTGAATACCTAGTCAAGAACAAAGGATCCATTGAACCAGGTTTACACTCCATCCCTGAAGCAGTGGATAAGGAAATTGCCCGGTTGAAGTTACAAGCAATGGGCATTAACATTGACACCCTAACCCCAGAGCAAATCGAGTACATGAACTCTTGGACTTCTGGTACCTAAAACGAGGGTAATCCGTTGACGATACCGGTTCAATAATCCTAATCTCCCTTCTCGGGTAATGGGTTATGGGTAACAGGTAATTGGTCATCGGTCATGGGTAATTGGTAGTTGACTATTCCCGACTATCGATTACCCTGACCCAAGAATTCAGTAACTATTTGGGAAGTGATTAAGCCGACTTGAGATTATTGCTCCCTTTGCATAAAATAGCCAAATAATACCAATACCTTTGATGGTAACTTGGGATTAAATATATAGATACCTAAGATCGATATCTGAGTTGGATATAAAGTAATTACTCAGAATTAGCAATTAGGCGGTAAAATAAGGTGTGGGATTAGCTGCAACCCTTTTAAAAACAGGACTTGGCAGAAACTGGGGAGCCAACTATACCTATAAAACTATACCTATAGGGTGGAGTGACTGCGTCAGTCCTGAAGAAGAATAGAAAGTAGGCAAATACCACTTGTGAAAGCCAATTATCGATGATTTTTCGAGATTATGGATGATTTTTCTAAATGGGTTAACTATCTAGGTTATAGCTAAAGGCAAATTATAAAATTATATGGACTCTTGCATAAATCTTTAAAAAGAGGATGATAAATACTATAGCCCGATCGCAAAAATTGACTTTTGCAAGAGGCCTATTCAATGAGTAGGGTGATTGATCATGACTTGGCAACAATCTCCAACCTATCTGGCAGTGCTGACTACTATGCTCTCGGCTGCACTGGTAACTGACTTCACCGCAGCCCAGTTACTGGCACAGTCATACCCACACCATGAAGTTGGTGCACAATTCCCACGACCACCAGAGCGAGGGTCACCGTCTAGAACCCTTGGGGCTGGGACACATATGATTAAATTTCCACCACAAGTACCAGAACGAGGAAAACCGAGAAGAACAGCAGGAGGAGGGTCTCGTAGCTATTCTTGTACTGACAACGGTGATATCCCTTTAACTGCTATCGTGCCAACCAATAATCTGGTCAAAACGGTGGCGGCTAATCCTACACTGTTCTGGTATGTTCCCAAAACTACAGCTACTGTTGCAGAATTTGTGTTAATTGATGACCAGGATCAAGAGGTGTACCTGACCACATTGACCCTGGATAACAGGAAAGACGGTATTGTGCAACTGAGCATACCGAAAACCGTACCTCTGACCATGGGTAAGGAATACAAGTGGTTTTTCGTACTAGTTTGCGATCCTCAAGAGCGTAGCCGAGATCATTGGGTTCAAGGAATACTCCAGCGTACTGAACTTAGTCCGCAATTAGCGCTTAATCTAGATCAGGAGCAAAATACCTTAGAACAAGCCAAACTATATGCTGATGCTCTGATTTGGCAAGAAACTGTGACTACTGTCGCCCAGTTACGGGATTCCCAGCCCCAAGCATGGGTAGATCTGATCAAATCAGTGGGGTTAGAAGCGATCGCTAACAAACCATTTGTCAATTGCTGCACAGCTAGCAATTAATCTTAATTGACACTCCCCCTCCGATAAGAACGGGGATTCTTACTTGGCCGTAGGCCACGCGATCGCGTTCAACGAGCTGTATTGCCTGTTCAGGTCTGAACCAGAAAAGGTAGAGGACAATTCTCTATAAGCGTATTGGATAGCGCGGATCCAGGTTTCGGTGTGCCCCACCGTACCTAAATTATTGAAAACATAGATAGATATATTTTTTATCTGATTTTTTCATAGACGATCAAGTCGTTAGACTGAATTATGCAACATGCTGATCTCAAAACATGTTTTTTACATTGTCTACTTATTTTTAGATAATATCTACCTAGATTGTTATTAATCTATTATTATAGACATTTATCATAACATGCTCTCGGAAAAGTGTCAATACAAGAAGGTTGTATTATAAAGCCGTCCTATAAGGACGGGGCTTTAAACCCATTTTTTTTGGTAATGTCAGGGTAAGTGCTAGAAAGATTAGTATATATTAGTATATTAACTTTTATAACTAATCACTACTGAATGGCTAAACTCTCTGTAGAACTACAGCGCTATTTTTTTGAGGAAGAGCGAGAGCCTCAGGTAAGGCTGGCAGATATTTTAACCCTAGCGGGGGAACGTATCTTTGGGTTTCTATTCGTTATCCTATCTCTACCTTCAGCTTTGCCAGTTCCAGCACCGGGTTATTCGATTCCCTTTGCAATTGTGATCTTCTTGTTGGCTATTCAGCTCATCGTTGGTGCCAAACGCCCCTGGCTACCTAAGAAGATGATGAATGGGAAAATGAAATTGGAAACCGTGCAGGGTTTTCTGAAAATAGGACTCCCTTGGTTGCGGCGGATTGAGGCAGTTACCCGTCCTCGCCTAAGCTATATTTGTACAAGTTTGCCTGGTCGGATATTTATGGGGAGTGCGATCGCATTAATGTCAATTTCGATGATGATTCCGATTCCAGGGACAAATACCATTCCAGCTGCGGGAATTTTTATAACTGGTTTTGGCTTAACTGAAGATGATGGCGCAATTAGCCTAGCGGGTTTAGTCCTGTGCCTGATCGGAGCAAGCCTCTCCATCTCAATTATGTTTGCCCTATGGTTTGGTGGCACAAGTCTAGTTGACCAGATTAAGATTTGGTTGGGTCGTTAAACTGATGTGCATCCAGTCCGCGTCGAAGATTTTGTTTGGGTTATAGTAATCACTAATTGGTAACAAACTTCGCTACAGTTGTCGGTAACTTCGGACAAGGGAACTTCGGCTCAGGCCAAAATAATTGACCCAAACAGTATAATAAAACTACTAAGGCTGCTAGGTCTAATCGATAATCGGTAATAAGTAATCGGTAATAAGTAATCGGTAATGGCTAATCACAATTACCATCTAAACTCGAAGGGGACTCCCGTTATAGCCCAAAGACAAGCGCGGGATACGGGGGGTATAAAGTGCTCCCGCAGGTGACCCACACAGCCCCTTGGGAATTGGGGACTGAAAATGTTGCGTCTCCTTGAAAGTTTTTGCTATAATAGATGTATTATTGTGCTCGTTCCCTTAGCGTCTCCTAGGTCGAAAAGAGCTATGATGACTTGGGCTTTTTATCAGTTCTCTCAAATCCTAGAACACTTGTGTAATCGCTATGGTTCCAAGTTAGTGAGAGTAACAGAGGAATACACCTCTTATACCTGCACAAAATGTTGCACCTGCGTCTAAAAAGTAAAAAGGGATAATATTATATAATAGTATCATCCCTTTTTCCTATTCCATTTAGTTTTTTTGCCAAGTTAATAATTCTTAACATAGTGCCATTCTACCTAACTACCTAACTTAGTAGGTATCAAACTAGGTATTAAACCAGAGGACATCTATGGCTCAGTTGGGTTTGGGGAATCGCTACGCTTTTCAGTGCGCTGCTTCTGAGGACCTAAGGGAGTGGAGTTGGTTAAGTTGTCTTCAAGAACCATACGCTGTTCCATCTGACGGAGAAAATAACCAGTCATCATGGCTGAAGCCAGCAATCCAGCTAAATTTTCCCGATCAGTGGTGATTTGAACATTAAAGTTTTCTGATGGCAGCATCCCTACTAGCCCTTGAACGTTCTGAGAGATGATTTGTTGGATTTCAGGGCTAGCAGACTTAGCAATCCTTGCTAAAACATCAGAAGGTTGATTCTGGAGGTATTGCAGCAGTTGGTTCGGTTGAGGCTCTGGTCCTGGGGAACTTAGAAAATCGGGGTTGAATACCATTAGGAATTTTAGGTTTGACCTGCTTCATCTCGACTTTTCTATACTCTAAACGATTGTGAGATAACCTGAATCAGCTTTCGGGGATAAATCTCAGTTTTTTGGGTATAAATTCTGAGGAAAAAAGCTTACTTAAAGAAATCTTGAAGTTTTTGTAACCCTTGGCATAGCTTCTATTGGGGTGGCAGTAGCTGCTGAACTTCAAAGTGTTGATGAAATTTTTCGGTAACTTGTAACCAGTACGAGCGCCCCTCAGTTTGTCTACGTTTCTGGACAAAATCGAGCTCGACCAGTTCCTGGATATGTTGATACGCTCCACTTCCACGAAGGTTGACTAGGTCAGCTTGAGTAATCGGACCTTTAAGAGCGATCGCAGCTAAAGTCCTCAAAGCACCTGTGCCCAATTCAGCAGGAATTAAGTTTTGCAGTAATTCACTAAACGTGGATCGTAACTGTAAGCTATACCCAGCAGGGGTTTCCACAACTTCTAAAGCACTGTCCCGGTGGGCATAGTCTGCCATCAGTTCAATCAGGCCATCCGCAACTTTTTCGCGATCGCATTGGGCATACTCTGAGATTTCCTCTATAGAGACGGGCTGTCCCTTCAAGTATAGAATCGCTTCAATTTGGGTAGCTAGACGAGGCATTGTTTTAATTAGCTTCTAATCCAATTGACGTCCTGTCAATTCAACAAAAATATCTTCCAGGTTGGAGGGACGAACCATCACACCAGTTTTATCAGGTAAACTTTCGAGATAGCCACTCGCTTGTTCCAGAGTCGGAAAAAATTTGTATTCAAAGCGTTCTGAGAGTTGTTTGATCAGTAATCCTTCCCCATGTTGGTGGCGCAACTGTTCAAATGTACCTAATTCGATTAGTTTACCAGAATCCATGATACCGATCCGTCCTGGCTTGCCAGCGCCATAGCGATCGCACAAAAACTCCACTTCTTCCATATAGTGGGTAGTTAGCAATATCGTCATACCTTGGCGATTCAAATCCCGAATAATTTCCCACAGGCGACGGCGGGTTTGGGGGTCTAATCCTACTGTAGGCTCATCCAAAAATAGAATCTTCGGTTGATGTAACAGCGCTCTAGCAATTTGCAACCGACGCTTCATTCCCCCAGACAGAGTTTTCACTAAACTATCCCGTCGGTCTATTAGCTCTACATACTCTAACCACTGATTAATCAGCCGCTGACGCCCAGGATTGGCAATGTGATGCAGCCGTGCGTGGAGTTCCATGTTTTCCCAGACAGTCAGGTCAATATCCACGCTAGTTTGCTGCAAGACCACACCAATATTTTCCTTGACCTGATCTTTTTCTTCTACAACGTCGTAACCCGCTACCTTAATTTGACCCTTGGTCGGTTCAGTTAAGGTAGTTAGCATCCGAATTGTAGTGGATTTACCAGCACCATTCGGACCCAGCAAACCAAATATCTCTCCTGATTCAATGGTAAAGGACAGGTCATTCACGACAGGGACCTTATCGTAGATTTTGTAGATGTTCTGGAGGGAAACAGCTGGGGGCATAGATTCCTTAATATGTATGATATTGAGTCAATAGGCTTGAGCTAACCTGCTTCTACACCACAGGTTAGAAGCAAATTATATCATGTCGATATCATTCCCCTTAATAAAAAGAGCAGTAATCCCAAATTTACCCACAAATACCACTGCTACAGGTGTAGTCATCGCTCTTAACGGTCATGTCATTAACAGGGTATTCATTTTACTATTATATCTTAAATGCTTCCTCTTAATTACTTGTCATTAATTGTTATTACATGTAGACGAATTATCAATCTGTAGGTTAAAACAAATAGGGGCTGTTCCTTTGGTTAATCCATTAGTTATCAGCTACATTTATTGACTTTGAGCGTAGAATTTAGTATGGCAATATTTAGGATATTAGGTCGGGTAATCGATCCAAAAACCAGTGGCGTCGTTTCAGGATTACGGGTTGAAGCATGGGATAAAGACCTTATTTTCAACAACTTGGTGGGTAGCGCCATCACTGATGACCATGGCAGCTTTGGGATGGAATTCGATGAATCCTATTTTCAAGAACTGTTTGCTGACCAACGACCAGACATTTTTTTCAAAGTATTTTGTGATCAGCAACTGGTCAAAAGCACCGAAGATTCAGTGCTGTGGAATTTAGACATTGACGAGACTGAAGTCTTGATCACTGTAGATAACTATAGCCAATATAACGTTTACCAAAAATATCTCCAAGCTGCTGACGAAGGTGTTGAAGATAATCCCAAACTATTATATCTCGGTATTGATACTTCACCATACAAACAGCAAATTAAAGATTATCCCTCCCACCTGAACCATAAACCCGATGGTAAACATCTCGTGTCTGGAATTAAAGCGGATCATACTTTCAGTCCTTATCCAAATCTGGGGCAACTTCCAGATATTGATCAGCAAGGGTTAGAGTTTCTCCATCAAGACATCAAAGAAGCTTGTATCTGTGTTGGTAGTTTTGTAGAGGAAGAGTTCAAGGTAAAATGGTTGGGACGAAATGCCCTAAGTAATGACGAATTATGGAGTGGGAGTAAGATTATCCCCATTATTAATCTAGTGTCTCGCCTTAATAGCAAATCTCCTAATGACGATCTTGATAAGTGTACAATTCGAGGCACAGACCAAGCTGGAAATCAAAGGGATATTCCGGTCTGTGATTTAATCACAGATGTGATTAGTTATGACTACAATACAGCAAGTTCTAATTGCTTAGGGGCAATGTTAAAGCGCTTTGCTCCCCAAATGGACTTAGAAAATTGGCTGAAACAGATTACAGGCAATGATAGCCTGATTTTCCGTGGCCGATATGGGGAAAAACCGTTTATTGAGTACCCCCAGTTGTTTGGTAGCACAACCAAAAGCATAATTCTAACTGCTGACCCTGAACCCCCTCAATGGGAAAGTAATACTATATCGGCTTATGATTTAAATCGGATGATCTCAATGGTGGGTTGGCATAATTACATACCGGAACCATGCCAGCTACCGGGAGTTAAGTGGGATAGTCTCGAAAGTATCATCAGAGCAATGGGGAACGATCCAGCTCGGTTAGTTGATTTAGCTATTAAAGAGTTGGGTTTGTTGAATGTGATTGACTCAACAGTGATTATCTCAAAACTCGGCAACGGAGTTACCAGTATTAGGAACAGAACCGAAGCGGTTTATGTCGCGCTAGTTAAATTAGTTAAGCCTAGTCTTGACGATTCTCTCAAGCCAGCTAAATTGATTACCTTCAGTATGGCGCTACGGGGAGCAAAAGTGCTTGAACCAAGAGATTTCAATCGTGAAGCGGTGGAACTTGATGCCAGAATAGCAACAGAAGTGACAGAGATTTTGCGCAGAGCGGTGATGGGTGAATTGGTTTGATTAACCAGTTTGATCAATCTTCACCGTAATTGTCCTGTTACTGTCTAAACTCCAAGTAAATGTAATTAGTCATATCAAGTCCGGTTAATTACCTCCCAAGTAGTCTCTGGATTTTACGCCAGAAGGGATATCATGATTAGTCAACCGGACTTGATATTCGATCATGGCCAGAAAAGTTTTATGCTTGGTTTTTTTAGGGTCGGGTTTAGACAAAACGTGATTAATCTGTAGTCATTAATCGTAGGGTGGGCAGTGTCTACAAAGGCGAAAAGCCCAGCTTATCTTATCTGTCTGACACTGCCCACCTGACATGAACTCTACCAGCCAGGGACTTTTCAAAACCCTTCTTAGCAGAAGATAAATTGAAAACCGTGTGGGTACAAAAACCTAAAGAAAAAAAGTATATCTTCTCGTCTAACTACTACAAGATTTTCTTGGATATCCAAAGACGATGTGACTTTCAAATTTCTTTTTCAAACTTTCTTTTGTACGTTTTCTTTGTTCTGCAATATACTATCCCCATTTTTTTAGCGGCTATCGGAGGTATTACGGCAGGTAATGACTTATTGGTCTCGTTTATTCAAGAATTTGTTTCTGATGAACAAGCCGAAAATATCGTCAATTTTTTTATATTTGTTATTAGTCTATTAGGAACATTGTTCGGCACCATAAGTGCCACAACTAACCCTTCGGAAAGCTATGATAATGCAGCAGCGTTTAATAACAAATTTTCTGAGTTTAAGATTAATTTAGCGATAGATATGAGAAATCTTGAACTTACCAATGCTATGGAAGAAGAGTACCTGCAGCTTCTGAAGGAAAAAAATGCTAATCTTTCCGAATTGATTGAGGAATATAATCAGAAACGGTCGATCGATAAGAATCAAGTAAGCGGAGTAGAGTGATTAGTTGCTTACGATCCTCAGTGTCCAAATTGATCATGATCTACTAGTCTGTGATTACTTTGTTCCAGTTTTACACAAGTCTTTGAGGAATGCGATCGCGTAGCGTGACCGTAGGTCAATCGCATTCCCTAGAGATATATTGCGTTCGTGCAGCGTCGGGCTTTGGCCGAATCGCAAAACAACAAACCCAGCAACATCCCATACTCTGTGTTAACTCTGTGACCCACTGACCCACTACTGTACCACACGACCCAATCCCACTTGCTCCAGCAGAGCGATAAAATCTGCTCGAATCGAGGAGTCATTGGGATTAGCAGCTTGAGCCTGGTAAAGGGCATCAAGGGCATCAAACCAAGCCCCTGCTTCGGCATAGATGATTGCTTGTTGATGCAGTAACTCAGAGGTGGAGCTGTTGGTATTTGCAGCAACTGCTGCTAGCTTTTGCTCTAATTCTGGGGGTGGTGATACCCGCTCAATCCAGCTCCTATAATAGGAAGTCTTAGGCGGGTTTTCGCGATCGCATTCTAGGGTAACAGACCACATGTATATCTTCCTGTTTTCTTCCTCTAGTCCTGGTGGGTTTGCAATCAGTTCTGGACTGTTTTCCGGAAGTTCTACTGAGATCATCCCTACCTGACCTGAGTCAATCCTTTTCTCAAATATTGTCTGGTTTTCTACTGTGTCCACCAAGGTAAATACTATTGGTACGTCTACAGGCTCGGACAAATACCATAAAAATCTAGGATGACCAGATATCGTCTGTGCAGCTACTTTCTGTGAGGGAATTAACAGCGTCACCAATTCACGGGGTAACTGCTCATACCAGCCTCGTGAACCAGACCCATTACTCTTTCGAGGAGCGCTATCGGTTGGTGGAATAAATCGTAAGCGTGAGCCGTTGGCTGAACTATTTTGGGAACTATTTTGGGTTTCAGATGAGTTATTATTAGAATCGGCAACGTGACCGTTGACAGATTGTAAACCTTGAGAATAGCTTGGTTGAGGGGTGAGTGCGCAAAACAGCAGTACAATCAAGATTGATGTTGTACGTGCCAATAAATTAATAAAGTTAGCGGTAGTTTTCATAAGTTTATTAAATTATTAAACTATAATAGACATTTACAAGAATTAGCCTTAACCCTTAGAGGATATCTCCCAAGTTTTTTGATCCTGAATTTTGCCCCCCTGACCCCCCAACTTTGGGGGAAACAAGAGTCAATTTGCTTCTAAAAGTCCCCCAGAATTGGGGGACCAACGGGGGCTTGGATGTAGCAAATGAGACTTCTCAGACAACCTCTTAGTCAAGCCTGAGTTTAAGCTGAATTTTTTCAGAGATTTGACACTCCCCGGTCGCGCATACGCGGGGATTATTGGTTCAACGACTCGACTTGCCCATGACTTGTTTGCACCAGCCACAGTAGAGGCCAAATCTCCCCAAGCGTTTGGGTCGTTTAAGACCAGAGTTCCGACATGCCCTGCCGTACTTAAGGCTCTTTCTAGGATGTTGATTGCAGCGTTGTGGTCTCTGTCGAGAGAACAAGCACACTGACAAACATGGGTTCTAGTTGATAGAGATTTTTTAACTACTTCACCACAATTAGAACAATTTCGACTAGTGCAGAGCCTTGGGTGCATGTCAGTTTTGTTAATCCCTGATTTAGATCCCCCGTTTCCCTTAATAAGGGGGACTTTTGAATCTAATTCCCCCCTTTTTTAAGGGGGGCTAGGGGGGATCTATTTACCTAATTACAAAGGTGACATGCTCCCCAGAGCCTTTCTTTTTTCGAGAAACTCGACGTTGATAGAACTTTAGACGCTTTTCCCCTTTTCGATAAAACCTAGGTAAGGGTACAGTATTGCTATTCGGTGTTGCTGGAACAGACTCATTGATATCGATCTGAAGGCAAAACTGAACATATAGCACTACCCATTAAAGTTAGGACATGGCTAAAAGCTGAAAACCTGTTGTAGTAAACTTTTGTCTTCTGACTTGTGACTTCTGACTTGCGCGTAGCGCTATAGTAACCATCGGCTCGACGGACTATCCTAACCCTCTTAATTAGCTTTTTGTCAAAGCGCCAGAAATTCCATGTTCCTTTGAGTTTGAGTTTTCCAATCCCTTTTTTGTCACTAAAAATGATTGACTTTTTATCTGGACATAATTTCCATCCAGAAGTCTTTTATTCAACTGATTGACAATGTTTTTTGAATCTAGGAAAACCTTTCTTTCCGGAAACTTTTTTCTTACAGTTTTCGTATAAACGGGCAATTGATGACCGGAGATGAAACCTTAGAATAGTGGAGCCTTTATAGGCGATAGGCTATGCAGATGCATGGTTAAAACTCATGAAATAAGGCTCCACTATTCTTACGGTAACTTCTAACCATGCTCGTTCAGCACTGGCGAGGGGGACCATAGAGTTCAATTCATTGGCAAACGGGAACTGATGAGCTAAGACAGTGCAATATTTGTTGAGGTCTAATTTCCCAACACCTTTATTGTCCATCCAATAGCGAATACAGCTATTGCGAACAATTTTAGCTGTTATCATCGCTTCTTCTATTGCTAAATATTGCTTTTGTTTGCCAATTGCCTTGAACTGTAAAACAATCATTAGTATCGACCTTTAACTACTAAAGTAGTCTACACTACACAAAGTAAAATTTCCGGAAATAGAAAAATATTTTTCTTACGGCGCGTCAAGCCGCTGAAGCGCCTTCATCCCCGGTGATTAGACAGGGGGTTTTCGGCTTTGGGGGATTTTTATAATTTTTTGGTGCCATGGGTTTCTAATCTCAAATCCCGCTGACTAGTTTGCCTGTAGGAGGGACGCAATCAAAGGTTTACGCAGCCATGGATACAGGGTTTTTCGAACAGCGATTAACCGGAGTTTCAATCAGATCAAATTGCCTGTACCAAGGTAACTTTTTATACCCGTAACCCTTGACCGAACTCAAGGGTTACTCAATTAGACTTCACAGAACTTAGGATCAATTCCTGATTACTGACTCGTAGAGAGATTTTAGTTTTGCTGATATCTCCGGAGGGACAGCAGTTAACCGGATGTAAAAACTTCCCGGTTCTGCTGTTTTTTCTAAAACCTTGGCGTAGATATCCTCACTGGGTTGGTTCACATTATCTGGATCGAGTAAGTTGAGCTTAATATTACTTAGTGGCTCAGGGATAGCAGAGATTTCGCTGCTGTTAGCACGAAGCTTAGCTCCCTTACTTGAAATCTCTACTAAACGTCCAGTGTAGACCGAATTACTGATATGCTTTCCATCTAGAAAAGCATAATTAAATTGTAGATCAATTTTTTGGTTAACGTCGAAAAATGTTTCTTGCTGTTTGGGTAAAAATAGGTTATAATTATGCCCAATCCCACCCACTTCATAGATAGTAATTGGCTGTTTAATTCCCTTGGGTTTTACCTGTTTTTGACCGTCAATTCTTAAAAATTCGCCAGTTTCTTCCAAAGTGGAAGGAGAAATCATAACTTGACCACCAGTTGTATAAGATTCGATCCGGTAAGTCAGGTTGACAGCGCTGCCAATGACACTATATTTGGTGCGTTTTTCGGAACCAATATTCCCAAGCACAACCACACCGGTATTGATACCGATGCCCATTTCCAGTTTTGGATAGCCCAACTGCTCGATTTCTTCATTGACACTGGTCATGGCTAACTGCATCGCTACTGCACAAGCCACTGCTCTGTGGGCATCATCCTCTTGGAGGGTGGGAGCACCAAAAAGCACTAAAATCCCATCCCCGATCAACTCGTCGATAGTTCCTTGATAAGCAGTAATCACATCCGCCATGTGACCCAAATAGATGTTTAGGATTTTGACTACCTCTTGGGGATGTAACCGTTCTGAAATTGCAGTGAAGCCTCTTAAATCAGAGGTCAAGATGGTGATTTTCCGGCTTTCACCCCCGAGTTTTTGTTTGTCTGGGTTCTCCAGCAAATCCGCCACCAATTGGTCAGTTAGGTAACGTCCAAAAGTTTGACGAATCTCTTTAGCAGTGCTAGCAACGTAAGAAGCTGTGATGGCAACTGCAGACCCACTTAAGGCTAACAATGGCGGTATCACCGGGAGCCACCAACCACCCAAAAATGCTCCATAGGTACTTCCGAATAATGCCCCTGTAGCGACCACGGTAATCGCAATTCTCCTCAATGACAGCCCTCCGAGACCCCCAAGATAGCGCCATTTCCAAGTTAGAGTGGCACCGACTATAGACCAGCCTACAATCCACAGGATTTCCACAGGCTCAGACCAGGTTTTGAGCAAGGGACGACCATCTTCTACAGCACTAATAATTTGGCTGACCATGTTAGCTTGGACTTCCACCCCAGCCGTTGACTCCCGGATGGTAGTGTCATTACTGTAGGGGGTGTAGAAAAAGTCATTTAAACTAACCGCAGTTGCACCAATTAAAACGATGGAATCATTGATCAAGTGATCTGGAATGTTATCTTCCAAAACGTCGGTCATGGTTACCATGCGGAAGGTTCCCGCTGGTCCGCGATAGTTCAAGAAAATCTGGTAACCGCCATGATCGATTCCCACATAACCACCGTCATTGCTGGCCAAAGGGCGAAACATGGCCTTGCCCCACTGGAAAATTCTGGGATCTTGCTGTAATGGTTCAGGAAAAAGGTTTTTTGACTCTAGATAAATCCCCGCTAGGAGCATACTAAAGGAGGGCTGTAGGCGATCATTTACCTTCAGAGAAAGTAAGCTGCGCCGCAGGATACCATCCGTATCGTTTACGACATTATTGGCACCCACTAGACGAAGGTCACTGAGAATCGGTGGAGGATCCACCGCATTGTTAGGGTTTTTTTGATCGATATATTCGATAGCAACTAAGTTAGGTGTGGTTTCAAACACCCTGAGTAAGTCAGCATGACCAGGTTCAACCGGAAAATCCCGATACAGGTCAAGACCAATGGCTGCAGGGTTTTGAGCGTTGATTTTCTCTAAAACTTGGGCAAGCATCCGATCAGTGATTGGCCACCGTCCAGCACGCTTTAAATCTGCCTCAGTCATAGCCACAATCACAATCCGTTCATCCGTAGGTTCCTTCGGACGCCAACAAAAGTATTGGTCGAGAGCAGCTAGTTCGTAAGGCTGTAACCAGCCGAGTAGCCTGAAAGCGATCGCAATTCCAGCCACCACCGGTGTAGTAATTAGAACACCGCGCCATTCCCATAGTTGTTGTTTTAGTGGTTGCCACATATAGCAGTTTTCAATTAGGTGAGGTATAGCAGAAGTCAGAAGTCAGAAGTCAAACTCTTGCGCTTACAAAGGGTGTGAGACTTTTGTCATGTCCTAACTGCCCTGGCGACTGCTGTACTTTCGTTCTGGGTTTTAGGGACTTCGGAGCAGGGACTTCGGAGCAGGGACTTCGGAGCAGGGACTTCGGAGCAGGGCAGAAACTTCAGATGTACCTCACGCTTACTAGGAAACTATTATTACGGTTGAACCCTTACTGGACTAACTACAAAGCTCTGTCTTAGCTTTGGGTCGATTCACCCTCCCCACACTTCCGGGAGTGATAGATTTACATCAAAAAACTGATAGCTGATAGCTGATAGCTGATGTTGACAATGTCCTATCCCATTTTAACAACTTTCTCAGGGTTATCTCATCCTTTTCAAAGACTCAGTTAAGTTAGATTAAATACCTTAAATAATAATTAAATAGAGTGGAATTAAACCAACACTGTTTTAGTTTAATTCTGTCTACGGACTTACGAGTCAGTTCTGATATTCGGGAGAGTTCTGTGATGAAAGATATCAAAAAAACCGTAATGGTGAGCGCTGCCTTGACTAGTGTCTTGGCTCTAGGTTTAGGTGTAGCATCTGAAAACGCCTTGGCCGGTAAGGAAGGAATGGAAAAATGTGCTGGTATCGTTAAGGCGGGTAGGAACGATTGTGGCACCAGCAAGCATGATTGCAGCGCGCAGGCTACGGTAGATAGCGATCCCGAAGAGTGGATCTACGTTCCTGAAGGCACTTGCGACAAGATTGTTGGTGGAACTATTGTACCACCAAAAACCTCCAGCCAGGAAACTGAAAAGCCAACTGAGAGTGCCCAAGCCAATTAAACAAAGCTATCAGCAGGCTGCGCACTCAGCTATCAGCTTATGAATCATGGCTGAGTAGTGTTATGTACACCGATCCCCCCTAACCCCCCTTAAGAAAGGGGGGAATTAGATTCAGTTGAGTAGTGTTATGTATACCGATCCCTTAAGAAAGGGGGGAATTAGATTCAGCTGAGTAGTGTTATGTATACAGAACCCTTAATAAAGGGGGGAATTAGATTCAGTTGAGTAGTGTTATGTACATAGATCCCTTAAGAAAGGGGGGAATTAGATTCAGTTGAGTAGTGTTATGTATACCGATCCCCCCTAACCCCCCTTAAGAAAGCTATGCTTTATAAACATCTTTCTTAACATAAAACTTGACAAAAAGAGTCAAGTGTGCATAGAGAGGCGATCGCCCTAAATTGACAAAAAGAGTTAAGTGTGTATAAGAGTGCGATCGCTAATCT
>NZ_JAAHFZ010000045.1:0-50914 GCF_010672795.1 Moorena sp. SIO1G6
CTATCAGCTATCAGCTATCAGCTATCAGCTATCAGCTATCAGCTATCAGCTATCAGCTATCAGCTATCAGCTATCAGCTATCAGCTATCAGCTATCAGCTATCAGCTATCAGCTATCAGCTATCAGCCAAAGGCTTGTGGCCAAGCTACTTGAGTTGCTTTTGAATAAAATAAGCACCTCAAGCAGCGTGAGCTTTAGGCTCACGGCTGACCGCTGACGGCTGAATGCTTACGAGTTTTAAAAGACTAGCGCTTGATTCAAGACGCTCTACCAGGTTGAAACAAGGAGAATTTTACGATGGCTGATCTCTTCCATAAGTCAGGGGTTTTGGCAGCCGCTAGTGTGGCTTTGGGTCTAGCTGTAATGCCAACCCAACCTGTTTCTGCTGCAACTATCAAATATGATTTTACCGTAGATGTAGAGACAGGGGATTTGGCTGGCAACTCTTATCAGGGGTATTTTACCTATGATGACACCTTCCAATTTGACAGCGGATTCGAAAGATTCAACTCTCGGAGCGATGACCTATCGGTAGTCTTCGACTTTAATGATGTCACCTACACTGAAGAAGATGATTTCTTGTTTCCTGTAGGTCCCTACGTTGATTTTCAGGATGGGGAGCTTTTGGGATTGAATTTTGCTCCCAATTTCTTCGTTTTCGATTTTCCCTTTGAAATCCGTGACGAAGACAATGACCGCATAGGAGGTGACTTCTTTACCTATGGTGATTTCTTTCTCGGTTCTGGAGAAGGTAGTGTCACTTACGCTAAAGTGGGTAAAGTTCCCGAGCCTGCTACTATTTTAGGGTTAAGTGTGCTTGGTGCTAGCTTGCTGCTGGGAAAAAAGAAGGGATCCTCTCAAAACGCTTAGAAGAGTTTTGGGAGTTGAAAGTTAAAAGTTGAAAGTTGAAAGTTGACGGTTGAGTGTTAAGGGTTGAGTGTTGACCGTTGACCGTTAATACTCAACCCTTAATAGCTAGGATAATGGCAAATTTCTAGTCATCTTAGTCATCAAAATTTTGTCCATCGCCCCAATCATGCGATCGCATCTCATCCTCTAGCGCTATTGTTATGGGTTTGTGCGATCGCATCTCATCCTCTAGCGCTATTGTTATGGGTTTGTGCGATCGCATCTCATCCCCTAGCGCTATCCTTATTTCCCCGTGTCAAATATAGCGCTATTGTAAATAGCAACAATGACTAATGGGTAACCATTGAAGTGAAGAGTTTGGTAAATGCGTTCGCGTAGCGTCGGCTGTGGCCGTAGGCCAAGCTGCGCGAACGCCGAATCGCTTGTTTCAATACTCCCTATCTCCCTATCTCCCCATCTCCCTATCTCCCTATCTCCCCAAACTTCCCCAATCCCCGTTCCCTAACTTAGTTAAAAATACGGTTTTCCTATAGTATACTCTTAATTAGCTTAGTAACACAAGCAAATAATCCAATAATCATGACCTACCATAACAACAGACGGGATTCACTGATAGATAATCCAGACCTAGTTGGTGATTTACCCCCAGAAATCGCTAGTCATATTGTTGATTTTGCCATTAACATTACCCCTGAACTCACCAAAGGGCAGTTTGCCGAAGATACAATCTGCTGTTTAAAAGAATTGATTAAGCAAACTAGCAAAATGATCAGCAACTTCAATCCGGCAACGGGAGTCGTAACCACAACGGTAAATGGTCACTTACCTCATGTTCAAACCGTCGAAAAAATGCCTTCTTCTGGGATACTGATAACTCACTAACCCCTCGGTTGTATAAGGCATCACTAAACAATTCAACAAAATTAAAAACACCATAATCCGGTCCTCGTGGGTTTTCACCCATAGAGGAATGTTCCTTATAAGTAGGAAGACGCTGATCCCAATTAAACAAACCAATTTGGTCAAAGGTTTCCGTAAATCTAGCATTAGTGCGCAAGACTTGGTTTGTCTGTGGATGGGGATCTAAGAACGGAAAATTAACATTTGCTTCCCCTCTCACCTTAGCATTAAACATCTTGATATGCTTTTCAATCCGGTCACGGTCTGTAGTAGGATTATCAAAATCTAGATTCAGATCCCCTAATAAGATAAAATTGGGATAATAGGCTCTATCCTGTTGGATAAACCGTCCTAATATCCATGCCATCAGTGCATCAAATTCCTGACGGCGATCTGAGATATAGTCACCAAAATACAGATGAGCATTAACCGCCATAAACTCATAGGGGTTAGTACCAGGATGACCAACAATTCTAAAGCTGACACAGAACGGTTGGCGAGCAAACGTTAGAAACACTGGCATCCTAACATTCGGCTTCTTCGGGCGTTTCCCTAACTGATTTAAATTCCACTGATCCAGTTCTTTTAGATATTCCACATAGGGTAAAATAGCCTGATTGACCTGATCATAGTTACGAGCCAAGGTTTCTAACACCTTAGTACGGTCAAAAGAAATATCTGAGACCACTTCACCCCGCTTAACCATCGACAAATTATATATAAATCCCAGTCTTTCCCCTAATCCTGGTTCATTAGGAAACACCCCAGTTCGATCAGACACAATCATACCAAACTCTGACCCCATCCGCCCCTTCAACTCCTGGAAACCACTCAGGTCATCCATGATTTCTTGGACAGCGAGCAAATCAAAGTGCTTACAAACATGAGCCAAAAAATCCCAGGTTTGAGGACTGCGCTTAGTTACCGCCCCCAGTTTTCTGATATTAAATGACCCCAACACCACCGAGCCATATTCCCGTTTAGGCAATCCATACTTAGTAGGATCGTCAGCCAAAGTTTCTCGTATTTCACCCCATTCTTTTGGAGTAAATTCAGACATAATATTATTTTAAATGTAAACATAGGATTGATAAAAAAAGGGAATCGGGAATCGGGAATCGGGAATCGGGAATCGGGAATCGGGAATCGGGAATCGGGAATCGGGAATCGGGAATCGGGAAGAGTTACCCAAAATACCTATATACTTTATTAAATTTTGCCTTTTGCCTCTTGCCTTTTGCCTCTTGCCTTCCCCTCCTGGGAGGGGTTAGGGGTGGGTTCCTCTTGCCTTTTGCCTTTTGCCTATGCCCTCTTGCCTTATTCTCTATTACCTTGTATTTAACGATTCAGAATTGTCAAACCATTATTATCATTGGCATCTTCAAAAATTGCTACCATTTCCTTCAATTCAAGCTTCATTTATTCAGAAAATCCTACATTATTTACCAACCGGGCTTTCTCTAATTTGGCATCACTCAGATTGACCTTACTCAAGTTGATATCCCCCAGGATAGCACATCTGAGGTTAGCACCACTCAAATTGACACGACGGAGGTTAACACTACTCAAATTAGCACCGCTGAGATCAGCGCCTGCACAATCGGATGTTGTATTAAGACCAGCAATTCTTCCTATCTCCAAAAAGTCCTTAGTTTTCTCCTCTATAGAGCGATCGATTAACGGTTGCGCTTCTGGCCGAATTTCTTGATTAGACATAGGTTGACTTAACCAAAATTAATATATTCATCAAAATTTTACTCTATACAGCTTTGAGGGCAATGAGCTCATCCCTAATACAGTCAGTCGCCTATTGACCCTCCTTTCATTGTCTTGATGCAGTCGCTCAGGATGTTACAATCAAAAAGCTGCTGGGAATAGTAGGTAAAAACAGACATTATTTAAGATGCTTACCCATTGGAAAAAATCCCTAGCCAAGAGTGCTGGACTATTGGCTGTTTTGACTCTTGTACAGAGTTTCTGCTTGAGTCAATCAGCTTTTGCGCAATGCGTGCCGAGTAATTTTTCCTCCGACTGGTTACAACGACAGGAGTACCTCGGTGGTCACACCATTGATCGCCATGTTGGTAAAAGTGATCAACAACTAGTGGACCGATTAATTAATGCTCCCAGAATCAGCGCAGCTAGCACCTATAGCGATTTGGGAACTGCTGCCACTAATATTCAAGCTGCTTTGAGAGCCAACCGGAATAGATTAAATCGTTGGGTTCTTGATGCTGCTAGAGGTGAAAAGCGAGCTGTTAACTATAGGGCTAGGGAAGTAGTTGGTCGTGTGGCTAGCCGTCCTGCTTCTCTGAGCAATATTTATAATAGTAGGAAGTTGCGTGCGGTTATGAAAAAAACAGCAAAGGGAGATTGCTTACTTCTTACGTCATATCCCGCTAGATAACTGATCAGGGGATTGTAGATTGTAGATATTATAGTTTAGACTGACCCTTGCTTAAACTATAATATCTTGTATTTATTTAATCTTCAGTCTCTAATTCTCCAATCTTAAGTCATTACTCAACATTAGCCATTAACTATACACCAAAAATCTACCCATGAGCCAAAAACCTAACTACGAAAATCTCTACAGTTTTCTTGCTGGGGAGTTTGCTGAAGCTGATTTTGAAGGTAAAAGTGATCAAGAGGTAGTTCTTGGCTGCAACAATCCAGAACTTGCCAAGTGGCATCGTACCATAATTGCCGAAGGACGGGTTGCTTTGGCTTCTCGCTCCTTTCCCTGGAAAGATGTGGGTGACTATGCCAATCGCCATTTTGAAACTGAAGAAAGTGCTAGAAAATGGCTAACAGAAATGCTCGACCTGTTGGAAAGTGGCCTTGATAAAGTATCCGGAGGTGAGTAAAGTATAGCGGTTTTTAATGTGGTGAGGTACAGAGTTTCTGGTTTTAGGGAACAGGGAACAGGGAACAGGGAACAGGGAACAGGGAAATCAGAAGAGGGAACAGGACAAAAATTATGTGTACCTCATTAGGATAAAAACCGCTATACTTTAGCTGATAGCTGATAGCACCATCTGTAGCACCATCTGTAGCGCATTAGCTGAATCCTCACACTTCTAGAGATTGCTACTGCCTTTTTTTTATAAAAATTTCCAATACAGGTTGCTTGGCTCGCTTCCGCAAAATTCCCGTGACCACCATGAAAAAAAGGGGATTATTTCCCCGATTAAACTATACTCGAAACTTGAGCATTTGTCCTTACCCAGGCTGCAATAATTATCGGTTATAACTGGGGTGATGAATCCCAAAAAAAAATCCATACATGTATAGCGCTACGCGCAAGGGCATGCTAGCAATAGGCAAAAGTTGACTACAACTGCTTTTGCTGCTTTTTTCAATGTCAAACACCTTAATGCTTAGTGCTATATAGCTCTGGGGAATCCTCTCAAGTAAACAGGACGAGTGAATCATGGGAAAAAAACGGTCTTATCAGGAACAATTTAAAGAAGAGATAGGTGGGTTGATTGATGGGATTGATCTATCGGATTTGCAGAAGCGGTTTATCAAAGCTCGCTGGCTCGACCAAGTTTTGTGGTTAGACAAGCGAGCCAATCAGTGTCGCAACCACTATTATGCCCTGCGAATGATGACCATTATCGGAGGGGTAATTGTTCCGGCTTTAGTCGGTATCAACAGCAGCGACGGTAAAATCAGAGTAGCCTTGGGTTGGACTGCCTTTGGACTGAGTCAGGTAGTGGCAATTAGCGCTGCTTTAGAAGAGCTATTTCAATATGGCAAACACTACACTCAGTATCGCAACACCGCAGAAGCTATGAAAATAGAAGGCTGGCAATTTCTTCAGTTAAGTGGACCTTACCGACGTGTAGAAAAGCACACCCAGGCATTTACCCATTTTTCCTCCCGTGTAGAGGTGCTGATCAGGAAAGATGTAGAAGGATACATAAGCGAGCTTGAGCAAGACCAGGAACAGGTCAGGGAACAAACAGAGTTAATCCTATCTCAAAACCTAACTCAAAACCTAGCTCAAAACCCAGGTATGGCTCAGTCACAATTCAACGAAAAATTACAACAGCCACGGATTCCAGAAGCCACCCAATTACCAAATGATTTCCCCCTCAGAGGGGGTAACCCTGGTAATCCCTTTCCTCAGGAATTTGACCCAAGCAATACCTTTAATGCTCCAGCCAACCCCTCTGCTAACGATATTCCAAGAATCTGGCAGGAAGAAGACGGGGATGAGTTTGTTCATCCTAGCCAAATCGAACCCAATCGTTTCAAAACCAGCAGTAATGGCGGAACTCCCTCCATCGTCTTATTGGATGATTTAACAACCTCAGCCTCAAACAATACTCCCATGGTTTGGCAAGAAGAGGATGAGAATGAGTTGACTCAACCTAACCAACTCGAACAACTCGAAAGCACTCCCTTAACCGAAAACAACAACCATGACCTGACTCCTCCAACTCAGGACTCTCAGGATTCCGTCCCCTGTCCTCCCGAATCCAATTTTGTAACCCCTGAGGTAGTCGCTGATATTCTCAAGTGTCCCCTCAAAGATGTCCAGACTTATCTACCAGACGTGCTGGCTGGTCTTGAGGAAAAGAAGATTTTAGATAAGCTAACCTTGATTGCTGCGATCGCTACTATCGGTGTCGAAACCGGTGGTTTCCGTCCTATCGATGAATACGGTGATTCCAAATACTTCACCAAAATGTACGAAGGTCGCAAAGACTTGGGCAATACCCAACCAGGAGATGGAGCCCGCTATCATGGGCGCGGCTTTATTCAAATTACCGGTCGGGCTAACTACAGGGACTACGGCCAAAAAATTGGTCTAGGCAGCACCTTAGAAAAGAATCCGGAACTTGCCCTCAATCCCAAAATTGCTGCTCAAATTTTAGCCTGCTATTTCTATGACCGCAAGGTGTATCAAGCGGCCAGAGATGGAGACTGGCGGAAAGTCCGCAGGCTAGTCAATGGAGGCTACAACGGTTGGGAACAGTTCTACACCTTTGTCCAACGAGCTGAGCACATGCTTTAATTTTATAGACATTTTCTAGACAACAATACTCAGGGGATGCAGCCTAGTGTAAGGAGTGAGCTGACTGCTGACTGCTGACTGCTGACTGCTAAGCAGCTAATGGTAAAACTGTTACGTTAGTAGAATGTTAGGGAATTCTATAACTGTAGGTTCTGAAACTTGTGAGCCCAAGTTCCCCTCAAATAGCTACTACCTATAATTCCTACTTAACTACCAAACATGAAGACTTTTTTCGATGCCTTCATCTCCTACGGACGAGCTGATAGCAAAGCATTTGCTACCAAACTACACCAAGGATTAACCGAACTTGGTTTCAGCATCTGGTTTGACCAACAGGATATTCCTCTGGGTGTAGACTTCCAAAATCAAATTGATGATGGCATTGAAAAATCTCATAACTTCTTGTTTATCATTGCTCCCCATTCAGTAAAATCTCCCTATTGTCTCAAAGAGATTCAACTCGCCGTTCAACTCAACAAACGCATCATCCCTCTACTCCATGTTGAACCTACGGATTGTTGGGATAAGATGCATCCAATGATCAGACAAATTAACTGGGTCTATTTCCGAGATAATACAGAGGATTTTGAAACATCGTTGGCTGGGTTACTTAAGGTAATCCACCATCAAAGTGATTACGTCAGACAACATACGGAAATTTTAGTCAAGGCATTGGAGTGGTCTAGACATCACAAACAAACCAACTACTTGTTAATTGGAGAAGATAAAAAACAGGCTCAATCTTGGCTAAAGGTTAGGTTTCATGATCAGCAACCTCCTTGTGTTCCTACAGACCTACAGTGTGAGTTTATTTGTGAAAGCACAAAGAATGCCAATAACCTTCTGACCCAGGTATTTATCTGCTACGCCGATCAAGATAAGCCGGTGATGCAGAAAATTGCTAAAACATTAATGCGGAAAAGCTTTACTGTTTGGACTAATAAGAGCGATATTCAAACCGGTACCCGATTCCAAGACGTAGTCTATCAAGGGATTGATGGAGCTGATAATATTGTCTACTTAATCTCACCTGCTTCCCTCAAATCAGACTATTGTCAGCAAGAAATCACCCACGCATTGGTTAACAATAAACGGATTATTCCCCTCTTGATTGAATCCACAGAACTACAGTGCATCCCTCCCCATATCAGAGGGTTACAATTTATTGACTTTACTACCTATAATGATGAAGCTAAATACCGCATTGATGCTGACAAAATTATTAAGGTATTGCATCAGGATCAGCCCTACTACGAAGACCATAAGACGTTATTAGTAAAGGCGATTAAATGGAAAAATCAAAATCGTAATTCCAGCATTTTACTGCGGGGATACAATTTGCGATATTATCAAAATTGGCTCACTCTTAATCAGCAACGCAACTCTTATCCTCCCCTACCCCTTCATCACGAATTTATTACTGAAAGTAGCCATCAAATCCCCTCATCCTCTTTAGAAGTATTTATCTCCTATTCCCGAGCAGATTCCGATTTTGCCCGTAAGTTAAACGAGGCACTCCAGATGCAGGGAAAAACTACTTGGTTTGACCAAGAAAGTATTCCTCCAGGGAGTGATTTTCAGCAGGAAATATATCGGGGTATTGAAAATTGTGACAACTTTCTATTTATTATTTCCCCTCGCTCAGTGAATTCACCCTATTGTGCAGATGAGGTGGAATACGCTCAGAGTTTAAATAAACGGTTTGTGACCATATTACATCACGAAGTAGCAGCAGAAGTGTTACATCCCTCATTAGCTAAGATACAGTGGATAGATTTTAGAAATTATCGGGGAGATTTTTATGCCAATTTCAGTGAATTGATCAGAACTTTAGATACTGACCGAGAGTATGTCCATAACCATACCAAGTTGTCTCAGCGATCCTTGGAATGGAAAAAAAACCACAAAAGTCCTGACTTGCTGTTGCGGGGGATTGAGTTTTCCATTGCCCAAAACTGGTTCCTGGAAGCTGAGCAAAATCATAAATATCCTCCCCCAACTCCTTTACAGAAGGAATTTATTGAAGCTAGTAACAACACTATTGAAGCGGCAAGAGAAGCCGAAAAACAGCGACAAGCAGAAATCCTACGGTTGCAGGAGGAACGTACAAAGGAAGCGAAAGCACGACTAGCAGAACAGAAGAAAAGAGTTAGACAACAAAAATTATTTATTGTCGGAGTCATTATAGCATTGGTAGCGGCTGTTGGCACTCTTATCCATCAAATTCAAGAAAAGAAGTTGGCTGAATATAACCTCAAAATTGCTAAAGTCAAGCATCTTCTCTCAGAAGCAAGGACGTTTTTAAAACGACACCCGACGAAGGCTTTACGCATTGCCGAGGCTGCTTATAAGATTGACAATACCCATCAAGTGCCTGAGGTTTCACAATTGCTGAGTATAGCCTACCATTCAGCAATTCATCGCCGCTTCTTTTTTTACTATGCCAATATGCGACATAAAAGGGCTGTGACTAGTGCAGTATTCTCGCCGGATGGTAGTAGAATTCTCACAGCTTCAAAGGATACCACAGCAAGATTGTGGAATCTCAAGGGGGAGCGAATCACTACCTTAGCCGGACATTCTGCTAGGGTTAATTCTGCTGTATTTTCCCCAGATGGCAACACAATAGTGACTACCTCAGAGGATAAAACAGCTAAGTTGTGGGATAAGGAAGGCAATTTGCTCAATACCTTACAAGGGCATGATTGCGTCCGCAACGGTCAGTGCCAGGTTAATTCTGCCGTCTTTTCCCCAGATGGTCAGACAATTCTCACCGCTTCTGATGATAATACGGCTAAATTATGGGATAAACAGGGACAACTAATTAAGACCTTGAGCGGGCATAAAGATATCGTCGTCTCTGCCGTCTTTTCTCCTGATGGTCAGACAATTCTCACCGCTTCACGGGACAAAACTGCGAAATTATGGGATAACGATGGGAATTTGATCACAACTCTAAATCAGGACAGCTGTTGGCATGTACATATAAAGGATTCTCATTGCGGTCTTACCTCTGCGGTATTTTCTCCAGACGGAACTAAAATTATTACTACCAGTAAAGATAAGACAGCTAAATTGTGGGAGCACAATGGTGAGCTTATCCACATATTTAAGGGACATAGCGGTTGGGTTAATTCAGCTTTATTTTCCCAAGACGGTGATCAAATCCTTACTGCTTCTGAAGATGGCACTGCCAAATTATGGAATAAGGATGGAAAATTAATTAACACCTTGAAAGGACATTCCGAGGCAGTCAAAAAAGCCTTGTTTTCCCCAGACGGTAATCACATTATTACCGTTAGTGATGATAATACTGCCAAAATTTGGGATTTGGATGGAAACGCGATCGCTAATTTAATCGGTCATCAATTATCGGTTACTACTGCAGCGTTTGCTCCCCATGGAGACAAACTAATCACCGCTTCTGATGACTCGACAGTCAAGTTATGGGATATCACCCAACAACCAGTTAATTCTAGTTTTAGACATTCAGCACCTGTGAATTCTGCTGTGTTTTCTCCTGACGGCACAAAAATATTGACAGCCACTACCGATAAAAACGCTTATTTATGGGATCTGAGGGGAAAATTACTCAAGCAACTTCCTCATGGCTGTGATGTCTGGAATCACTGTGCTGTAAAAACAGCAGCTTTCTCCCCTAATGGTAACTATATTATCACGACTTCCGATGATGGCAAAACCCGGTTATGGAATGGAAAAGGCGATCGCCTGATCATGGCTATTAATTTACATGATCACTATAATAACTTAACGATATTTGGTAGGAATGGTGCTAAATTTGCCAGCTTTTCCCAAGATGACCAGCAAATTCTGACTACGTCTTACGATCAAACTGCCAAGTTATGGAATTTTAGTGGCAGTGAACTTATAGAAATATCAGAGTACAAAGGACACAAGGGGGTAGTTAATTCCGCTGTCCTATCTCCTAACCGCCAGCAAATCCTTACGGCTTCTAACGATAAACTTGCGAAGTTGTGGAACTTGAAGGGAGAAATAATTACTAATTTTAAAGGACATACCGATGTTGTGAATTCCGCCGTCTTTTCCCCTGATGGTAAAACAATTCTCACTGCTTCAGAAGATCACACGATAAAGCTGTGGGATTTGAATGGAAACCTGATCCGAACCTTTGGAGGAGGTCGTGAGAAAGGACATATGTTTGATGTTAATTCAGCGGTGTTTTCTCCCGATGGTAAAACAATTCTCTCTGCTTCTGAGGATAAAACTGCCAGGTTGTGGGATTTAAACGGTAGGTTAATCCTGGTGATGAGAGACCATAATGCTGCTGTGAACTCCGCCGTCTTTTCTCCCGATGGCACCAAAATCCTCACTGCTTTCAGCAATGGCACTGCCAGGGTGTGGCTCAAGCCGGAGGCTATATATGAGTGGTTGCAAACAGCTAAAATTTATCAGCTTTCACCAGGAGATCGGAAGGTGTTTGGTTTAGAGCACAGCTATCCTAGATAAAATCCTAATGATGTCAGATACCCTGGTTGACTGACTTTTCTAGCTTCGTAGATTTGGTTTAAGATAGTGAAACCTTGGCAATGGTTTTAGGAATTTTGTCAGTCAATCAGCCCCCCGTCTCTCAATCTTGCCAATACAATTGGGATACAATGGGATCCAAGCCTCGATGATATCAAAAACCATAACTCCACCTTGCCCGATACCCTCGGGCATCAATATGGGTGAAAGAACTGGCACTGGCTAGACCACCTCGAGAACCCCACCAGGAATCCAGGCGTCTATTCACCGACATTGGCGATATCCCCTCAACTACAAAATCCACAGCATCCCCAGAAAGATGACGGGAGCGTAATGCACCACCAACTTGGCGATTGGTTACTGGGTCGCGATACCAAGAGTTAACCAGGATGGGGCGATTGCCAAAGTATTCCCTAACTTCCTCCATGACCTCAGCAATTTTGAGAATGTTCTCCACAATACTTTTCTCCGTAGGAATGCGGGTACCATTTTTGGTTGCCTCTGCCCAACTAAAGTGACCACCAGTGATAATCGCCTCCGATAGGTAAACCGTTTTGTCATATCCAGGCAACTGAATTGGACCAGTCTTGTCAGAGTTAATCTTAATTAAGTCAGATTGTTGTTGATCCTTAGGTGCGTTATTGGGTTCACTGCCTTCAATTTCAACATGGTCACAGAAGACGTACCAGGTTTTTCTTGGTGGTGTGCCTAAAGCAACATTGGCCAGGACAACCTGAATATGCTTATTCTCTGCTGGCTGATCCGATGTAATCTCAAACTCAGTGTTTGCCTTGACGAAAACTTTTTGTGAGTCTTTCAGCTGATAGGACTGTTGGGTGCTTGTTTTAAAGAAAGTATCGCTCAGTACTCTTAGCCTAATAGCTGTCTGTGGCCTAGTGCCTCGACTTTCTGGTTTCCGAGATTGTTGCCGAAGTACAAAATTACTCGGTAACTGAGTGCCATTGGGCAGTTGTACAACAGCAGACTTCCCCACAGAGACTAATTTGCGATCAGCATCATCCTGCCAGCGACGAGCAAATTCAGTGAGCACTGATGGCGACTGCTGTTGTTGCAGCCAAGCTAGTGCTGCATCTTGATGAGGCAGTTTCCCATAACCTCTGAGCATATCGAGGAACTGAATTGATCCCGTGTTGCTTGCCTGTTGCCAATTAACAGAAAATTGTGGACTGGCAAACTGTAACGGTTGATCGAGCATTCCTTGGTAATACAGATACCAAACAATTGCTGCTGCTCCTATCTTGTGCCCTTGACCATAGGAGTCATTACTCTTACCTACCAGCCATTGATTCCAATGCTGTGAACTACTAAAGTGATTGGTGCCATTCCAGAGGTACTCGGAATTATTCCCCCCCTTAGCATCACGGAAATCATTCCACAGCTCAAACCCCCATAGCATTGCACCGATTGAGTGGTCTTTGGCAGTGTGGAACTGTTTCCAGCGCAGTGCATCAATCGCACTCTCAACAAACGTGTATCGTTGTCCGTTAGCTGGTGGAGCAATGGGTCGTCCTTGTGGGTAGCGAATTGTTCTATTAGTTAAAGAGTCGCCATTGTGCAAGTGAGCGTCTCGAAAGTCCAGCTCTCGATAGTGCAAAATTCCGACAAACCACCAAGGCACCCCCGTTTGCCGTTCCACTAATCCGTAGTCTCCTCGCCGTTGGAGGATTTCTTGAGCAATGCGGCCAGTTGGCTCTAGGCAGCTTCGTCTGAGCTGACAAGTAGCAAAAAGTTGTTCATATTGAGGTTTGAGAGTACGAAGCCGGAAATCGCTAGACATTTTTATTTTGACTTTAGGACTAGATACAACTGTTAGGGGGCGTTCTTTTGGGTGAGGTACAAAATCTTTGGTTTTAGGGAGTAGGGAGTAGGGAGTAGGGAGTAGGGAGTAGGGAGCAGGGAGTAGGGAGCAGGGAGCAGGGAGCAGGGAGCAGGGGGTTATTTTTATAACTGAATAATATCCAATTTAAATGGGCAACAGCTTACCAATTACTAATTACCCTCAATCATCCCATTAATCAGTAACGCCTGTTTTTTATTGTATCTTTATTTTTTTGGTATTGATGGTATTTTAGCTATTATTTTTATGATTTAAGTAATTTCTTTTAAAGCGTTTTTTTTAGAGCCATTAATAAAGTTTTTAGATAGGCAAAAATACGCTTTTGCCTTAGCAGTATTAGAGAGTAATAAAGGGATGGCTCCCTATTCCCTACTCCCTACTCCCTACTCCCTATTCCCTACTCCCTACTCCCTACTCCCTATTCCCTACTCCCTACTCCCTACTCCCTACTCCCTACTCCCTATTCCCGACTCCCTATTCCCGACTCCCTAAGACTACCGTATAATAATATAATAGATAAAGCCTAGTCTTGATTCCCACTGTCAGCCAATCTATTATGCTTAAAAGTTCTTTGCCAAAATCCTCTCTGAGGACTGAGCAACCTCCAGACTGTGAGATATCCCAGTTATCCCCTACTTCCTTGACCCTGATCGCTGATTTCTTTAAAGTCTTATCTGAAGTAAGTCGCTTGCAGATTATCTGTTGTCTGAAGTCCGGCTCAAAAAATGTTAGTCAAATTATCGAAGAAACAGGCTTAGGTCAAGCCAATGTATCCAAGCATTTAAAAATCCTGGCTAAAGCAGGGATTGTAACTCGCAATCAACAAGGAATCAATGTCTTCTACCAAATAGCTAATCCCTTTATCTTTGAGCTATGTGAGCTAGTGTGTGATTCCCTGTCACTGCAAATGGAGCAACAACATCAACAGCTAGAGCAACTCAAAGCGATGCAGCAATCTTTTTAGCGACCTTGGTAATTGGTAATTGGTAATTGTGATTACTCCCGAACTATTGCCCATCATTCAACTCCAATTCCCCTCCCGTTATACCCGTTCGCGCAGCGTCGGGCTTTGCCCGAAAGGGTTAGCGGGAGATGGGGCAAACAGCTATGGGTTGACGTAGTGTCTCCAAAGGAGAATCGCTACGTCAACGCACACATACTTGATAATTAATCCTTGATAATTAATCGTTCTTTTATAGCTTTCCAAGGATTCCCTAAAAGCCAAGACAACAGGCCAGTAATAAATGCGATCGCAAACCATACCCATGACCGATATATGATAATAACCACAGACAGGATAGCAATCAGCAACAAGGCTACTTGCACTACCAGGGAAATTAACTTCTGGCGACTACCATCACCCTTTTTAATCCCTGATGATTGGGTAATCTGTTGCCACCAATAAAATAGTTGTAAGGATTGATTGAAGATTTGATAGATCAAACTACTACCGAAGCCTGGGGTGCGATCGCCTAATACAGTGATCAGCATATCTCGCACAATCAGGGCAGCTCGGGTAGCCAGATTGGTTAGGATAGTAGTGGGAATATCATTTGACAATGTCTCTGAACCCACGTGGTAATGGTTGAGAAAGAACTTTTCTTTACCCTGGGGTAACGAGTCAATGCTTTTCCTAGCTAATTCCTGAGCTGCTAGTAGACTAATTGTTTCACTAAAACTACCCTGAACTAGACTATACTGGGGTATTGTGGTTTGACTTGTGGTTAGACTATCGTTAGGAGCAGCAGGTTGAACTCGCTGGTTACTCCACTCTAGTTGTTCAGAAATTTCATCTTCAATCACATTCTGTAGGTCAGTGCTGAGAATATCACGATGTCCTTCCAAGACTAAATCATCCAGTATTGTTTTAAGATCAGCTTCAGAAAGATCTGGATTAGGAGTTGCCAGCTTACGTAGATGATCTTTAATTTTATCCTGGTGATCAGCCGTAGCGTTAGGGAAAGACTCTTGAATTAAAAAATCTAAGTACTGTTCTTTAAACTGATCAAATTCTTCTCCCGCTTCAGGAATGTTATATTCTTGAGCTTGTCGTTTCAAAAAATTAGGAAACTTAGCAATACCTTCAGGAGTAAGTAAAGCTTCCACTATCCGGTTTAATCCGTCTAAGCGCCCCCACATAATATCATTGGAACGCCAAGACTTTTTAAAGAAACCGCCAAAAGCATTTAAGGTATTTCCCGCGAGTTTACTATCTAATTTTTGCCCTTTACCAAAACCTAGCTGAGCATCATCTGGACTAATCCGAATCGTCTCGATCAGGTCTTTTTCCTCAATTTCAGATAGATACTCAAAGGGATACAGAACTTGATCGAGTTCTCGAAATCGTTTAAAACGAGTCAAGAGTTCTTCAGACTGATTTAGCCCACTTAGTTCAATGAATTTCTCTGATGCTTCCTCTATCTTACACAAAACCGAAGAGTATTGGTTACTATTATTTTCCGTATCGTTATCTTTATATTTTTCAGCAAGCCAGATTTTTTGAAGTTGATTTGGTTCTTGCTCTAGTTGATTAACTTTTTGCTGAAATTGTTCAAAAATGCTGGAAATTAGTGGCTGGGGCAACCAGTCCATGGTGGTTTTTCCAACTGTCTGGGTTTCAGATTTAGCAGCTAATTGTTCTGCTGCTTCTGGTAATTTTTGCAATAAATAGGCTGGGACTTTTTCTAAATAAGATTGCTGATGGTTTTGTGGTACAAATTCTGCTAGCCCCTCAGCATCGAGCAAGAAACGGTATAACCGGAGTAGACGGTTGTAAATCTGACTACGCAGATTATCCGTAGACTCGGAACTTTGATTCGTTTGAAAGGATGATATCAGGTCATAGAAGGATTGACTAACCTGGGGATGATTCAACAGCTTAGTTAATGCCATCTTAAGGACTTCTAGGAGTTTAATGTGACGACCTAGCCTTAAGGCTAGGGATTGGAGCGTTTTATACTCTGATAATGATGGCTCCTGATTCATCAACTGACAAACTTTTTTAACGATATAGAAGTGCTTCCTTAAGGCATATTCGATATCGAGATTGCTAATCTGTTGACTAGGGTCTTCGATAATAATGTCGTGATTTTTCAGTTTTTCCGGTTCAGTAATGTGTTGCGTCAGTAGCTTAGCTATTTGATCTAAAAGGACTTGCTTGTTTAAGGTTTCTTGGTAAGATTTGGTGCTACTGACTTGAGACATTCTCAAGACTAGAGGTAATGTGCGATCGCGTAAGCTAATCAGACGACTACGCCAATAAATTCCCGTCTCAACTGGGAGCGTTGTCTGTTGGGAGTTGTCAGCCTTAGCAAATAAGGGGGATTCCGCATCTGCTAGTAGAGACTGGTAGCGCTGGATTTTCTGGTTACGGTCTTTGATTAACCCCAAATCATTACTAATACTTTCATAGGTCGGTATTCCTAACAACGACTCCTGGATCACCTCCCAGACATCAGGCTTTGGCATCTGATTAAACTTTTGGCTGCCAGCAAAATTATCTGGACTGGGATCGATATAAAATAACTTGCGCTCAACTGGATAATAGTCGGCACGATAATACATTTCTTTGATGGTGTAACTGAAAGGCCGATTATCTAGCACCCCTCCATCCACAAAGTGCAATTGATACCCACCGGTTGGAGGGGTTTCCGGTAACTTGCGATTGTTAAGGATTCCCCATTCTACTAACTTGGCATCGACCTGATTGCTAGGATTATCTAACTCAACGGTAACTACAGGGAAGGCAACTGGAAAACAAGATGTAATGCGACACAGTTTGGCCAGAGCTTGATAGGTGTCTTGGACCGTTGAATTGTTTGGGTTAAAATTGGGATTAAAGGGCTCTTTGCGACCTTGACGGTGCTTGAGATGAAAGATAGTGCGGTGGTCTTTAAGATCAATCACCCGTCCGGTATCATCAAAAACGGTATCAACCCGTCCTACAATATCAGTTCCTGTCACAAATAAATCTAATTCATTAAACGAAGATACCCACTCGTCTGAGGGTGCTTTCTTTTTATTACTCTGCCCTTGCTCAAAGGCTTTAGCTAGTGCATCTTGATAGTAGCCCTTGCCATCTAAAATAGATTCTCCATCATTTTTACCTTGACTAAGGCTAGGTTGATGCATGAGCTTGCGGATGTTGCCATTTTCCCGCCAAATTTGGGCAAAGTTTTCAAAATCGATTACTTCATCCTGACTACTATTGGTCAAAGCGTAGCTAAGCAGAACCCCATTAATCCCTCCCGCTGAGGTGCCTGAGAGAATATCAACAATAATATCAGAATCAGTAAGAGCTTTAACAAGTTTATAGATACCTCGACCGCGAACAGCATTATAAAATTCCCGGCAAACGCCGTTCATATAAATCGCTAGAGATACTCCACCATAAACTACTAGTCCTAAGCGCAGTTCTCTGCTAAATTCTGGCTTGCGAAAGTTTTGGCTAGACATAATATGACTCTCCAATTATGGAAGTTACCCTGAGTTACTGGCTAAATATAGCAATCCGTGTAGGAATTGTGAGAATTTTTGATGCCATATTCCCTACTCCCTGCTCCCTGTTCCCTGTTCCCTGTTCCCTGTTCCCTTTGCTATAGTACTGAACTGCTGCTGACACAACCTGCGGAAATCATCCCCGCGATGTTCAAAGCTTTGGTATTGGTCAAAGCTAGCACAGGCGGGAGAAAGCAGGACAACACTCGCATTATACTGTTGAGCCAGTTCTGCTGCTCTTGGTACCGCTTTCGCCATAGTTTCCAGAATTTCGTAACTGGAGTAGCTAGCTTCCTTAAGGCGTGCCGCAAAAGCAGGTGCTGCCTCACCAATGAGTAAGACAACCGCTGCTTTGAGTTTAATGGTCTCAATCCAACTGGTATCATCACCAGCTTTGGCTTCACCACCAGCAATTAGAATAGTGGGTGCAGCTACTGAGGCTAAACCGACTTGAGCCGCATCATAGTTGGTGGCTTTACTATCATTGATGAAGTCTATCCCCTGCCAGGTAATCACCTTTTCTAGGCGATGGGGCACACCAGGAAACTTGGCAATGGCGGATGCGATCGCATTTTTCTCAATTCCTGCCAATCGTGCTGTTGCCACTGCCATTAATAAATTTTGCCGATTGTGATCTCCGACCATCTGTAAGGATTTCACTGGCAAGATCGGTTCTGAGTCTGCTATCACCCAGTCATCTTCGATGTAAGCCCAAGGTTTAAAATTCCTGTCCCCCTGACCACCTGTGATACTGATCCAATAGGCATCGGGCCAATAGTTTACTCCCAAATTCCCCAGGTAAGGGTCATCCCCATTGATAACTTGTAACTGGGAGCGACGCAGTAAAGATGCCTTGATGTCATAATAGTTTTCCAGGGTTTTGTGGCGGCTGAGGTGGTCAGGGGTCAAGGTTGTCAAGACACCAATACGAGGGGCAAGGTCTTTGGAAGATTCGATTTGGTAACTACTGATTTCCCCAATTACCCAATCGATTGGGGATGTTTCCTGGGCTTTGCCATTGATTTCTGGTGCTAGCAGTAGTTCGCAAGCCGCATAACCAATGTTACCGCAGGCGGGGGCATGGAAACCAGCTTCTTGAAAAATAGCAGCAATCAGGGAGGTGGTAGTAGTTTTGCCGTTAGTACCAGTAACAGCTACCCATGGACAGGATTGGAGATAACGCCAAGCTAGTTCAATTTCCCCTATGGTTTCAATGCCTTGGGTCCTGGCCGCAACTAACACTGGTATATCCCAGGGAACACCAGGACTAACTACAATCAGCTCGGGTAAGTCTGAAGACTCTAGGGTTAGGGAATAACCCAGTTTAAGGTTAATTCGATCTCTGGCAAGCTGTTGTTGTTGGTGTTGCCAGTCTTCTGGGGTATAACGTGCAGCGATGCGTTCAGGGCTAGCGGCATCGCTGAGAGTGACATCCCAACCTTCTTTTCTTAGGAGTCTTGCGGCTGCAAGACCTGACCGTCCTAATCCAATAACATCAGCCTTAGGCATACTTTGATTGGTAGAGCATCTGATGGTTTGCCGTTCTAACTATACCAGTTATAGGGGTTTTAACTTGGGTAAGTTAGTTACGGCACTCCCCAAGCTGAAAGCCCCGTGTTTTCAAACCGGGGATGAAAGCTCATAGCGACTTTAGTCGCCGTGAGAAAAGTATTGACTGGTGCTTTACAGATTTCTAGACTAATGTTAGTATAAATTTATATCAAAATAGGTCGAAATTCGGTGATTATATTAGAGTTTAAAGCGAAAGGCAAAGAGTCCCAATATTCAGCTATAGACGAAGCCATTCGGACGGTTAAGTTTATCCGAAATAGCTGTCTTCGTTTGTGGTTAGACAATAAAGGCACAGGAAAAAGTGACCTTAGCAGGTATTCTAAAATCCTGGCTAAACAGTTCTCCTTTGCTAATGAATTAAACTCTACCGCCCGTCAGGCTGCGTCCGAGAGGGCATGGTCATCGATTGTTCACTTCTACGATAATTGCAAGAAGAAAATTCCAGGCAATAAGGGTTTCCCAAAGTTCCAGAAACGTGCTCGTTCTGTCGAATACAAGAAGTCAGGGTGGAAGCTATCCCCTGACAAAAAATCGATAACGTTCACGGACAAGAAAGGGATTGGAAAACTTAAGCTCAAGGGCACCTGGGACTTATGGCGTTTCGACAAGAAGCAAATTAATCGGGTTCGGATAGTCAAACGTGCTGATGGGTACTATGTTCAATTTTGCGTTGCAGTTAACGTAAAAGAAGAACTACCCTACACTGGCGAAATAATAGGACTAGACGTAGGACTTAAGGAATTCTATACAGATTCTAACGGTCGATCTGAACCTAACCCCCGATTCTATAGAATCGGGGAAAAGAGATTAAAGTTTTATCAACGTCGGGTTTCCCGAAAAAAGAAAGGCAAGGCCGTAGGCCACGCTACGCGAACATCCAATCGCAGGAAAGCGGTTAATAGACTAGGTAGACAACACCTTAAAATAAGTAGGCAACGTCAAGAACATGCCAAAGGACTGGCACGTTGCGTAATCCAATCTAACGATTTGGTCGCTTACGTTCGCGCAGCGTGCCGAAGGCAAGATTTAAGAGTTAAGAATTTAGCAAAAAATCACTGTCTAGCTAAGTCTATTAATGACGCTGGTTGGTACCAATTCAGGAAATGGTTAGAGCATTTTGGAACCAAGTTTGGCAGGATAACTGTTGCAGTAAATCCTGCCTATACCAGTCAAAACTGCTCTGATTGTGGCGAAGTTGTCAAAAAGTCTCTATCGACTAGGACTCACACCTGTAAGTGTGGTTGCCAGCTAGATAGAGACCACAATGCCGCCATCAACATCCGTAATAGAGCCATAAGTACGACGGGGCACGTCGGAACTTGGATTATTAATCCGTTCGCGTAGCGTCGGCGAAAGCCGATACGCTTCAGGAGATTTGGCCTCTACTGTTCTTGACTCCGGTCAGGTTCAGCAAGCTGGGTCGTTGAGTGAAGAATCCCCGCGTCTAATGACCGGGGAGTGTCAAGCCCTTGGAATTTTAGAGAGTAGGGAGTAGGGAGTAGGGAGTAGGGGGAATAAACTTGACTTTATCTTATAAGTATGATTAACGCTATAATTCTTTATTACTTGACATTAATATGACTTAAATATTATCCAAAAATATCGAATGTTTTAAAAATAGTTCCTTGCCCAATCTCGCACTGTTCGCCGAATTGCCCGCCTACCATCAGCCCGATGGCGCTCAATTAAACTAGGAAGCTCTTGAATCGGCAACTCAGGAAAAACCCTACTCTTTGCTTGTTCTACATACTCACCCTCTTGCAGTAAGTAAATTGTTAGTTTGCCAGAATCATAGCACCAGATTTCTGGGACTCCTAAGCGAGAATAGATTGGCAAACGAGGCAGTGATTTACTAGTTATATCAATTTCTAGAGCGAGATCTGGGGGGGATCTTGGTTGATATCTAAGTCCAACCTGCCTCGAATCGCCGCTTCATTTTGGATATAAAAACAATTATCTGCTTCTAGCCCAGCTAAGCTACTCTCTCGCCGCCAGGTTGTTGACCCTAAACTTTCGTAGTCCAAATCTAGTTCATCTGCCAGGTCTTTAACTAAGTCACCAATCACCTCTTTATAATATTCATGTTCAGGTAAGGGAGTCATAATCTCAATGGTACCATAATCATAGGCTAAACGAGCAGAGCGATGGTCACCTAAATCCAGCAGCATATTTTCAAACTGTTCCCAGGAAATGTTATGTAAAACCACCCGATCTGCTCTCGGTTTCGTCACTACCATTAGTTTGGTCTCCGAAGCTAATAATAGGTCATTTTTTTATTATATAATTACTCTCTATAGCAGTTATGAATTGGGTAATTTACAAAGTGCTGATAACTGCTAAGCATCCTCTCTATCAAGCTAAGAAAAAAATTTTTTGACAGGGATTGTGGACAATTCAATGTTCCAAAAGAACCGCTTCGCGAACGCAATCGGAACCACCAGCTTATTGAGAAGAACTTCGGTATGGGATTTAAAACTATACATTATATCAAAGATCAACAAAGCTCAACAGATGCTGGGTTTAGCACCCCAAAAACTCCAGCAGCTTCAAGCCTTAGGGGAAGATGGGGATTTGAGCTTGCCATTTGATCCGATAAATTTTAACATAAATTAATGTAAGACAATATTTATCAACATATTAACTATGGCTACTTCAGAAGAACAACGCAAACAGAAAATCATGGAGCACCTGCAGAAAACTACGGAACTGCCTCAGGAGCAGCCTTCCTTATCAGAGGCTAGGAAGCAGATAATTATGGAGCACATCAAAATGACACGAGGTTAAGGCAAACCCCTAGCTATTGCGTAGGGTGGGTGAGGCGCGGGAAAGATTTTGATCGATTAGCAATCAGTCTTGAAAAGCGCCGTAACCCACCTTCTTCAAATTTCCCTTCGTTCAAGCCAAGCTACATTTTTAGAGATGTCAGTCCAGTAGGGTGGGTGAGGCGCGGGAAAGATTTTGATCGATTAGCAATCAGTCTTGAAAAGCGCCGTAACCCACCTTCTTCAAAATTGCGCTCCTGACTACTGAGCTATCATGGCGAAGCGAGAATTCTAAACCATGGAAATTCATGACACAGCCCAACAGTCGCTTTATGAATGAGGCAATTGCTCTATCTGTGATCAGCGTTCGCTCTGGAAAGGGAGGTCCATTTGGAGCAGTGGTTGTCAAGGATGGAGAGATTATTGCCAAAGCTCATAATCAAGTCACCTCCACTAATGATCCCACCGCACATGCTGAAATTGTAGCTATCCGTGATGCTTGCAAGGTCTTACAGACTTTTCAACTGACCGGTTGCGAACTCTATACTAGCTGTGAGCCATGCCCGATGTGCCTCGGGGCGATCTACTGGGCTAGGCTAGACAAAGTTTACTATGCCAATACTAAAGCTGATGCCGCTCAAATTGGATTTGATGACCAGTTCATTTACGAGGAATTGGACTTGCCGATAAGCGATCGCAAACTCCCAATAATTCAATTGATGCCGGATGAAGCCTTAAGAGCTTTCCAAGAATGGCAAGAAAAAATCGATAAGGTAGAATATTAATAATAGGGTTTAGCCTATATAAACATAAAAAAAATACCATAAAATTGAAATACAGGCTAAAGTGAGCTGTTGAGATTGCTTACCTGCTCCCTGCAACCAAAATATCCCGGAGATGGCGAAAGGCAGAACGTGAATCGATGGGAGAGGAAGGTTTTATGGATATCACTGCTAGCGTATTTTCCAGGCAAGAGAAACAGCTGGAAACCAGCTTACTACTTCCCCTGCGCAACATTGTGTTACTGCCAGGGATTACGCTGCCAATCGTAGCAGGTAGGCGTCGTTCTGTGGCAGTAGCTGAGTCAACTATGCTGACTGAGCACAAGCAGCTAATTGTGGCTGCGATTCGCCCAGAAGCCCAGGGGAAACTGGAAGAAGACGAAAAAGCTGAAATTAATAGCCTCGACGAGATCTATCCGGTTGCTACCCTGGCTGTGGTCAAAAAAATAAGCCGACTACCCATCGGACCAGTCCAACTGATCATTGAAGGTCTCGAGCGAGTCCGAATTGAGCAATTAATTCAGACCGAACCCACCTACACTGTTAACTATCAACTCCTGCCTCAAGTTACTACAGAAACAGCGATCGCAGCAGGAACAGAACAACAGACCCTAGCAGCCCTAACTAGTGCGATTCAATCCCTTTGGCAAGAGGCTGCTATGTTAAATTCCAACTTCCCTGAAGAACTTTTAGCAGTCTTATTACATAGCGATGATCCAGCGCAGTTGGCTTACCAGACCTCCATCTTGTTACAGCAGGATGTTCCGGAAATGCAGGCAGTGTTAGAGGAGGAAAACCTGGAGATGCTCTTGCGTCAAATGCTGGCGGATTTGAAGCAGGAGGTAGAAGTCCAGCGCCTGCGTAGAGAAATTCTGGGAGAGACGAAAAAGGAAATTGAGGGGCAGCAGCGGGAATTCTTCCTGCGCCAGCAACTGAAGCAAATTCAAGAGGAATTAGGTGAGCTGGATCCCGATAGTCAGGAAATTGAGGAATTGCGGGTTCGGATCAAGGAAGGCCAATTACCGGAAACTGCCCAAAAGCAAGCGAAACGAGAATTAGCTCGCTTAGAACGTATTGGGAATGCCTCGGCAGAAGGTGGAGTGATTCGCACTTACCTCGACTGGTTGTTAGAGATGCCTTGGCACAAGACGGTGCAGGACAACCTGGATCTGCAACATGCTAGGGAAGTCCTTGATGCCGATCACCATGGCCTGACCAAAATTAAAGAACGTATTATCGAACACCTAGCTACCTTCAAGCTCAAACAAATGGCTTGGACTCAGCAGGATCTCGAAACAAGGGATGCTGAACAGCCACAGAAACCAGATCAGCGCTACACCATCGGTACAGTAATTTGTTTTGCTGGTCCTCCGGGGGTAGGTAAAACCAGTCTAGGTCGCTCGATTGCTCATGCTTTAGGTCGTCCCTTCGAGCGAGTCAGCCTGGGTGGATTACGGGATGAGGCAGAATTACGGGGTCACCGTCGCACCTATATCGGTGCTATGCCAGGTCGGATTATACAGGCGCTATATCGAGCTGGGGTGAAGAACCCAGTGATTATGCTAGATGAGTTGGATAAGGTCGGCATGGACTATCGTGGTGACCCTGCCTCTGTATTACTAGAAATCCTTGATCCGCAGCAAAACCATAGTTTCCGAGACCTATACTTGGATTTGGACTTCGATCTGTCCCAGATTATCTTCATTGGTACCGCTAATGACCTATCTCGTGTTCCCCCTCCCCTCATAGATCGGCTGGAGATTATTGAATTATCCGGGTATTCCGAACAGGAGAAAATTGCGATCGCTCAGAAATATCTATTGCCTCGACAGATCGAAAAGGCAGGACTGCCAGCTAATGCTGTGGAACTACCCACAGAAACCCTACGCCAGGTGATTGAAAACTACACTCGTGAGGCAGGAGTACGTAAACTAGAGCAACAACTGGGGACTCTGTGCCGCAAAGTTGCCGTTCAGTATGCCAATGGTAAAACTGAGCCAATGGCAATCAATCCGGAACAGTTGGAAGCCTCACTCGGACCAAGGCGCTTTCTGCTCGAACAGATCCGCAAAACTACACAACCTGGAGTAGCCACAGGTCTGGCTTGGACTCTCCAAGGGGGAGAAGTCCTCTTTGTTGAGGCTGTCTTTTTACCCCAGGGTAAAGACTTGATGCTCACCGGTCAGCTTGGGGAAGTAATGCAGGAGTCGGCTCAGATTGCTCGCTCCTATGTCTGGTCTCATGCTGCATCTGTGGGAATTGACTTGAGTGCATTCAAAGATAATGGCTTACACCTCCATGTGCCAGCCGGTGCAATTCCCAAAGATGGACCCTCTGCAGGGGTAACTATGGTAACAGCGATCGCATCCCTGTTGATGAATCAATCGGTACGCACGGATACTGCCATGACCGGAGAAATTAACCTCAGTGGTGAAGTACTCCCCATTGGTGGAGTGCGAGAAAAGGTGTTAGCAGCGCACCGGACTGGTATCAAACGAGTGCTATTACCCCAACAGAATCAGAAAGACCTAGTTGACGTGCCGGACGATGTGCGTAACCAAATGGAATTTATTTTATGCGATCGCATTGAACAAGTGTTGGAGAATGCCCTACTCCAGCAACAGGAAGTAAAATCTCATCAAGATTCACGGGATGGTCATCACAGGATAACTAAACTGTTTCAGATGTTTAGTAATTGAATCCAAGCGATCACTTACTCCAAGTATCGAGCGATGCACGGCTCTACAAGAACAACTCGCTAAACAACAGGTTTCGACTAATGCTGCTGTCGAAAGATTAGACCGAATCTTGGATTATCTGATGCGACGCCATGGAAAACCCTAAAAACAATCAGGTAAAAGGTAATTTTGTCAACCCCCTACCGATTTACTACCTACCCCTATTTATTACGTACTTAGAGACCAATAGAGATTGCTGGTTGAGTTAGAGTATAGGCTGTGGGATCTAGGATAATTCACTGGCGATTTTATATTTCTTTACAAACTGTCTCAGATGTAAATCAATCGCCCCAAAAAAAATGTGGAGTATAGGCTGTGGGGTGTAGGGGAATTCAAGGGCTATTTCATATTTCTTTACAAACTCTCCCAGATTAAGTCAATCGCCCCAAACAAAAATGTGAATTATAGGCTGTGGGGTGTAGGGGAATTCAAGGGCTATTTCATATTTCTTTACAAACTCTCCCGGATTAAGTCAATCGCCCAACAAAAATTTAGATAATATTAAATTTAATAGCTAGGGATTGGTAGATAAAGTAAACTGCAACTAGTCTAAGACTATGCGGCGACTATCTTACTAGATTATTGACTAAAATTATTGAATAAAAGTTACCACTTATAATCCTAACCAATCCTTGGCTTTGAGTTGTCAAAGATTCTCCAACAAGTCTCAAAGCACTTAACTAATTAAATTCTCAATTAACTTCTCAACAGTCAACCCTCAACAGTAATAAATCAACCATGGATAATCGTTGCATGATTCCCGTAGTTAGATCTCCCAAAGACTACCAAGCTTATCGTATTAGTCCCCAAGATAAAAATCGCTTAGCTATTGTCTTTGATCCAGACAGTGCTAATGCTTCAATAACATTTTGTGTAGAGATTTTTGAGCCAGGAGGAAAGACTCCGCTCCATTATCATAAAATTGGAGTAGAAATGTTCTATATCCTCAAGGGTCAAGGGCTAGCTAGCTGTGATGGCAAAATCGTTACGCTGCGGACTGGAGATACGTTATTAGTTCCGCCTACAGGAATTCATGAAATTAGAAATACTGGGACTGAGCGTTTATATACCCTGTGCTGGATGGTGCCTAATGAGGACTTTGCTGAACTGGTTCGCAGTGGTACACCGGTTGAATTCGATGAAGAGGATTTGAGAGTGCTTGGGCGTCAAGATGTGTTGGTAGCTTGCTGAATAATTTATGTTGAATAATTAAATAGCTGGATATCTGGAACTGTTAATAAATTCGTATTTAGTAAAATCCCAGAATTGTTCAATCCAGCAATAACAGGACTTACGGAAAACTGGACTCCAAACTCACTTATAGTGTAGGCTTCGTTAAGAAAGCATCTTACTAATAGAAGTAGAGTTACTGCGTAAGTCCTATTGATGAAAAAAAGCTTTTACCTAGGAGTTAGTATTTTTACCCTATGCTGGCTCCTTTCATTTTTTCCAGCATTACTCCCTGCAAATTTACCACCAACTGCTGTGAAAATGCTAGGAGCAACGCTTCTCATGGCAATTTTTTGGATTGCTGAAACTATCCCAATTGCGGCCACCTCGATAATTCCCTTGGGTTTATTCCCCTTTTTAGGAATTGTTTCTGCTGAAGAGGTTGCTTCCGCCTATGCTTCTGATGTAGTATTGCTATTTATGACAGTTTTTTTTATTGCTAAAGCGGTTGAAAAATATAATCTACATCAGCGGATTGCTTTCCACATTATTAGCATTATTGGTACCCAACCGACCAGGTTAATTTTGGGGTTTATGCTAGCAACAGCAGTATTGTCGATGTGGATATCGAATACAGCTATAACCTTGATGATGCTGCCAATAGCTATCTCTATCATCGAACAAACGGCTCTTGTCAATCCCAAAATTGATGTAGGTAAAACTCTGGGAACTTCGCTAATGCTGGGAATTGCCTACGCCGCTAATATTGGTGGGATTGGCACCCCGATCGGGACGCCACCTAACCTGATATTTCTGGCACAATTAAAAGAAAATTTTCCAGACAATACCCCGATTACATTTTATCAATGGATGATGGTGGGAGTGCCAGCTGTTTTTATATTTATCTTGTTAACTTGGATCTATTTAACGAAAATTACAGTAAAGCTTGATAATAACACTTTATCGTCAGACTATTTTAATATTCCAGACAAAGAAGTCCAGAAACTGGTAAAAATGTCTCAGGGAGAAAAATACGTTGCCATTTTATTTGGGTTAACAGCATTGTTGTGGATTTTTAGGGCAGATATCACCATCGGTTCCTTTACATTAACTGGTTGGGCAACCTATCTGGGGGTGGCTAACTTTGTTCATGATTCCAGTGTGGCTGCCCTAATTGCTGTTATCATGTTTATACTTCCTGTGAAAACAGAGACGGGGGATAAAATAAACCTCCTAGACTGGGAAACCGCTGTAAAAATTCCTTGGGGAATATTGCTGCTATTCGGGGGTGGAATTGCAATTTCTAAAGGGTTTGCTGCGTCAGGATTATCTCAATTCCTAGGGGATAATTTACAAATCGGATTGCAGGGACTTTCAACGGTTTTGATGGTAGTTTGCATCTGTGTATTTATGACATTTTTAACAGAAGTTACCTCGAATATAGCAACCACGGCTCTGATCATGCCTATTTTAGCTACTGCTGCATCGATTATAAATGTTTCACCTGCTTTGTTGATGTGGCCCGCCGCACTTTCTGCTTCCTTCGCCTTTATGCTGCCAGTCGCAACTGGTCCCAATGCCATTGTTTACTCTCAGGAATATTTTCCAATTTCTACCATGGCTAAGGTAGGATTAGTTTTAAATATAGTGGGGGTGATTTTAGTAAGTTTGTTGATGAATTTTGTAGCTATCCCCATGTTGGGATGGGTAGAGGTTACAGGTTGAAGGTTGGAAGGTTGAAGGTTGGAAGGTTGAAGGTTGGAAGGTTGGAAGGTTGAAGGTTGGAAGGTTGAAGGTTGGAAGGTTGAAGGTTGGAAGGTTGGAAGGTTGAAGGTTGGAAGGTTGAAGGTTGGAAGGTTGAAGGTTGGAAGGTTGAAGGTTGGAAGGTTGAAGGTTGGAAGGTTGAAGTTTGGAAGGTTGAAGGTTGGAAGGTTGAAGGTTGGAAGGTTGAAGGTTAAACAAGAAACAGCATCAATGGTAACACGGGATGGAGTGCGGCTGGATGCGGATATCTACCGTCCCGATAGTGCTGGTGAGTTTCCCGTCTTGCTGATGCGGCAACCCTATGGAAGAGCGATCGCATCTACGGTAGTCTATGCTCATCCCACTTGGTATGCTACCCAGGGTTACATTGTGGTGATTCAAGATGTCAGGGGGAGGGGCACTTCAGACGGTGAGTTTGATTTGTTTGCCCATGAAGTGGAAGATGGCTTTGATAGTGTTAACTGGGCAGCAAGTTTACCCGGTAGCACTGGGGATGTGGGCATGTATGGCTTTTCCTATCAGGGCATGACTCAACTGTACGCTGCTGCCAGCTATCCCAGCGCTCTGAAAACGATCTGTCCAGCGATGATTGGCTATGACTTATACAGCGATTGGGCCTATGAGGGAGGAGCGTTTTGTTTACAAGCTAATCTGGGTTGGGCGATACAATTAGCAACAGAAACGGCACGATTGCGGGGAGATGAGCAAGCCTATCAACTGCTGTATGCGGCATCTCGGAATTTACCCCTGTATGACCCAATTCCGGCTCGGCCTCAAATTCTCCAAGACTTAGCACCAGACTCCTTTTATCACGACTGGTTAGACCATCCTCACCCAGATCAATACTGGGAAAAACTATCTCCCAAGGGAATGATGCCGGATGTAGACATGCCCATGTTACATATTGGCGGATGGTTTGACCCATTTTTGCGAGGGACACTTCATTTATATAAGGATATGGCATCTCATGGCAGTTCGCCCCAGCATCTGATCATTGGACCTTGGGCGCACCTGCCTTGGGGGCGTAAAGTGGGAGCAGTCGATTACGGTCCCGAGGCGAATAGTCCCGTTGATGGCTTGCAAGTGCGTTGGTTTGACCAGTTCCTCAAAGGAATTGATACCAACGTGGTTGAGCAACCCCCTGTTTCTCTATTTGAGATGGGAACTAATCGGTGGCGTTATTTTGATAGTTGGCCTGATGGAAATCAGAAATCTTATTATCTGGTAACTTCCGGTTTAGCCAGTGTCAGGGAAGATTCTGGAAAATTAGTCCCAGAAGAGTCTCAAGGAATGCAACAGCGATCGCAGACACAGGGAGTATCCCAAATCCAGCATACCTTTGATCTATCCTGTGATCTATTAGTTCATGACCCTTGGCGTCCAGTTCCAGCAATAGGGGGTCATGCAGCCATGCCAGTCGGTTCATGCGATCGCACTTCCATAGATTGTCGCACAGATGTTTTAACCTACACCTCTCCACCCTTAGCAGAAAATTTACATTTGGTAGGGGATGTGCTGGTAGAGGTGTTTTGCACAGCTGATACTCCCAGTTTTGATATCTGTGCAGTGTTGTCGGAAGTCCATCCCGATGGCAGGGTTTACAATGTCACTCAGGGATATGGGCGGGTGAATCCTGGAGACAATACTAATCCGTGGCGTATTCGATTCCAAGCAACTTTTGTGCGTATTGCCCAAGGGAATCAGTTGCGCTTGAGCTTAAGTGGGGCTTGTTTTCCCGCTTATCCAGTCAATTCCGGCACCGGGGCTTTTCCTGGTGAAAGTCGATTGATGGATGCTGAGATTATTACTTTGATAGTGAGTTGTGGAGGAGATTATCCAACTCGTGTTTTATTACCTATTTTTAACTCTGACCCAAAATGAGCGCCATGATCAATTTAGCGCTATAGCTGACAGGTCTCCAAAGCAGCAACTAACTGCTCGAAATGATCCAATGTATGAGTTGCCATAACTGAGATCCGAATTCGACTCGTAGGCACTGTAGGAGGACGAATAGCAGGGGCAAAGATACCAGCTGCTTTCAAGGTTTCCCCAACAGCAAGAGCCTCAGTAGCACTATTTATGGAAATGCAAAGGATAGGTGACTCGGAGGGCAAACAGTTGAGATTAGGCAGCTGTTGAGTAATTAACTGTTTGAGAGTCTCTACATTATTCCTAAGTTGAGCGCACCGTTCTGGTTCTTGTTGGACAATTTGGATTGCTGCCAATGCTGCTGCTGTATCTGCTGGAGATAACGCAGTGGTGTAAATCCAGCTAGGAGAACGATTTCGGAGGAAATCAATTAAAACTGCCGAACCTGCAACATACCCTCCCAAACTACCCAAAGCTTTACTGAGGGTGCCAACTTGAATAATCGTTTCTCCAGTACAGCCAAAATGTTCCACACACCCAGCGCCTGTAGCGCCCAAAACTCCCGTAGCATGGGCTTCATCCACCAGGAGCATACAATTAAATTGGTTTGCCAACCCTAATAGCTCAGGCAAGGGGCATAAATCACCATCCATGCTAAAGACGCTATCAGTAACAATTAAGCAACGGCGGTACTGTTGTCGGTATTGAATCAGTTGACCCTGCAAAGAAGCCATATTGCAGTGCTCATAGTCAATTACCTGGGCTCCGCTCAAAATTGCCCCATTTTTTAGGCTGGAGTGGTTGTACTGATCCCCTAGGATTAAATCCCGTTTCCCTACTAACGCCGCAATCGTACCTATATTTGCCAAATACCCAGAGCTATAGACGATCGCATCTTCAGTTTGTTTGAGAGATGCGATCGCATTTTCCAATTCTCGATGCAGTTCCCGGTGTCCAGTGAGTAATCTTGAGCCAGTGCTACCAGTACCATAGTCCTTAGTAGCCGTAACTGCGGCTGCGATTAAAGGAGGAGAGCCCGCCAGTCCCAGATAGTCATTACTAGCAAAGTTAATCACCTCTCGCCCTTCCAGTTGCACCACAGCACCAGGCATACTTTGTAGAGTTTGTACTGAACGATACCAATTGGCTTTCTCAATCGTGGCCAGGGATAGCTTTAGCCAAGCATAAGGGTCAGTAGACATTAGACATTGTATTTGGTGGTGAGACTTGGGCTTGGTGCCGGTTGAATCTTAATCATCTTTTTTCGCCTTCACCCCAACTAACTCTGGATTGCCATCTAAAGAACCGTATAGGATATTTCCCCTCTTGTTGTCTGGTTTATAGAAAAGTAGTCGTTGCTCCAGTCGTTGCAGCTGCCGTTGAGCTGCTTGTGGATTCTTCGAGTAATACTTCTTCAGGTCAATCTTGAAGTGCCGATTAATTTCTGACCATGGGATATCCCAAAGTTGGTCACCACAAAGTACCTCTAATTCCCATCCCTCAATATCAGTGTCCTTGATGTCTAGCTCAACTTCCCTGGGTTCAACCTCAATCAGCTTGCACTTCTCCATTTTGTTAGGGGAGCAGCTACTGAGTAATGTTACTCCCACAGTCAGCAACAAGAGGATGCTACAGAGTTTGTTATTCAAAAAAGATTTTTGGTAAATTTTCATGTCTGCCACCAAACTTCACGATCCTAATAGTATTGACTCATCATCTAGCAAAGGGAATAGGGAGTAGGGAATAGGGAGTAGGGAATATGGCATCAAAAATTCTCACAATTCCTACACGGATCCCTATCCCCTACTAAATTATAGATTGGATCTGGGGATGAATTACCGGAACTGTTAACTATCTATATCTATCAAAATGCAGTTGACAAAATAATAATTTTATGCTAATAAATAGTCGAAATTCACCAGCTATAATAGCTAAGTAAGTCCTGAAAATGAAACATTTTTAAATTCTGGATTCTTCAATTACTAGATTGTAGATCAAACTAGGGTTCTTATGTACTTGTTATGCTAAATAAACAGTCTGGCAAAGGGACTTCGGAGCAGGGACTTCGGAGCAGGGACTCCGGAGCAGGGACTTCGGAGCAGGGAATAGTGGAAAAAGGCCGTATTCAGAAAATTTTGTGAGTTGAATAGCAGAATTTTCCTGTCTTGATTATTGCCCGAGTGGGGGAAACCACGGCAGTTCCTCATGGGGAGGGGCTGGGTGTTAAGACATAACCGCAGGATGGGGGAGCGTTTATAGTCGATAGGTAAAGAGTAATAATTTTAAGTTACATGAAATAAGGCTCCCCTCTCCTTACGGTAATTCAAAGCAAACCTTCGTCCGCACCGCTGTTTGCCCCGTGGAAACGGCAATAGCGAGTGGGGGTTTCCCCCAAGACCGAGCTGCCTCCCCTTTAGCCCCACTGCCTCCCCTGTTCCGAAGCTGCATCGCTTGTAAAGTAAGCTTTATGAGTTTTTTAACTGGAACTTTCGCATAAAAGGTACTGAAGACCCCAAACTAGATATAGAAAATAATCACTGGTCAGTAGTAAAAATTAGATATAGCACTACCCATTAAGGTTAGGAAATTGATACAACCTGAAAAGCTTTTGTAGTAAAATTTTGCCTCTTGCCAATGCCATTGCCCGTAGCGCTATACACTCAATTGAGTGATCATGAGCCTAGCAACGATATCGAAAAAATTAGGGATAGTAACTAACAACTGACCAATCACCTGACCAATTACAAGGAAAACATTCCTTCAAAATTACTCTTTATGAATCATGAGCAAGATAAAACTACCGTTAGCACCGCCAATCTTAGGAATTGCATTAGCAATTGTCAGCTTTAGTAGCAGTATTGCCTTGCCAGGGATTTCAACAGCTAATCCTAGCAATTCCCGGTTGGACTCAAATCAACGTTCTCCAACAGCAGAAGTGGCTCAAAACCACCGAGAGCAAGAGCGAATTACTTCAAGGAATCCACAGCCATTAGGTATCAGTCTAGATTGGGTGCCACCAAATGTACCGGAACGAGGTGTACCCGGTAAACGAAAAGCAGCGGCAAGCCGTGGGGGATGTCCAAAAGTCGAGCCACCTTTGACTGCCTTGGTCCCTGCTAGCCCCACCATTGCCAGTGAGGGTCAAATTGCATCAGAATCGGTTTTCGGCTTAACCGTTGTTTCTCATCCCACCTTCTGGTTTTATGTTCCCTATGCCCTGACACCGGACTTGCCTTTGGAGTTTGTGCTACAAGATGAAAACCATAACGAAATCTACTGGACTAAATTTGTTGCCTCATCTTCCTCACCAAGTGTAGTAGGCATCGAACTTCCATCAACAGTCGCCTCCCTTGAGGTTGGTAAACAGTATCGTTGGTACTTTGTGGTTAAATGTGAGCGACTGGGATCTCCTGTAGTGACAGGGTGGGTAAAACGGATGTCACTCAACCCATCCCTCAAAAATCAGTTAGACCAAGCGACATTAGAACAGAAAGCGATTATCTATGCCAGATCAGGGATCTGGTATGATACCCTTAATGCTCTAGCTAAGCTACGTCAGCAAAATTCTAGCAATGACCTGCTGATCAAGGATTGGGTGAAATTATTGCAGTCTGTTGACTTAGATGCGATCACGCAAGCACCCTTTCTGGAATTTTAAGATCAAGTCGCTCTAATTCCATTACCAGCAAGAGAGTGGGTCATTTCCGGTATTGGTCATTGGTCGAGCCTCCTGTGTATTTTAAGGATGCAAGCATCCAAGCCTTATTTCAGTTCCGGATGAGTTGTACTTTCTTCGGAAACACCCATGTGATTAATAGTAGCGAGTAGCTGGTAAAGACGGCTAACATCTCGTCGATTGAAGTGGAAAACCAGACGGGGGAGTTCAGCGGTTTCATCAGGTAGTTCTTCCGGTAAAACCTGACTTTTCTCAATCCGTCCCTGAACCAAGATATCGCTAAAATGCTGATTTAGCTGTTCAACCTCAGGGTTTGACAACTCAGATTTGAGGCGAATCACGAATTGATCTCTGACATAGCGGCTAGAGTGATAAACCCGGTAAAACCGATTAATGGTTTCGTAAGCCACATCTAAGTTATCTGTGATGGTATAGAGACTGGAATCCTCTGGCCTGATCAAACCCCGTTGCATGAGGTGCTTGTGAATATAAGCATCCCAATCTTTCCAGTAGGTGCCACCAGGTTTATCAATCAGTACTAAAGGAGTTGGTTCTAATCGTCCTGTCTGACAAAGGGTTAAAGACTCAAAGGCTTCATCCTGAGTACCAAAGCCACCAGGAAATAAGGTAAGCGCATCCGTTTCCTTGATGAAAAATAGCTTGCGAGTGAAAAAATACTTGAACTCAATTAGCTTGGGATCCCCTGCGATAAACGAATTTGATCCGTGCTCAAACGGTAGTTGAATATTCAGACCAAACGAATGCTTAGAGCCAGCACCTTTGTTTCCTGCCTCCATAATGCCACCACCAGCACCAGTCATTACCATAAATCCCTGCTGGGTTAAATGATAGGCAAATTCAGCTGCCAGCTGATATTCAGGAGTATTTGGGGCAAGGCGTGAGGAACCGAAAATGGTAACTTTCCGAACATGACGATAGGGATAAAAAACTTGAAATGCCCGCTCCATATCTTCTAGAGAAGCGGTGATTATTTTCCAGTCCAGACGGTCAATTTCTTCCCCAGTTAGTCGCACTAGCACTGCCAGAGACCGTTTGATCAATTTACGATTTTCTAGATTAGGTAGCTGGTCAATCAGTGTTGCTAAATCCGTTGACAGTGAGTTGAAGCCATCCGCAGAAGGAGATAGGGTCATATCGTATCCAGTTGACTACTTATCATTAAAGGTTTTTCGTCAATTGAAAATTGAAAATTGAAAATTGTCAATAGTCAACTCGCTTGACCTTTGGTCACGCTTCGCGAACGCTCCAATTCAAAATTAAAAATTATTAATTCAAAATGACAATCAGTGGGGGCTTGTACCCGGAATTAATTAATTCAAAATTTGTTCTAAACTTGATGCGTAAATTTTTAATTTTTAATTTTTAATTTTTAATTCCCCAAAGGGGTAAAGGATGAATTAGCAATTAACAATTAACAATTAACAATTAACGATTTTCCTGAATACGAAGTGATTAATAAGGTAAGCATTCAGCCGTCAGCCGTGAGCTTTTAGCTCACGCTACTTGAGGTGCCGTCAGCTTTTAGCTCACGCTACTTGAGGTGCCGTCAGCTGACGTAACAGAGATTAAACCAATGGTTAAGCTGTTGTGCATTTAAATTCTACAACACCAAGGCAGAAGGCAGAAGGCAGAAGGCAGAAGGCAGAATGTAAAAGAGTTTCAGTTTTTTTTTCTGATTTAATCAAAGGGAGTTTAAATACGCGACAGCTTACTGGTTTTATTCAAAAGCTGATAGCTGAATGCTGATAGCTGAATGCTTACTTAATAAGACTAGATATTATTCCCCCGACTTATCACGAACGCCTTTAACAATCCGAGAGAGTTCGCTCTTTTCATCGACGGGAATCCGAGTGGGAGAACCACTGATAATTCGTTCGTAATTGCGGAAGGAATCCTTAATTTCTGGTCCATCCTTACTGATAGTGTACTCTCGGATACCTGTATCATGCCAAGAGCCACGCATCTTAAATACATTGATAGCACGGGACATTTCACCACGAATTTCCACATACTGTAGCATTATAATTGTGTCAGTAATTGTAGAAATATGGGAATCGGTAATGGAGTGAGCTCCCATAAATTTATCTGTGGTATTGGTAAAAAATCCGGTAATTTCTTCTTGCTTCGCATAGCCCGTCACACCAATCACAAACTGCCGAAAGGCATTGTTGCTCACTCCCCGTGCTAAAGCAGAAAGAGAGTCGATGGCAATGCGAGAGGGTTTAAATTCAGCAATTTCTGTTTTTATCCGTTGTAAGTGGTCTTCTAACCCCGCTGATTCTGGATAAGAACAAAGAATTTTTAATAAACCCTTTTGTTCCATTTCCTCAAAATTAATGCCCCAAGACGATGCATTACGAGATAGCTGAGCCCGAGATTCTTCGTAAGCAAACAAAATCGCGCGATCACCTTGTATGCAAGCATTTTGGATAAACTTGCTCACTAACAAGGTTTTGCCAGTACCTGTGGCACCCGTTGCCAGGATAATGGAATCCTTAAAGAAACCACCACCACACATAACATCAAGAGTGTTGATTCCGGAAGACACTCTGGCCATGGAAGACCGTTGAGTCAGTCGCATTGCTCCTAAGGGGAAGATATTGATCCCTTGATCCGTAATCGTAAAGGGGTATTCTCCTTTCATATGGGTGGTACCCCGCAGCTTGAGAATTTCTATAGTGCGGCGTCGGCGTTCCCCTTCCAGAACATTACGGACAATGACCACATTATCCGAGACAAACTCTTCCACCCCGAATCTAGCTACTGGTCCATACTCTTCAACTCGCTCTGTAGTCATAATGGTGGTTACGCCAATGCTTTTCAGGCGTGCCACTAGGCGAAAAATTTCTCGACGTACCACAGAAGCAGCATCGTACTGCTGAAATATGGCAGTGATTGAGTCAATGGAAACTCGCTTGGCTTTGTATTTGTGAATGGCGTACTGAATACGCTCGATCAGGGCAGACAGGTCGAAGTTGCCGACAATGTCCTGTCCTTCTGGATCCGGGGAAGCATCCAGAATAAATAGCTTGCCTTCATTAACTAGTTTATTTAGCTCCCAACCAAAGCTTGATGCATTTTTGCTGATATCTGTGGGTGATTCTTCAAATGTAACAAACACACCAGCTTCATCAAAATTGCTAATGCCGTTGTAGAGAAATTGAACGGCTAATAGAGTTTTTCCAGTGCCAGACGTTCCACTGACCAGGGTGGTTCTACCAGATGGTAAACCCCCATGAGAGATTTCATCGAAGCCTTCGATCATTGTCCGTATTTTCTGGACACCGACCGTTGTTACTGAGTTTTGATATAGTTCATTTTGATTAAATTGATTCATATTGGTCTTAAGTAAATGTTCTTAATCAAAAAAAAGTTTAATGGTGTTGCTGACTTGCTAAATCTTGACTATTAATCTAAAATGGTATAAGATATTTAGAAATCCAAATCTCCTTCACGGAGTTCTTCATAGAGCAAATCTAAGCCGATCAAGACTTTTTCTCGATCCGAGAGATCCCCAATGATTTTTCGCACAGGAGGCGGTAAAACTTTTGCCAAGGTTGGTGTTGCCAAAATTTTATCTTCCTCAGCTAGTTGGGGGCTCTTGAGAACATCAATTACTTTGAGAGCGTAAACCCCTTGGAATTCCTGTTCGAGAATAGTTTTCAGTGTTCTCAAAGCCCTGACGGAGTTGGGGGTGTTCCCAGCTACATAAAGCTTGAGAACATAAGTTTTTTTATAGGAACTCATAGGCTCTTAAGTTTAGGAGAAGATGGGTTAAAGGTCAATACAAGGGATCAAGGAACTCAAGGAAACGGTTTTTTAGGAGAGCCTCCCATCAAGCTTACTACTCAATGTTGATCCGATTATGCTGATCTTACAGTTCTCTGGGGATGGAGCGGCGATACATTTCACCTAAGTGAGCAATCACGTCGATTAACGTCAGGCGATAATCCAGCAGTATATCCTCTCTACGCCCTTCCAGCTGCAACTGTTTGGAAAATTCATCCATCAGTTCCATATGAATTTCCACAATCTTAGATATAGAAATATCCGCAAAAAACACTTGTTCTACAAAATGATCGATGTCTTGGTTTAGGGTATCTCCCGGTGCAAAGTACTGTAGAACAATTTGACGATACTGTGATCTTAAGTGTTCTAACAGCTCATCCCTGTCGTTGAGAGATAGATTACGAAAAAAAAGCCGAGGATTTCTCTTGTAGTACACACCAAGGTATCCAAGTCTTTCCCTGAGCTTTTCAGCTAACCGATGCTGCTGCTTACTCAAGAAACTGTAATTAGCTACTGCGAGGTTAGGATAAACTGGGCCAGATGACCTGGGTAAGTTACAGGCGGGAGCTAGGGACAAAAACTCTGTCATCGCCTGTTGGATGAAATCGCCAATCTCAGGTAATTGGTGAATACTAAGTTCGACTTCTGCCGGATGGAACAGATGAGCGCTAGACCTAGCGGTGAATTTATCCGTCGTCTGGTTAGAAGCCAGCTGTTGATTGCTGTCAACCCTAGGGGGGATTTCTGGGGAGTCCGACCGCAAAAATACTGCAGGTAAGGTGGTTCCTTGCAGGTACAAGTAGTGGATCACCTTGGGAAGTGTGTCGGTATCCTGCAATACCAAACAATCAAGATCCTGTTTATGTTGCTCAACCACCTCGAAAAATTCAGATTCGGAGCTAGTAGAGTGTATAATATACTGCTCGCTACCCAAAACCTGAGAAAGGGATTGAGCTAGGGAATCAGAACTGATCAGCGTACATATGGTTAGTTGGGAAAGCAACACAACAGGTCTGGAATAACAAACTGGTTACTCTTACTATATAAGAGTCCTTAAACCAGTAAAATTTTAACATTTTTTTTAACAATGAGCTTAATATAAATTAAATTGAATTGAAACAGTCTGATAATTGAAATTAATTTTGATTTCGCGCCTCACTATATGCCCAGTGTTGAGCAGTATATTGAAAAGTACTTGCTCTTCAAGCATTAGGGGATCGCCCATGCCCTGTTGGGTTTGAGTGAATTCCTTTGTTGCTACTTTAGGAGGATGTGTTGCTACTGTAGGGCTCAACCGCTGTTGAAGCTAGATTGGTTATGTCGATGCCTACTCCCAGTATCCAAAAATTTGCCGAGCTAGTTCCTATTTGTCAAAGGACTTCTGATTTGGCTACTATTCTTGATATTTTTCATGCTTCAAGGCATGACTCGATTGTGGTAGTCAGCGAACAGCAATATCCTGTGGGAGTGGTTAACCTAAGGCAGATCATGCCTCACCTGCTCTCATACGCTAAGGTAGGTAGCTCAGGAGCAACAATGACAACTGGTTTTCTTCACAAACCACTATCTTGGATACAGCCAAACATCATTGAACCCATAACCATCCTACCAGGTAAGCTGAGTCTAAACCAATTCTGGTACTACCTACAAGACCATGGAAGTAGGGAGGGGGGGTTAGGGGAGTTGGGCAGAAACTGGGATAGAGAATTTAACCAATTCCCCATCCCAGATCAGGAACACTGGGCATTAGTAGATGGGGACCAGAAATTTATCGGACTCCTTAACAGTTGCCTGCTGTTAAAATTCTTAGCATCCACATTCACCCAACAACGTTCTGAATCGATAGTAAAGCGTACTCAACCCAAGGGACTGAACCCTAATCCCCTCAGGACTCACCACCCACACTATGGATTAACAGCCAAGAGTTCTTGGGCCAATTCCCTAGGATTATCATCTCGAATCAACTCAGGACTGAAAACTCAGGAAGAAGCCCTAACTTACAGTGCCCAGTTCAAGGGCATGAAACCCTTAGTGCAACTGTTAGAACAACTGCCATTACCCCTAAGCATACAAACCTCGACGGGAAAAGTTTTAGTTGAGAATCTGACCTGGCGTGAGCAGATTGAGACATCATCCGAGGGGACTCCGGGAAATAGTAGCACCACAGGCACTAAGAATACTACCTCTGCTATGAAAAACCCTGGAGCTAGGGAAAAGATACCCTACCGTTCTTCTTACAATCGTCTCTTATCTAATCATGTACCGAGGGAAGTCAGTAAGGAAGGTTTGAAGCAATCGATGGAAGAGCCTAGGACATCGTTAGACTTCCAGTGGCGTCAGCCTGATACCCAGAATTCCCCAACCTTCCATAACCAATCTGCTCCTCGATCTCCAGGACAATGGCCATTATCTGTGGGCAATGTTTGTGACCAGGGAGACAAAACATCTGAACAAGCTGCTGTTGGGCAATACTGTGCTCTTGATACTCCCTATCAAGCAGCAACCACTATTCACGAGCGCGTGCTGCTCTTTTCACCACCAGTCAAGAAAACCGGGGCAAACCATACCCCCTGCCAGGAAACCGCTGCGCCAACTGATCCAACTCTTTCAAACAGCCAGGAGCGGGTATTCTCGTTTGTCAAAATTCCTCTGTCACCTGCTATCGCTGCTCTTTGGGAAGGAGGACTAGAAACTGACAGTTGCGAGCCTAAGGTAGCTTTTAACTATTCCCCATCTCCAATATCTCGGTCTGAGTCACCTAACTCTCAATTGTACCTAGTGTTGGCTCAAGATACCACAGAGCAACGACTCTTTGCCCAAGAACTGGCAGCAAAAAATGCTGATTTAGTGCAACTAAACCGACTCAAAGATGAGTTTTTAGCTTGTATTAGCCATGAACTGAAAACACCTATAACTGCGATTTTGGGTTTGTCAACTTTGTTGAAAGACCAAGCCCTAGGGGAACTCAATCAACGTCAATCCCGTTATGCGCAGTTAATTTATCAGAGTGGGCGTAAGCTAATGACCGTGGTCAACGATATTCTCGATTTGACCCGTATGGAGACTGGTCAACTGAAACTTACCCTCGAACCGGTGCCAATTCGGACTGTATGCGATCGCGCTTATGACCAGGCTCGCTCTGAAATAGACTCAAAACACTCGGAGGACAACAATCGAGATTATCCCACAAAATTCACCCTAGAGATTGAAGCAAGTTTAGAGATGCTGATTGCTGACGAGTTGCGTTTACGGCAAATGTTGGCCCATCTGTTTTCTAATGCCCTTAAGTTTACCGATGGCAGTGGTGAAATTGGTCTGAAGGTCAATTGGTGGCAAGGTTGGATTGCTTTCACGGTCTGGGACACTGGCATTGGTATTCCTGCTGATAAACAGCACTTGATCTTTCAGAAATTCCAACAGCTGGAAAAGCCTCTGACTCGTAGCTTTGAGGGGACGGGTCTGGGATTAGTCTTAACACAACATCTAGCTCACTTGCATGGTGGAGATGTCTCGTTTATTTCCAAGGCAGGGCTCGGTAGTCAGTTTACCTTACTCTTCCCCCCCTGTCCTCCCCACGCTTCATCTGATCAATTGGACAATTGGGATGAGCAACTATCAGAGATTGCCCCTACGGCAAGGTCTCACCCCCCATCTTCGACGCCCAACCGTTTAGTGTTAATTGTGGAAGCTGTACCTCGTTACCTGGAAGGATTGACGGAACAGCTCAAGAGTTTAGGCTATTGGGTGGTGGTTGCCCGCTCTGGTACGGAAGCAATCGAAAAAGCCCGTCGTCTACAACCCTATGCTATTTTACTCAATCCCCTACTACCAAAACTTTCTGGTTGGGATGTCCTAACACTGCTAAAGTCCGATGCCCAAACTAATCACATCCCGGTTTTGGTAACAGCCACCCAGGCCGAAAAACAGCAGGCCACCCACAACAAAGCTGATGGTTTCTTAAGTCTGCCAGTACAAGAGGAAGCATTACGAGAAAACCTGTCTCGGCTGGCTAAAGATGAGAGTAATACCAGTAGTGTGCTAACGATTCTCTATCTCAATCCTGGTGATGGGCGAAAAGGCTATTCTGTAGAGTCCTACCAGAACCCTGACTCGTCTGCACTGACTTATGAGTTAACTTCACTATTGAGTCTAGAAAACTTAGACCTCAATTATCGGGTACTCGAAGCCGATGATTTCGATCAAGCTGAGTTATTGAGCCGGGTTTGGAATCCAGATGTGATTGTATTAAATGGTGCTCGACTGATAAACCCTTTAATCTACTTGAATCAGTTTTCATCATATCCTTGCTTGAGTACTTTACCACTAGTAACCCTGGATCACCAAACTACAGAAGCTGCTAATCAAGTAACTGGTCTTTCGGTCTATCCCTGTTTAGCACCAAATAATCAACAAAAGATGGCTGCCATACTGCAAGTCATTCAAGTGGCAGCTGGAATCAGTTGCAAGCCTACCATTTTAGTGATGGACACGGGGGAGCAGAGGACAAAGTTTAGGGGTAATCCGTTACAGGTTAACAGGTTGAACCTTGAATCCTCTCACTTATCCTACGGGTTGTCAATGGCCGGAAAATCATCAACATCTTGGCTACAGGCACTGATTCAATACTTACAAACTGCTGGTTATTGCAGCTTAGTGGCCTGTTCTTGGGCAGAAGTATACCGTCAAATTCAGGGAAAAAGTGTGGACTTGCTGCTGATTCGATTAACAGATCTCACTAATCCTTCAGAACATTCGAAAGGATTGATAACTCTTGCTCAATTGCCAGAGCGACCACCCATTCTGGTTTTGGATCATCGATTAGAGGCTAAGCAGCACGATCCAGTAATCCAGAGTAGTAACAGTAGTAACTCGAATTCTCAGTTGGAGTTGCTGCTTGAGAAAATTGCTACTCAGATTGTACACTGGCATTCTCAGTCAATGACCCAGTTATTGAAACAGATTAAGCAGCTCATGAACCCAACCCTTTAAAGGGGTGGGATGCAAGTCGGTCATATTGTCCGACACCGTGATTGTCCATCCAGTCTTGGAGACACTTGTTGCGAACAAAGCCAGCCGTGGGGATCATAAAGCCAATGATGCCAAACTGTTTTGTTGAACCTTCCTCTTTTGGATTCAAGTACAAACAACAGCAATTCCTAACTATCTGATCAGTTTATTATACCATAAGGATGCCCTTCGCCCAATTTATAGCGTTGATCGCAGTTATGAGGTACAGTCTTTTTTGACGTTGATTCCCTGTTTTGATGCAGCGCATTCCTATTCCCTATTCCCTATTCCCTATTCCCTCTTCCCTCTTCTCTCTTCAGGTGATCCGCTGTTCCGGTGATCCGCTGTTCCCTAAAATCCCGAAATTTTGTACCTCATAGCTATGATAATTGCTATATTGGTTGGTTGCAATTGAGCCCACGGCAAATCAACGATTATGGCGTGAGCCTTCTTTCGAAATTCAAGCTAATATGGAGAAGACACCTCCTATCCAGCCAAAGTTATTTGGATTTATCTCACGTTTACCTTAGCATTTATATTTAATCATAGTTAATATTTGTGGCTAATTAATATCGTAATGTTTAATTAGTTTTACTAAAAATAATTAAACGAAAAACAGGACAAGGTTAAAACGTAATAACAAGCATAAAAATAAATATGAAAACGGCAAACCAACAAACTGTTTACGGTTAACAAAAGGATGATTAAATAGTAAGATTACCAAAAATAAGTGCCAACAATAGTATTGCTTATGGTTAATGAATGGAGCGGTCGCTTAATCTGAGTTGCTAGAAAGTATTTACGTTAATTTAAATAGTAAGTAAGAGTAAGTAAGTTTTTTAAAGGAGGTAGACCATGAAACGTCTTGTGGTATGTTGTGATGGAACATGGCAAGAGTTATCAAGTACTTACCCAAGCAATGTGGTTAAGATTTCTCAGGCAGTTAAAGCATTGGGTAGTCACGGAGTTCTACAAATCGTATTCTACGATGAGGGAATTGGCACAGAAGACTCTCTGAAGAGCAAGCTTTTCGGTGGCGCTTTTGGCAGAGGGATTGATACCAATATCCAGGATGCTTATCGCTTTCTTTGCCTGAACTACATCCCTGGTGACGAAATCTACCTATTCGGTTTCAGCCGTGGGGCTTATACAGTGCGCAGTCTAGCTGGAATGATTTATAAATCAGGCTTGCTATCCCGCTCCGAGATCCGTAAAGCTCCGGAAGCCTACGAAATGTACCGCTCTCGGGATATCAAGCCCAATCACCAACAAATGGTAGAATTCCGCAAAAAATACGGAGAAAGTGTCCCCATTACCTTGCTTGGCTGCTGGGACACGGTTGGTTCCCTTGGTATCCCTAATTTATCCCCCTTTTTGTGGTTTGACAAAAGGTTTAACAAGAGGTACAGATTCCACGATACCTCTTTGAGTCCGATTATTGAGCATGGGTTGCACGCTGTATCCATTGATGAGCAGCGCAAAGTCTTTGACGTGACGCCAATGGACAAAAGCCACCTTTCCCAGACCCAGGTTGTTCGTGAAGTATGGTTTCCAGGGGTTCACGGCTCCGTCGGTGGTGGCTCCCAGGAGCAGAGCGGCTTGTCCGACGGCGCACTGCAGTGGATGATGGACTCAATCGGCAAGATCGGTCTTGGTCTTGAGTTTGACCCAAGGGCAATTCCTACTGGTATCAACCTTGATTATGATATTGATTTCAACAATGCTCTGGGTCTATTCAAGTTCACAGGGCGCAAGCTACGGGAGATTTCGGATAACTTTGATGACCTTCACCAGAGTGTAATAGAACGCTGGATGAAGCGGCCTGATTATCGACCGAGGAATCTGGCTGACAAGCACGGCCCCAGACTAAATCAACTATTACAACTTAAGCAACAGAAGTAAAATAATGATGTCAATTTTGGTTTACTAGTCAACAGCTAATAATTAGTAATTTGTTATTTGAATAAAATTGTGAAGTATGAAGTATGAAGTGTGAAGTGTGAAGTGTGACAACTAAACTTTTAGTTTTTAATTTTAGATTTATCAACAAAAACTTGTTTGGAAACGCGAATGAGTTTATAGGGACCAAGACTAGCTAAGGTAGTATATTGCTCAGGTTTTAGCTTGGCTTTCTTTAGCCTTTTCTTCCTAGCTAACATCAAAACGGAGGGAGGTGAAGGCTGAGTCACTGCTATTTCTTTCATGTAATTTCGTGCTTTTTTACCTTTGCTCATGTAGGTGACGGGTTGCTGGGTGTAAAAAACCACACTGGGTTTTTTGAAACCAATCATAATCAATTCTTCTGACGATTGCTTTTCTTGAACAGCAATGGCAGATAATTGCCGTAGGGGTAATTGACGCACTTGATCCACTAACAAGAAAGTAGGGGTCAACACGAAAATAAGAAAGGCTAAAAATCCCACTAGGTTGACTATCCATAGCCCAAACAACCAACGTCGCCAGAGCAACAGTGCTGCTACAATAGCAGTTATACTCCAAATAATACCTCCCCTCACCATTAAGCCGGATTCTTGCAACTGCTCCGGTAAGTCTGGTGCTGCTGGTCCACTACCGATATATTCGGGAGCCAAAAAAATGGCAGTGGCAAGGGCAATTAACAACAAGAGGTTAAATAGGCTACTGAGTAGCATGGATCGGGAAAGGGGCACACGGGCAGACCAGGAAAGGGTACTAGTATGGGTGAGTTGGTCACTCCACAATAAAGCCAAAAGAATGGCGGCAGCTGGAATTAGGGGTAGCACATAGCTGGGTAGTTTAGTGGCAGCAATGGTAAAAAAGCCGAAAATCCCTACAAACCAGAACAGAGCAAATAAACCCAAATGAGTAGAACGGGGTGAGTTACTCCACCGCACCCGCCGCCAAAATTTTAGTCGTGCGATCGCAAACGGCAAGTAGCTCGACCAAGGGGCAAAAGCTACTAGTACTACTGGAAAATAAAAATACCAAGGCCCAGCGTGGCGGTTAACGGTGCGAGTAAAGCGTTGAATATTGTGATATCCAAAAAACGAGTCGATATAGGCTTGCCCATTGGCTAGGGTTACTAATAGATACCAAGGTAGTGTCAGAGCCAAAATAATCACAATGCCTCTAAATAAGCACATTTCCTGCAATACTTCCCTGCCATTGCCCAGGTAAAGCAGAAAACCACCAATAATTAGTGTGGGTAGAACGATACCGACTGGTCCTTTGGTAAGGATAGCTAGAGCAATGAGCACATAACAGGCTAGGTACCAACGGCAAGGGTATTTGTGAGGGGGTGAGGGGCTTTTAGCAACAGTTTTTTCGCTGCTTCCGAGCTCCTGTGCTCCTGTGTTCCTATGGTTTCGATGGGCATACCCTAGAAAAAAACTTAGTAATGCACCCCCGACACAGGCGCTGAGTAGCATATCTGAGACACCGGTTCTTGCCCAGATAATGGTTTGAAGATTCACTGCCATCAGGGTTGAACCAATCCAGGCACAGATCCACAACTGGCGCTGGCGATAGGAAGAGTTGATTTTGCTATCCCTGTGCTGACTTGACTCTACATCAGGGGTAAAGGCAGCAGGACGGGAAATCCCATAATATCGTAGGGTGTAAAAGGCTAATCCAGTTAATGCGATCGCACTCAAGGCTGACGGCAGTCTTACTGCCCATTCATTCACCCCAATCAACCGGTAACCAATTGCCATCAACCAGTAGATTAGGGGGGGTTTATCAAAGCGAGTCTCACCATTGAAATAAGGGGTAATCCAGTCACCTGTCACCGTCATCTGGCGAGCGGCCTCAGCAAACAAGGGTTCAGTTTCATCTACTAAACCGATGTTGCCCAAATTCCACAAAAAAGCTAGCCAGCTGATCAGGAGTAACCACAGAATAGAAAGTGTCCAGATGGTGGTGGGATGCTGTTGCCAAGATTGCCACCAATTTTTAAACCTATTAGCTAATGTAAACTTCATCAATGGGCTAGGGTGTGATTGAGGTCTAGCAGGCTATCATTATTCCAAAAACGGATAGCATGGTCTACACGTGTGTTATTCTTATTTCAACGAGTGTAGTAGATGCAGAATACCCGTCTTAATAATTTAGTTGATTTTTTATGGACGCGGCTGGGGCTATGGTTTGCTAATCCCTGGCGACGCCTGTCGATGGTCCTGATTAGCTTTCTGTTTGGCTTCTTGGTAGGACAAGCCCTGTGTACTACAGCAGGAACTGGCCAGGAATGGATACTATCTGGGATGTTGATTGTTTTTACAGAAGCAGTTAACCGGTTGATTTATAGCGGTAAATTTCCAAAAGGCCAATTAAATCAAACCGTTGACCGGGTTTCATGGTTGGCAGATGTAGTCAATGCTTTTAAAATTGGTCTGGTATACAGTATGTATTTAGAAGCCTTCAAGCTTGGCTCTTAAAATAGTAATCAGTTACTAATGAGTTAGTAATCACTGCTGAGTAATTACTGCTGAATCCTAACAAGGGAGACGTCTGATGCAACTACTGACCGAGAAACGATAAATGACAAGTGACACCAAGAGCGTTGGTCAAATTCTCGAGCAGTGGGTATCAGGAAAAACACCCAATCCCCTTGAATCTCAGCAACTCTTGGCTGAGGAACTGGCTGATCACCTAAAGGCAAAGGCGTTTGGCATCACAGAGGATAATGGTGAACAGGTAATCCAAGCGCGATCGCATTTGTTTGAGATAGTCTACCCAGATATTCTCCGTCTACCGTATTTTGAAACTACTCCTGAAACACAGCAAAAGACTCTCTTATGCCTCTGGAACCTCTGGCTTCCTTTAGCCATGGAGTTGGTATCCTGTCGTAAACAGCTGGGACGTCCTTTGATTCAGGGCATATTAGGAGGGCAGGGCACCGGGAAAACCACTCTAGCGGCAGTCTTAAGTGTGATTCTCCACAAATTAGGCGATGGACTTCGTCCCGCTTTCAGCGAACGCACTCTCAGCCTGTCTATCGATGACCTCTACAAAACCTACAAGGAGCGACAACAGCTTCAAGAACAAGACCGCAGGCTGATCTGGCGTGGTCCCCCTGGAACTCATGATGTTGAGCTGGGTTTACAGCTATTAGACCAATTACGATCCCCTTCCCCTACCGCAGAAATCCTCGTGCCTCGGTTTGATAAATCAGCTTTTGGGGGGGCTGGAGACCGAATCACTCCAGAGGTGGTCGAAAGTATTGATATTGTATTGTTTGAAGGGTGGTTTGTTGGGGTTCGACCCATTGAGCCAGAAGCGTTTGATGGCTCTGTTCCAGAACCGATTCATACCTTGGAAGACCGAGAGTTTGCTCGGGATATGAATCAGCAACTGAGGCTTTATGTACCCCTGTGGGAACGATTAGACCGATTGATGGTACTCTACCCTACTGACTACCGCCTCAGTCAGCAATGGCGACTACAGGCAGAGAAACAGATGATTGCTCAGGGTAAGTCAGGGATGGAAGATTCACAAATTAGAGATTTTGTCAACTATTTTTGGAAAGCTCTCCATCCAGAATTATTTATTACACCCCTGACTCGAAACCCAAATCTAGTAGACTTGGTGGTTGAAATTAATCCTGACCACACACCTGGTGTGATTTATTCACCAGGGGATGCTGATTAGGATAAAATCAACGTAAGCATATGCGCGTAGCGCACGCTGCTTGAGGTGCTATCAGCCCTTAGGCGTCAGCTAATCAACGGGAGGTAGTAAACAAGCACCGGGATTGCTGGTACGGCTGGTTGAAAATCCCTGCTCGTTTGACTGATCTGACCCCATGCACTTCTCGTGCCAGAGTAATATAGAGGCAATAGTCAACATCGCTTGATAATTGATGGCATATTTCTCATAACGAGTTGCGATTCGTCGATTTTGCTTGAGGCGATTAATAAGTCGTTCGACTCGATTTCGTTCTCGTTTGCAGACCCCGATTGAAGCGTTCTCGTTTTTTCTCATTGCTTTTCGGGGGGAATAATAGGGGTTGCTCCCTGAAAACGCAGTTTTTCTCTAATTGCTTGACTACTGTAAGCTTTATCACCTAAAAAGTAGCGAAATCGACTTTTTGGTCTTCGAAGTCCAATTCCTTTGACTTTTCCTCCAGTCAGTAAGTCATCAAAAGCAATGGTGTCATGACTACAAGCTGATGTTAGGACAAAAACCATTGGTTTTCCAAACCCTTCAGCTCGCTTTGTGGACTTTTGTAGAGAAACCTCCAAGTGCTACGCCGCTTAGCTTGGTTTTGTTGCCCTCTTTTGCGACCGCCGCATGTTGATGTGCTCTGACTACGGTACTGTCGGCAAAATGGACTTCCCAATCAATCAGCCCAACGGCTACAGCTTTTTGTTGAAGACCTGCCCAAATTTGATCCCAAATACCAGGTTTTCGCCATCGGTAGAACCGACTGGAGACTGTACTGTGAATTCCGTAATCCGGAGGTAAATCTCTCCAGGGTGCGCCTGTTCTCAAGATCGGTGATAATCCCATTAATGATGGAACGATTGTCATGTGCTGGTTTTCCAGTCCGGAGACGAAACCTTAGATAGGGTCGCCTTTATGGGCGACAGGCTATGGGTAAAAGGGTTAAAACTTATTGATTAAGGCGACCCTATCTTACGGTAACTTCGTTCCCAAGCTTTTTGAGGTGGTAATAAGGGCGCTTTGCTTTTCCCACTGTTCGTCGGTTAACTCGCCTCTGTTAGCAATCTCCATTCGTTTTTGTGCTACTTCCGTGCGTCTTTTTACCAAAAATTTTGGGTAATCGCGCCCCGTCCTTATAGGAGACGCGCGCCTCAGAGTTAAGAAGCATTTATTGGGAGCAGGCTATGAGCAAAAGGGTTAAAACTTATTAATTAAGGCTTCTTAACTCTTACGGTAACTTCTAGAGACGGCTTTCTTTTTAAGTGAAAACTTGACAGTTTTCGCACTGCGTGTTATTAAAAATCTCAACAAGAAACCAAAAACTAGATAAATACTATCTAATGATAAGTAGACAACGTAAAAAATATGTATCAGATACATATTGCGTAATTTGGTAAGCACGACTTAAGCGATGCAGAGGTGCGACCCGTGGCGAATTTAATTACGGGTCAAGCGCACCATTACGGTCTTGGGGAGGCAGCGCGGTCTTGGGGGTCTCCCCGGAGACGAAACCTGATTACGTTGAGCCTTTATGGTTGGTAGGTTATGCAAAAAAGGGTTAAAACTTATTGATTAAGGCGAGCCTGTCTTACGGTAACTTCAAACCATGAGCGACTGCCGTGGTTTCCCCCACTCGCGCTTTGCATCAAGACAACGTCTATGAAAAAAAATTAGATAAAAAAAGTATCTATCTATATGTAAAAAAAAGGTAAGGTACGGTGGGGCATACTGGAACCTGGATCGTTGATCCGTTCGCGTAGCGTCGGCTTGGCCGTAGGCCACGCCAAAGGCGAACGCCGATACCCTTGCGGAGAATCGACCTCTACTCTTCCTGACTCCGGCAAGGTTCACGCAAGTTGGCTCTATGAAACAAGAATCCCCGTCCATAAGCGGGCGGGGAGTGTCAATTAGCATACAACAGTTTGCAGACACGCCCTAGATATAAAGCCAGCTTGGGCTATATTTGGGCTTGATTTTGGCTAAAGTACCATTAGTTGAAATCATGTTTTTTCTGACTGCTATAGATAAAAATAAATCTTTTAACTGTTGATCTAAGAAAGATTTATGGTCAAGTTGAGCAAAACGTTTGCTTAGGGTCGGGCTTTGCCCAAATTCCCTTCCTTATGCTCGCGTTCGCTTTTAGCGGCTCCAAAGGAGCATCGCAAATCTCTCTAACCTAAATTATTGGGTTTGCAGACACGCCCTAGAGAAATACAGCGGTTTGCACTTCAATTAGGTACAAATTTATGGGTTTTTAGGGAGCAGGGACTTCGGAGCAGGGACTTCGGAGCAGGGACTTCGGAAGAGGAAAGAAGGAGAAAATCCTGTGTACTTGATAGTTAAGCTGTTGCGCATTTAAACTGTGATAACAGCATTGCCTTTGTTTTTTATTTTTCGTACCCATTTTATAATTAACCCTCCTTCATTTAAAAGATGATTTAACAAACATTCTAATTCTTCAATTGAT
>NZ_JAAHFZ010000046.1:0-50777 GCF_010672795.1 Moorena sp. SIO1G6
TGGTATAATTCTGGTATCATTCTAACTTGATAGGTCGTCTTGACAATTTCTGACCTATCTTTTTTTACCATAATTCGCTCAATTTAATATATATCAAGGTTTACGGGGCGCTTGTCGCCCCCCCAGTTAATGAACAGTTGATCAACGCTATATTTACGATAGTCTTCTAGGAAGATACAGTATTTCCAATACTATCCCTCCAATTCCAATTTCATCCTTCATTCTTGATTGGCTAGGTAATGTCAACCTCTTGGTGCGAATTCCCTAGCGCTCCCACGAAAGCGCGGGGTCGCACCGCTATTGACCGTTAGTTTAGGATATTGAGGTAGAAAATCACGGGATAGTTATCGTTGAAGGTTTTGAGTTTGACATAGTAAGTTCGGCAGAGCCAGTTTTCCGTGATTAAAAAGCTGAAGGCACCTCAAGTAGCGTGGCCATTCGCGTAGCGTGGCCTTTTGGCCAAGGCCAAGGCTGACGGCTTACTTCTAAACTTGGAACGCCGAAACTTCTGTTTGTAATCCTTGGGCAGTATTATCCAATCGTTCCAAAGCATGATTAGTATCTCTTAGAGAATCAGCCGTTTGTTGTGATGCTTCGCTTAATTGCACCATCGCCTCGCTGATTTGTTGAGCACTTTTCGATTGGTCTTCCACACTTTGATTCACCATCTCAAACCGGGGAGTTAGGCTCTGCACTTGCTCAATCACTTTAGCAATTTGTTCACTAATCTTGCCGACATTTTCGACACTAGTACTGACATCTTTGCTAAATTTATCCATTTCCATCACCCCAGTTGACACCGCCGCTTGCATCTCTTTTACCATGGTCTCAATTTCTAAGGTAGCTACTGCCGTTTGGTCAGCTAGCCGCCGAATTTCCCGAGCCACAACCGCAAAACCCGCCCCATACTCTCCCGCTTTCTCCGCTTCAATGGCAGCGTTGAGGGATAGTAAATTAGTCTGATCCGCCACTTTAGTAATAGTGGTGACAACGCTACTGATATTATTGGCTTTTTCATTCATCACCCCCAGTTTCGCAGAAATAGAACTAGTAGCATTGGCCAAGTGACGCATGGTATTTTCCATACGCATCAGGTCTTGTTGACCATGGCTAGCGCTATCAGCAGTAATTTGAGACAGCTGAGCGACTTGCTCCATAGTTCTAACTAATTCCCCAGAGGTATTGGCAATTTCTTGAGCTGTGGTTGTCACCTCGTTGGTGGAGGCTAATTGTTCGGTCATGGTTGCTTCTAATTGCTTACCAGAGGCCGCAATTTGGGTGGTGGAGCTAGTCATTTGGATCCCAGACTGCTGCACCTTATAGATTAATGAATTGAGGTTTTCAGTCATGGTCTGCAAGGCACCAAGTACTTGTCCAATCTCATCTTGATCTTTAGAGACTTCAATTGCCTGGGTTAAATCCCCAGCAGACAGCCTTTCGGTTGCTCCTAGCAATCTAGTTATCTTGCTTCGTAGCGGCAAAGTAACCCATATACCCATAAGGATAGTCAGTATTATCGATAATGTAGTGCCAACCAAAACCACATTCATTAGCCAGCGCTGTTGTTCCTGGAATTGTCTGACCCCTTCCCTCATGAGAGCTTCTGCCCGTTGGATCATCTGCACCCTGTTATTATCAACATTTTCAGCATTAATTGACTTAACTAAAGCAGTAGCTTCGGTAATCTTGCCTGAATCTACAAGTCGGAAAACCTGTTGAGATAGTTGATGTATTTTCTCCCCTTCTGCAATGTAATTATCCAAAAGTTGTCGTTGTATAGTGTCTTGAGTTTGCTCCTTGAGCGCTGAACTATATTGACGAAAATTTTGATAGCCCTCTTGATAGGATTGCTTATAACTTACCTCTGCAGGAGAAATAACATAGGCTCGGACACTCCGCACCATTTTCGTAAGCCCATGAGCGATCAGGTTGACTTCTATTGGACAGCCTCTCTGTCCTAGGGTTGAAGAAGTCGTCGCAATTTGAGATTCAAATTCAAAGGTTCTCATAGCGCTTGAATAGAAAATTGACCCTAATCCAATCAGACAAATAATGGGTATTGAAGCTCCTAAGAAAATTCTGTGATTAATTTTTGTAAACATCTCGGGATAGTCTGGAATTTATACTGGTTGACTTAAGACTGGTAAAACCTAAATTAGTTTAGTCCCTTTCTGGAAATCATAGGGATTATATCATGTTCGGTTCATTGCCCATAATAAAAATTATTTCAAGTCCGGTTAATCACTTCACAATTATTTCAAAATACCCTATTTTAAATAACATTAGAGTTACTATGACACATAAAATATGCTTGCAGTGTCTCGCTTACAACCCTACTACTCGGCTTTTCTAAACTTGGAACACCGAAACTTCTGTTTGTAATCCTTGGGCAGTATCATCCAATCGTTCCAAAGCATGATTAGTATCTCTTAGAGAGTCAGCCGTTTGTTGTGATGCTTCGCTTAATTGAACCATCGCCTCGCTGATTTGTTGAGCACTTTTCGATTGGTCTTCCACACTTTGATTCACCATCTCAAACCGGGGAATCAGGCTCTGCACTTGCTCAATCACTTTAGCAATTTGTTCACTAATCTTGCCGACATTTTCGACACTAGTACTGACATCTTTGCTAAATTTATCCATTTCCATCACCCCAGTTGACACAGCAGATTGCATCTCTTTTACCATGGTCTCAATTTCTAAGGTAGCTACTGCCGTTTGGTCTGCCAGCCGCCGAATTTCCCGAGCCACAACCGCAAATCCAGCCCCATACTCTCCCGCTTTCTCCGCTTCAATGGCAGCGTTGAGGGATAGTAAATTAGTCTGATCGGCTACTTTAGTAATAGTGGTGACAACGCTACTGATATTATTGGCTTTTTCATTCATCACCCCCAGTTTGGTAGAAATAGAACTAGTAGCATTGGCTAAGTGACGCATGGTATTTTCCATACGCATCAGGTCTTGTTGACCATGGCTAGCGCTATCAGCAGTAATTTGAGACAGCTGAGCGACTTGCTCCATAGTTTTCACTAATTGCCCAGAGGTATTGGCAATTTCTTGAGCTGTGGTTGTCACCTCGTTGGTGGAGGCTAATTGTTCGGTCATGGTTGCTTCTAATTGCTTACCAGAGGCAGCAATTTGGGTAGTGGAGCTAGTCATTTGGATCCCAGACTGTTGCACCTTATAGATCAATGAATTGAGGTTTTCAGTCATCTTTTTCAGAGATGCCAGTAATTGTCCAATCTCATCCGTTGAGGTAATTTCCACCTTGGTACTCAGATTACCAGCGGAAACCTCTTCTGCTAGATCTACTGCTTTGTTTAAGGAATTAACAATATCGCGGGTGACAAAAATTCCAAAACCTAGAGTAGCCCCAATGATTAAAATGAAAGCAATCAGTACGATTTTGATTGTACGTTGTTGGTCTTCTTTAGCAATATTCGCATAGTTTTGAGATAATGTAATGGCTTGCCGCAAGAGACTCCTCATTTCTGCTTTAAGTTCTTCTCGGGACTCTTGCATCCGTTCTGCCGCCAATTCAGCTTGTTCAGGTTGATTGCTAACAATTAACCTAAACGCTTGCTGAGATTGATCACCATAACGATCATGCATTGTGTTATATGAATCTAATTCAGATTTCAAATCTGACCAGCCTTCTTTTTGCTCTTTACTTAACGCTTTTTGGATTTCACGTTTGACGATGTTATCAACTTTTATAAGAGCGTCATGCACTAATCCATCCCGTCGGTTGAACTCCGCTCTCGCTTGAGTAAAAATGTTTCTGGCACTGGCGCTTTCTGTATATCGGTAATTAAATCGAAACGCCCGTTCAAAATTAACCCCCTGAGCAAGTTGACTTTCTTGCATTTCCGTCATGTGCTGGATTAGGGGGAGATCCTCTTCAGCTATCTTACCGATTTCATTCGCTAACTTTGACAGTCCTATCCAGCTAATTCCCCCCCCTAAAAGTATGGTCAAACCAGAGAAGATTAGTAGACCTAGTAGTTTAGTTGCAATTTTCATTTAATTCCAGATAGCCCCCGTTGCTATTAACTCTTCAGGTTTTGTAGTCGTTTAATTCGCTGTCGGATTACTGTAGCTTTAGCCAGCTCCCCACGATTTTCTTGAAGTAAAGCCAGATGAAAGAGTGCTTCGTAGGAATTCGGTTTCAGGTAAACCGCTTTCTGGAAGCATTGCTCAGCCTGCTCGTCATTGCCCAAGCCCTGATGGACTTCTCCGAGTAATACATAAGCCTCAGCACTAGTCAAATTTTGACTTAGGTAAGTTTGGCACAGTGTAGCCGCTTGCTCCAAACTTCCTTGATTGGCTAATCTCCTGGCTTTTTCAAGCAAGGATTCTTGTCCCTTTTCAAGCTCCCTTTGTAAACAGGACTGTTTGATTGCTTTAGACTGTCGATTAACCAGGGCAGAAGGGGAAGATGATGTTGTTTGGTCTTCCTGGTTTTGCCCCTTGTGCTTTTCCTGTATTGGATACAGAGAATGGATCAGCGTCACTGGGGACTTATGAGTCGGGAGTGACGATGAGGTTTCCCAATTTCTCCTGCGCCCCTGTTGAGAGTCCCTGGTCTGGCCTTCTCCAAGATGTTTCACCTTCTGATAGGCAAAAGCAAAGGGATAGCGAACGGACACAAATCGATTGGTAGTTATTACTCCTGTTTCAGCAGACCCCACAAACAGCAAACCTTTAGGCATTAATAAGCGATCTAAGAGTTCTATAGCACGGAAGCGGGCAGATTTATCTAAATAAATCAATAAATTGCGGCAGAATATAATGTCATAGTTGCTCTGAGGCTTGCCCAAGGGCTCTAGGATGTTACCATGCTTGAAATTAACCGTATTCCGCACCAACTGACATAATTCATAACCATCTGCTGTTTGCTTAAAATAGCGTTTTCGTTGCTGTAGCTGGTTGCCCCGAAAGGAATTCCTGCTGTAGAGAGCACGTCGAGCTTTGCGCAATGCTTCCTTGTTGATATCAATGGCATCGACCCGAAACTGATTAGGAGTCAAACCCGCATCCAGCAAGGTCATAGCAATGGAGTAAGGTTCTTCTCCAGTAGAACAGGGTATACTTAACACCCGCAGGATGGGGTGGTTGGGTTTGGGCAACCACTCAGATATGACGTAACGACTCAGAAACGCAAAGGGTTTTCTGTCCCGGAAAAACCAAGTCTCTAGGACAACGACCGTTTCAATCAGTGCTTCGAGTTCTTGAGGTGAGGTTTGCAGTTGCTGCAGATACGTTTGCTGATCCGGTAAGCCACAAGCCAATCTTCTGGTTTCTATCGCTCTAGCAATCTGTCTAGACCCAATAGTACTGCCATCCAAACCGATTTTCTTTCTCAGCAAAGCCTCGATAGTCGCCTGAATCATTACTATTAGTTCTTAGTTGTTAGTTAGTTGGTAGTTTTTGATTTTCTGCTCCAGTCATGCCTAGGACTATTATTTCCTGGTAAAATCCGGCATGTACTAGCAAAACCTGTAAGGGAGTAGCCAAAAAATAAAATACCAGATTTTAGCTTGTAGGGTGGGCAAAAACATTTTGGTTCAAATGAGTCTTATAGATAAGATAACTTTGCCCACCCTACTTTAATTGGTATTTTTTTTACATGCAAGTCCCTAAGTGTATCCATCTTTTCGGTGTATTGCTGATATATCTTGAGATTTGCAACTTTTGTAGCCCTTGGTTCCTAGCGGGGTGAATCCAAAGCTTCCTTTGCTTCTAGGGGTAACTTTGCCTATTCCTAGTTTTTTATGCTTGGCTATGTCCCCAGTAACAAGCGCCTTTGATTGGTTTCAATGGGTTGTGTCTGATGGGGTAACCGTATTTGTTAAGTGCTGCTTTCTGTCTTCCTCCGGGTCCCTTGCAAGTGACTAACAGGGGTTGAGAGGTTCTCAAGACCAAGGTCTCAATATCCCCAACACAAGCGGCATCAATCCAGTGCTGCTTAGGCAGTCCTAGTTTCGTCCGGTTGTATTTGGTTTGCGCTCCCGTTCCTGTGACCACAAGCTTGATTGATCGAAGTACCTTCACTAACTTGTTGCGAGTCGTATTCACCGCTGCTGCATCCGGTAATGGTTGCTTGGCTTTAGTTTTGATTTTCTGAAGTAAATTTGGTTTCTTTTTCAGAAAATCTTCTATAGATTTATTACCTTTCCGTTGATTACATTTTTCACAGGCTAAGCAGAGATTACTTACTCGTTCGCGTAGCGTCGGCTTTGCCGAATTACTTCCCCCTTTAGATTTTGGGTGAATATGTTCAATTTGTAACGGGATGGACTGCTTGCCACAATAGGTGCATTCTCTTCCCCATTTCTCTAGCAAGTACTCTCTAACTTCATAGCCAGCTAGCTCTCCTTGCTGGTACTGAATGCCATTAATTTCAGGGTTTGGCATTTTTTGAGTGTCAAACTTAACTCTTTCGACCCAAATCTCATTGACCGGGCAAAATTTTATCAATCGTTTTACCCAAGTATGAATAGTCAAAATCCTGTGTTCTAAACTAGGTGGGAGCCAGCCGTCTTTTCGTCTACGGTTAAGGAATCTTGGTTTTCTGTAACGGGTGTGACGATTACGTCTTCCGCGCCTTACAGCCTTTCTATACTCTAGTTTTTTCTTGATCAATTCTCCTCTGTGCTCTAATTCCATTCCCCAGATCACCTGATTGTTTTGGACTAAGGCAAATCCAGTTGTCTTGCTACCAGGATCAATTTTAATGTGACATGGTAATACCACTGGATTATAGATCGCAGTTTTTAATATGATCGTGAAGGGATACATCCTAAAAACCGCCGCCTTACCTTTGTCTAGTAACCGACGAGCCTTCTTTGGGGAAATCGGGTTTAGTGGTCGTTTGTTTGTGTCAATAACAAGTACGTAATTTTGCATTGTTAAATGCCTCAAAACTGGTAATGTTTTCCTTGACAAGGTTGTAATGGCTTGTTGGGCTAACTACACATTTGCCTTTGTTTTAATAGTTAGCGATAGAGCCGGGAGCTGGAGGTCACTCCCGGGTATCATGACCAAAACAACGTAGGAACAAATCGCACCTTAGTCTGCATCCTAGCTGACAGTTCCCGGAGATTACCGGGAATTGCCTAGGCTTTGGCTAGGAGGTAATAAGTATATCTGTTGGGACTCCGATAACAAATACTCTAGCCGGATTCGTTGGATCATGCCTTTTTCATCCATAATCATTTCTCCTAAATAAGGAGCGTCATTCATTTGAACTCCGGCATCGACCAACTCAGTATCTGGTTTCTTTAAGGTTTCTGTGATTCGTTCTGACATCAAACCGAAGCAGTAATGAGTATTATTCTTAGCAACGTAATTGACCATTATAATCCGCGTGCTTAAGTGGGAGCGGCTGGGAGTACCTTGAATTAAATGGCACAGATCGATGACTGGCACAATTGCACCTCGGTAGTTAAACAAACCAGCCACATAGTCAGGAGCTTGGTGTATTTTTCGGAGGCTGACTCTGGGAATTACCTCCACGACCTGAGAACTATCCAGGGCATAAAGGTCATTTCCTACATAAAAAATCAACATTAACATCGGTTAATTGGTGGGAATTTATATAACGATCTTGCTAAGAGTATTGTTTTTAAGTGATAGGGGATAGTCTTTTCTTCTTTATTTAACATCATTGAGCCTCTAAATTTCTGAGTGCTCAAACCCCTAATTAGCTTTTCTGAACTAGATTATGAAGTAAATGTGAAATAATGGTCAAAATGTGAAAATAATCGGCTATTTATGAAAAAAATATGAAAAAAATATGAAAAAAATGTGAACTAAACCAGCCTAATACTTCCCCATCTACCTTAGTATCGCTCCTAGGTAGAGTGTCTCTACTTGTGTCCAAAATATGATCTAGGCGCAAAGAAAGCATTTGTACTGGGATATGTCCCTCAAATTAGCGAGTTTTTCTACCCATGCTTCCGTTGGACTTGGAGCAAGCAGATCGACCCTAGCCTTCTACACGCAATTACCCTCAGAATTCAAGACCTTCACTCTTAGTTCACGCTTCTAGGGGCTATAACTATTGCGTTGCAATGGTTTCAGGAGTTCGCCATCGTTTGCCCCCTCTTACCTGAAATCCATATCTGTCAAGGGATTTGAGCACTTAAGATTTACTTTATAAATTAGCTCTTACTCACATCTTGCACCATTCTCAATCAGCTTGGTTCATGTAGGGTGGGCAGTGCACCAGACAGATAATGAAGCTTGCAAAGCGCGTTGGTAGGCACTGCCCACCCTAAGATTAATCACTTTATAAATTAGCTCTTAAGTGCTTTAATTATATTAAACTTAACAGCTGATAGCTGATAGCTGATACGCGACACGCTGATAGCTGATAGCTGACAATTTGATTGACTAATAAATAACTGAATTATGAAGTTGGTTTTTGAATGGCTGAGCAAAGTCTGGAACATCGTCTTAAAGGTGTTTACCACCAAGCTGTTTCAGCTGGGCACCCAAGAGTTGTCTCTGATTATGATAGTCCAACTCATAGTGATGGCTATCGTTACCTTATATATATCTCGTAAACTTCAGGACGTGATTAAGCGTCGGGTGCTAACTCGCTTCGGGTTAGATCGTGGGACTCGCGAAGCATTGTCCTCCCTGATCGGCTATGTTCTAACTGTCTTAGGATTTTTGATTGTTCTGCAAACGGCTGGGATTAACCTCAGTTCCCTGACTGTTTTTGCAGGGGCAATGGGTATTGGTTTAGGCTTCGGACTTCAGAATTTAACCGCCAACTTTATCAGTGGTCTGGCGATTCTGTTTGAAAAACCAATTAAGGTGGGAGACTATGTCAAAGTTGATGACCTGTCAGGAACTGTAGAAAAAATCTCGATTCGCTCCACCACTATCCGCACCAATGATGGGGTGTTTGTTATTGTTCCAAATACTAGTTTCCTGGAAAACAATGTGGTTAACTGGAGTTATGAAGACCCCAGAGCTCGGCTCAGAATTCCTGTTGACGTTCCCGATGAAAGCGATCCAGTCATCGTGACAGAAGTACTGTTAGAAGCGGCTCGCAAAGAACCAGAAGTTTTACCATCTCCTGCTCCTGAAGTATATTTTAAAGGGTTTGGAGACGGCATGGATTTTGAACTCTTAGTATGGATCGACAATCCCCCAAATATGGAATCAATTCAGAGTAGTTTGTATTATCTGATAGAAGAGCAACTTCGTGAGCAGGGAATCGAGCACGCCGAGCCTCAGAGAGACCTGTATATCCGAAATCTGAAGGACTTAGAATTTCTGCTACAAAAACCTCAACAAACTGGTGCTGGTAACGGCTCATATTCTCAGGAAGAATCCCTTTCTAACAAAGCTGTACCCGCTGCCAAAAAAAACAAAGTAAAAGCAAACTCTAGAGGAAAATTGACCCTGCGAGATCTCTTGCGGAAGGTGAGTTACTTTGAAAAGTGTAGCGATAGCGATCTACGACATATAATTCAGCAAGGATATCGTCAAATGCTCAAAGCAGGGGATATAATCTGTGAAGAAAACGACCCAGGGGATTCATTTTATATTATTCTATCTGGCTTAGTTGAAGTTTTTGTGGAATCGATCGGAAAACGGGTTGCCACCCGCAAGCCAGGGGAATTTATTGGAGAGATGTCTTTGCTTCTGGGTACCCCCCGTACGGCTACCCTTCGCGCCCTAGAAGACACGATTCTGTTTGTGGTAGACCGGGAAAATTTAAAGAGTCTTTTAGCAAAGCACAAAGATTTAGCTGACCAAATTTCCGAAGAATTATTCACACGTAAGGAGACCCTAGAGCAATTAGGAATAAAGGTAGGTGGAACACAGGAAAAACAGACTGGTACCAATCAGATTCGCCAACGCATTCAATCGCTCTTTGGGATTTGACAGGGTTGTTGGAATTGATTTTACAGCTGGGTTTCCAAGTTTGGGTGCATCTAGCTTTTGCAGAAAAAATTATATAGCGCTTTTTATCCTCATGAGGTACACATATTTTTTTACCTCTTCCCTGTTCCCTGTTCCCTGTTCCCTGTTCCCTCTTCCGAAGTCCCTGCTCCGAACGCGCCCCGCGTGGCCTACGGCCTCAGTCCCTGCTCCCTAAAACCAAAAAAATTGTACCTTACTAGATTAAAAACCGCTATAACACCCTTGAGGTAAGCATTAACAAAGTCGAAGTTTTCCTTGGGGTTCATGGTTTCTGAAAGGGTAGTGAAAGAGCGAATATCTGAGAACATGATCGCCATTTCTTTACTGACGTGATTCCCCAGCTCTACATCAAGAATAGTTTCTTTTTTAAGAAAGTTAAGATATTCAAAGGGAACAAATCGGCTATAGGACGTATTGGTTTTTTCTAATTGCTGGTGAGCTTCTCGCAAGAGTTTATGTTGTTTTTATAATTCCCGATAGGACTGTTTAGGTTGGTGGTGAAATTTTCATTCAAACTCCGACCCTCAGTCTGGATAATGGGGCAGTGATCACTGCTAAAAGTCAGAGTGATGCTTCAGCTGGTGAAATTAGCTTAGATGTGGACACCCTAGCATTAACCAATGGTGCTCAGATTTTTACCTCTAGCTTCAAGGGTGGTGATGCCGGTAGTATAGCAGAAGTCAAAAGTCAGAAGTCAGAAGTCAGAAGTCAAACTCTTGCGCTTACAAAGGGTGTGAGACTTTTGTCATGTCCTAACTGCCCTGGCGACTGCTATATTACTATCAATGCTTCTGAAAACATCACTCTCTCTGGTATTGACCCTACCTACAACAAGCGATTAGCGAGAGTTGGACGAAACAGGATTGACCCAGATGGGCCAGCTAGTGCGATCGCATCTCAGGCAACCCAAACAGGCAAAGCGGGTTCTCTTAACCTGAATACCAAGACATTTAGCGCTAGCGGACGCGCATTGGTAACAGTGAGCAGTAAAGGTACCGGTGTTGCTGGAACCTTGAACATCTCTGCTGATACCATCCAACTCGACAATGGTTTCCTCAATGCTGAAACCTCTGCTGGAGACCAAGGGAATATTACCCTCTCTAATGCCAAACTAATTTTCTTACGCAACAACAGTGAGATAACGACTAATGCCAGGGATACTGCTACTGGTGGCAATATCACTATTACTACTGACTTTTTACTGACATCAAAGGGTAGTAAAATCAGTGCCAATGCCATTTTAGGCCGTGGGGGAAATATCACGATTTCGGCCATTGGAATTTTTAGCGATCGCAGTAGTAAGATTACCGCTTCCTCCCAACTTGGTATTGATGGCAGTGTTACTCTAAATACTCCAGAAGTAAACCCCGCCCAAGCCTTAGACAAGCTACCTGTAGATGTAGTGGATACCAGCAATCAAATCATCACCGATTGTGCAGCAAACAGCGGGAATAGTTTTTTAGTTACCGGAAAAGGAGGAATCCCCGCTAACCCAGCTGGGGTGTTGCGGGGTCAAGTGGTGGTACCGGATTTGCGGCTAATGGTTGATCAAAGCAGTACACAATTAAGCAATAGGAGAAGAAGCCGGAGTTGGAGGAGAAGGAAATTAGGGTATAACAGCCCAGATCAGGAACAACCAATGACTAAAAAGAAATCACCTATCATTGAAGCCCAAGGATGGATAATTAATCACAAGGGCATTGTGGAGTTGGTTCCTTATCCTGCCCAAGGTAACTATAGTAGTTGGAATAGTAGTTTGAATTATCCATTCAATTGCCATCAAATTAGCCATTGATAACCTTTTTAGCAATCTTTTTGGCGTTGCTGATTATGCGTATGGTTTTGCCCCCCTAGCCCCCCAATTCTGGGGGGAACAAAACTATCAAAGTCCCCCAGAATTGGGGGATTTAGGGGGCTTCAATCAAACCAAATGATCGCGCATTCATTCCTTAATTCAGCAACGCCATCTTTTTAGCCTGTTTGTTACCCGCTCAGGTCAAAGGGAAACTTCAGTTTAAAGATAATAACTATAGAGTAAGCTGATGTCCATTTAAATTGGTTATTCCCTGTTCCCTGTTCCCTGTTCCCTGTTCCCTTTGAGAAATTTAGGTATCCTAATCTAAATGCTGAACAGCTTACTAACTAGAGACAAAAGCTTCCACCTCAGCTAATGTAGGTTGAGCTGCGATCGCACCAGGCTTGAGAGTGGTCAGTGCGCCTACTGCACTGGCATAGGTAACCACATCTTTGGCAACGGTTGGATCACTCAGACTCGACCGGTCACGGTGGCATAGTTGATAAATAATGCCACCAGTAAAGCCATCCCCGGCACCGGTTGTATCCTGCACTGCTACAGAAAATGCTGGTAACTTCCCTTCGTTTCCTCCCAGATAGTAGGCGCAGCCTCGTTCCCCGGCTGTAACTAATACTCCTTTGACATTATCCAGCCGTTGTGCGATCGCTTTTGGATCAGCAGTGCCAAACAAAAACTCTCCCTCCTCATCAGTCAGTTTCAGGAAGTCCGCTTGCTGGATCATGTCTTGAATAATTTCAATGGCAGTATTGGCATCATTCCAAAAGACCGGTCGCCAGTTCACATCTATAAATATAGAGACCTGGTGTTGTTGTGCCAACTTAAGGGCTTGGTTAATTGCTGCCTTACTGTCTCGATAGGCTAATTCCAAAGTCCCCAATACCAGAAATTTCGCTTCCTTAAATAGTTCAGTAGGCAAGTGATCCCCTTGAAGTCGTGTATCAGCGAATTCTGTGGTATCGATATCACCAAATCCAGCAAAACTGCGATCGCCTGAGGCATCTCGCACCACATAGACGATCCGTGTGGGAGCTGTATCATGACGCTGTACTCCCGTGCCATCGACACCAACGTCATTTAACAACTCTACCAGTGTGTCTCCTGGCTGATCTTGACCAATACAACCGATAAATGCAGTGGGTATACCCAGCTTTACTAAAGCACAAGCAGTATTCGCTGGTGCGCCACCGGGATAGTCTGTCCAAGACTCCACCTGTTCTAAGGGTTTTCCTGGCTGATTAGACAAACGGTCAAATAGCATTTCACCAGCACAGATCACCTGGGGACTTGTCATGAGGGTATTCCTTACCTACCATACGTAATTGAACGGTGATTCGGGCAGTCTATCGCCCATCTTCTCACAAGGAAGTGGCGCGCAAGTATTTCACCCAAACTGACATCAAATTATACTGTAGGTTTATTATTATCTTCCGAGTAATTAATATAATAGGTATTACCGGCATTACAAATTACGCCTATAAATTGACCTAGTTCCTATTTCCGACACAAACCAAAAGGGACTAAGTTGACTTTTATTTAAAACGCATAATTCTTATGTCGGTATTAGGTAGACACTCCGAGGGGAGTATGGCTTTCCATGGGAACTAGGTAGACATTTCGCTTGGACTGCTGTCTCCTACTCTTGATTTTCCGCATATTGTGCCGGTGATCCCCATTTAAGGCATTAAAGTCCTTTTTCTTTATCTTTTTCTAGCTGATAGAAAAGATAACAAAAAATGAATTAAGTGGTTTTGTTTGTGACCAATAAGTCTTATGCCCTTTCTAGCGCCGTTACCGGGATGACAGTAACTGGAATGTGACTTCTGACAATGGGCGTTATTGGTACTTCAGTTCGCCTCTTTCCGCAATAGTTTTTTCGCAAGGGTTTTATTGATGCAGGTGACTTTGATGGGAAGTAGTTTCGTCGTTGGGATTCAGGTAGCAGAACAGGGTCATATGGAATCCGTTTAATTAGACAATGCAAGTTGTCGATGATGGCTACCAATGGAATTGAGTCAACCTCCTAAGTATTTGAGGTTGCTTGATAAGTTGACAACAACGCTGGAAAATTGCTTCTTCCAATGCTTCTAGGGTAAAAACTCTAAAAACTGAAGTTTCCCTGTACATTTGTACGGGGAAACTTCAGCCATAACCTTCACGTCCTGGTGTAGTAATCGCGAATAAATATTCGCTTCTGGCTCTATCAGCTCCAATCTCTCAACCTGAGGGGGTAACATGCAAGGTAAAATCCTTACTGGATAATACGTTCAGCCGATCTGTTACAAAAAGATACATGGTATTTTGGACTGACCTTGGACATAGTTATAAGGGTTTGAGGTTCCAGAAAATCATTCGTAGGGTCAATTTTCGAGTTTATCTAGGCTAAGATAAATGGCCTCAAAGCCTTATATAGTAAGCTTTTCATGGCTCATATCACCCCCTCAGCTCTCAACAGTAAATGAGTAAACAGGTGCACAAAATTAATTACACATTTTCCAAAATTCAAAGCCTTATAATGTAAGGGTTACAGAGATTGGGAGTAGGTAATTAATTTTGTTTAGGTGCTTACCATGTTTCGATTACTGAATCGGTGTTCTAGAACCTATCAGGCTCTCATTGATGGGATTACCAATGCTATGCTTCAAGTTACTCAAGAAAATATCCGCAACTGGTTTGCCCATTGTTGTTACTATACCTCATGAATATGAGAAAAGCTATATAACACTTTTCAATCTATATCAAAATTTTTATTTATAAAAAGGAGGAATTTGTGAATAATTTTTCGAGTTTCTCAACACAACATATTGGTTATCTAGAACGTTCATACTTAGAACACGTAGAGGAAATTCCTGATGACCTATTCAATCAATGTTGGCTCTCAAAAAACGACAAAGTTGAATTTATAAAGATTATAGGAATTTCTAATTTTTGGAAAAAATACAAAGCAAAATTCAGTGCTGTTCGCTATCTAATGCAAGACTTTTACTCAGGACTTTATGCTGAAAAAATTCCACTAATCTACTTAATTATTGGTGAGTCATCTCGAATTAACTTATTTGTAGGAACTTATAGCTCCGATAATGCTGAAAATAAGGAGTCTGATCTCCAAAATAATCTTTCTACGTTAAAAACCTCTCTACAAAGTGCCTATCCCAGTATTGAATTTTGCGTTTCCCTAAGTACCAGTGATGTTGAACTTCTGGAAATGGTAACAATGAGATTGAACCGTGCTGCCTTGATGACCGGAACCCCAACTGTCAAAGCAGATACAGAGGAGATTAGGATTGAACAAATCGAACGCTTGATTCGAGGGCTATACAGTACCAATGAAAAGAATGCTCGATGGGCTTATATCGTCACAGCAGTACCAGTAATTACTAATGAAGTGACTTGTCTATACAACACAACACTAAATGAGTTACGAATTCTATCCGATGCAAAGCAGATTTCTGTTACAGAGAATGCGATCGCTGAAAGATATGATTCCCTACTCAGGGTATTTTTACAGAAGCTAGAACTGGGCAAATCTCAGGGAATGTGGCACGTAGTCACTGGTTTACTTACAGAAACTGAAAAGAAGTTGCGTCACGGTCAGGCTATTCTAAAATCAGTGTTTAGTGGTTTAGAGTCTCGTCCAGATCCAATTCGCGTTTTACGTTGTCCGCCTATCAGAAATACTCTTAATCAACTGATCCATGCTACGATACCTGCGCCAAAAGGACCAGGATTGGTTCGGTATCCATATAAATACTTGAGCTTACTCAATGCTCAGGAAGTCGCGTCATTAACTCATCTGCCGACGGAGGAAATGCCCGGCTATTTTGTCAGAGACTATGCTCGCTTTGATGTCGCTTCTCATCATGTCAGCAGACAAACTCCTGCAATTCAGATAGGAGAAGTCATTGACCGGGGGCGACCCATGGGGTATTCCTATCAACTGGATCTAGAACAGTTGAATCGACACGGATTGGTAGTTGGCACGACAGGAAGTGGCAAGACAAACACTATTTTTCACATTTTACAGCAGGTTTGGCGAACAAAAGTACCGTTTCTAGCGATCGAGCCAGCTAAAACTGAATATCGAAAGCTCATGCACAGTCCGGAGTTTTCCAGTGAATTACAAATCTTTACTCTTGCTGATGAAATGACATCTCCTCTTCGATTAAATCCTTTTCAAATTCGTCCGGGAGTTTCCGTTCAGACTCATATTGACTATCTCAAGTCAGTGTTTAATGCCAGTTTCACCATGTACGGACCGATGCCGTATGTATTAGAGCGATGTATTCATGAAATTTATGAGGATAAAGGGTGGGATCTGGCAACGGGTGAAAACGCAAGGGGTATTCATCCGAAAGCACAACCAACCTTAACGGATCTTTATCTAAAGATTGAAGAGCTTGTCGATGGATTGGGTTATGAAGCAAAAATCACGATGGATATTAAGTCAGCCTTAAAAACTCGCATTAATAGCCTTCGCATTGGGAGTAAGGGTTTAATGTTGGATGTCAACCTGTCCACACCCATTGAAATTTTACTACAAAAGCCAACAATTCTAGAATTGGAGTCTATTGGAGATGATGACGAAAAAGCATTTGTTATTGGCTTGCTGCTCACCATGCTAAATGAGCATTACATCAGTCAAGGGATCCGCGAAGGGGAAGGACTTTCTCACCTCACTATTGTGGAAGAAGCGCACCGATTGTTTAAATATGTAACCCCATTTTCAGGTACAGAAATTGCCAATGTTAGAGGGAAAGCCGTTGAGACTTTTTGCAATATTCTTTCTGAAATCCGTGCCTATGGTGAGGGGTTTATCATCGTAGAACAAATTCCCACAAAATTAGCTGCGGACATCATCAAGAATACGAATTTGAAATTAATGCATCGTATCGTTTCTGGCGACGACCGAGAGGTGATGGGAGCTACAATGAATCTAGATGAAGACCAAAAGCAGCGCGTTGCCTCATTAACTGTTGGGGAAGCAGTTACCTACAGTGAAGGAGACGATCGCTCGATTCTAGTGAAGGTGCCCTATAGCAAGATCGCCACTACAGGGATATCTAAGACTGAGGAAATCTATCAAATTCGCCAGATCATGAAGCGGGGTGATGAAGCGACAGAAAATAAACTCCTACCCCAAGCAGGAGGATTAATTTATCAAGAACAGTTAAGAAAATACGGAAAACTAGCAAGGCAAGTTGTAGAGAATAGCGAGTTTAGAGAAATTATGGCTCGCTATATCATCTCAACAGTTGTTTATCCCCAAGCTTTGATTGAAGATTTTCTCAATCTAGTTCAGTTTGTCAATAAGTTCAGAAAGTTGGATAGTGGCTCCCCAATTCTGTCGTTTGTCTTAGTGCGGGGCATTCAGGATTATTTTGATCGGCGTGGCAAGCAATATGGCTGGACGTATGAAACGGTTGAGCGACTAACCAGTATGTTTCTAGGTCTCATGTTTAGTACTGCATTTAAGCGATTCCATCAGGAGGTGATGAATCAGGCACTTACAGAAAAAGAAATTCAACAAGTCAAAAATTTTCAAGTTGACTATCAACATCAATGTCAACTGACATATTGGCCCTTTGCAGGGTGCCAGATGAGCTGTCCAAAGAAACAGTGCCTCTATCGCTACAATATCGAACCTCTGCTGAACGATCGACGGCTTGATAATAATATAACCAACGCCCTCGGTAAGTATTCAGGGGACGATATTTGGAAACAGGTTGCTCACACTTGTAATGTCGCTCAAAGACGCATTTGTATTGAGTCAATTTCTCAAAAAGAAAAGTGTAAGCTATCTCTATGTTTTGTGATTCAAAAAATGGAAGTCATGCCTTACCTTGACTCACATCTCAGGAATAAGGTTGTCGTGAATATGATGAAGCTTCTCGATCGTTAAATTGATGATGGCCACGGTTCCATTATTACTCTTGAACCAGATCGAATATCAAAAGATAAGTTATATCATGAGTAAGCGATTTGATCTCGAAAAAATCTTAAAGTAGATAGAATAATGAGTGATTTTAATGAATCAGATAGTACCAATAAAATCGAACGCTCGGAAGGACATAAATTTTCCTTTGTCTAAGAAATAAATCATGTACTCCTTGGAGGCAATCATGAACACTATAGATGATGAAATTGATGCAGCAAATGGCGTAGAGAATTACGATGAGGCAAGTGAAGATTGGGATTCGGTCTACGAGGCAATGGAAGATTTCGACGGAGCCTTCGACAAGGCAAATGAAAATTTCGACAAGGCAAATGAAAATTTCGACAAGGCAAATGAAAATTTCGACGAGGCAATGGAAGATTTTATTGGGAGTGTGGTGTCTACCTTTGGTGGCGTTGTACTTGGAGGCGTTACTGGTGGGGGAGTAGGAGCAGTCGCTGGAGGTTTAGGCTGTACATATGGTATCATTGACGCAGTCGATGACTTGGAAAAAGCTCTCGAGGACATGGCAGAAGCTAACGAGGACATGGCAGAAGCTCTCGAGGACATGGCAGAAGCTAACGAGGACATGGCAGAAGCTAACGAGGACATGGCAGAAGCTCTCAATGGCGATAGCGCGCCAGATGAAAAAACTGATGGACAAGAGCCGATCGATGAGCCTGAAGAAGGGGGAGAAGCAGAGGTTGATAGCCCTGAAAATGAAATGGTCTTCACTGAAGAAGAACTTTACGAGGGGGAAGGAGGATATACGGATAGAGATGAATCAGGCTTTGAATCTGAGGGATCCTGGTAAGGATGAAGTAAGCATTCAGGTGATGGGGTTGACAAAAAGGGAAGGATGAGTAGTAGTGTAGAACCATGGAAATCAAACCACCAGCTATCCCAAATAGCTTTGAAGCTCTGGAACTGCTGCCCCAATCAGTTCTGGTGGAGCTGGTGCTGCAACAGCAACAAGTGATTGAACAACTGATTGGGGAGGTGGAACGCCTCAAAAGTCTGTTGAACAAAGACAGCCAGACTTCATCAAAACCCCCATCAAGTGATTTAATCAGAAGGTCAGAGAAAAAACCGTCGAAGGAATCAGATTCCGAGAAACGAAAACCAGGAGGACAACCAGGACACAAAGGGAAAACCCGAAAAGGATTTGGGCGGGTTGACCGATATGTAGTAGTCGAACCTCAAAGTTGTCCGATCTGTCAGGGAAATCATTGGGAAAGTAGGGATTGCTCAACCCGAAGCTATGTGGTGGCTCAACTGGTAGAGCATCCGATCGAAATTGTAGAGTACCAGCATCAGGCAAGGATATGTGATCACTGTGGGACTGTGGTTGGGGGAGAGTTACCCGAGAATGTCATTGCAGGACAAGACTTGTCAGCGTTCCTTGCAGGCAATGCTGGTTTGGTTGGGACACTACGGTCATTTGTCTTATCAAAAGCAACAGGAATGGTTGCAAGAGTTTGGGAACATCGAGGTAAGTTTAGGAACTTTAGAAGCCACCACCCGGCGGGTCGCCTCTGCCGTTACTCCACAAGTGAGTGAATTAAAAGAGTGGGTCAAGAATCAACCTCATGTCCACGTTGACGAGTCTCCATGGTTGGTCAATGGGGTGAAAGAATGGATGTGGGTGCTTTCAGGATACGGATATAGTTTGTTCCATGCCGGGGACACTCGTTCAAGAGCCGAACTTGAATATCTACGTAGGTCTTGTTTTGCAGGAGTCCTCAGTTCCGACGATTTTAGCGTCTACAACGGTTATGAAGTTGCAGCTCAACAAAAGTGTCTGGCTCATCTACGACGACATTTTCAGCAAGTCGCTCGTCTGAAACAGCCTCACCAACAAGGCTTGGGTCAAGCCTTTATTGAGTTGATTGATGAAGCTTTTGCCCAACACCGTCAGTGGCGTGAGACTGGTGAGGCATCAGTTTATGCTTCTTGGGCTGAGTCTTTCAAGGGGCGAGTAACTGAGGCAATTGAGAGCTGGAGTTCAAAAGCTGGTCATGCTGCGGGGTTGTTGCTCAAGTCTTGTCTTGATGCAGTCGCTCATGGGGGGAACCCCCAAGACCGCGCTGCATCGCTGAGGCACAAGTCCGAGCAATGGTGGTATTTCCTAGACTACCCACAAGTCCCACCCGATAATAATCGGGCAGAACGCTCTTTGCGTTTGGCAGTGACTAAGCGTAAAGTCGCAGGGGGGTCTCGCTCCTGGAATGGGTTTGAGCGTTCAGCAACATTATTAAGTGTGATTCAGTCTTGTCGTGCTCAAGGGCGTAATACCATAAAGTTCCTGAGTCAGGCTGTGTCCTTAGCAGTCAGGCAGCGTTCTCACGAATTGTCTCTGATTCCGCTTTTGAAGTGAGTGGGGTGACTTTGTCAATCCCTACACCTGAATGCTTACAGGATGAATAACAAGAGTAAATTAGGAGTCAATGTATTATGAATACTCAAGTAGAACAATTACAAGTTTTTCGAGGAACTGTTAGAAATGCTTATAGAGCACCTAACAGCCTATTTACTTTCCGTCTCGAAGAACTTGATGATACTGGAGATATTATTGGCTATAAAGTTGTAGAATGCTACAACATAAATACCGACCTGGCTATTAATGGTGATGAGGTTGAGGTCATCGGTCGTGTCAAGCAAGATGGGGCAGTCTTAGCAAAAAAAATAACGAATTTAGTGACAGGCAAGACTGTGGAAGTATCTACATGGCTCTACGATTTCAACTTAAAAGCCAGCAATGATCCCGAGCTAGTCACAAAAATTTTTGCATCTTTTTTTCTTTTTAATTTTCTTTTTCCTTTGATTTTTCTTATGTTTACGGGGATTATAGGAGGATTGTATTTAATTAACTCTGTAAATCCCAAAAGTCAGCCAAAAAATAATGGCAGACAATCAAGTGGACTACGAATAGAGACTGTCACCCTTAAGAACTGCTCAATAAAAAATACCCGTCCATTCCCCAAAGATATTCGCAACGAACCCAATCCGTTTGGAGGATATGTTTCGGGTAAAGTAGAGGCTCATTCAACTTATACTGCAATTCAGCGAGCCGACCGAATTAGCAATTCGGGACGCACTTTCGATACTTGGTTTCGTGTCAAAAACAACGGTCAGGAAGGTTGGATTTCTAGCAATACTCCCGGAATTTCAGCCGTTGGCAATTGTGACAGATGAACTTATTGAAGATGCTATTGGTTTCATGCTTCAAAAATACCATGGCTATCCTCTCCTACCTGCGGAATGTGGGTTTTAACATTTCTTTTTTTAATAGGTATTTCGCAAAGAGCAACTATCTCAAGGAATTGCAATTAATCTTATACTCTGGGATACCGTAACCCCAGCCGACGAGGTTAACCTCACCACCACAGTTCCGTTTTCCATAGGTATAACCACTAATCTCTACCGGCATTCCATGCGCTTTGTATTGCCCCCTAGAATCTCTTCCCAGATGCAAACAGAATCTTTCATTCACCAATCTCTCGAGGCTTCCTGAAATATCATAGTTCCGAATCCTACTTTCCCGGCAACAGTCCGGTATCCGATTACTACCACGCATTCTCCAGTGTTGCTGTATGCAATCCAAAGCACTTCTACGCGCCCGACGTCGGCAACGATCGGGAACTACACGTCCACAGCCGGCACGGGCCGAGAAATGAAAGATATCAACGGATTTTGTTGGATAGTATTTGGGAACAACACCGGTGTTGTTCCCAAATACTTTAAATAGTTCGAAATCATATCTAACCTGTATCTTAGCATTACATGATCGGTTTATCTTCGCTTGTGCATCAAGGGGGATCAAACATAGAGTCAAAAGAGAAAAAACTAAAATTGCTAAATTTTTCATCACACTTTCTCCGTTGCTAACGATTACGGCCCTAGGTCTTCAAAGGGACGCCAACCTCTAAGTGAATCTCTCTGGGAGCTAATCCCCCGGTTTGGTTGACCAGTTCAGGTCGCCCTTGGGAATTGGGTAGAACTAAATCTATTTTGAGCTTAAGAAAGAAAAATGAGGATATTGTGAGGATCTGTGATAAATCAGGGAAATGAAACAAAAATTAAGACTCATCTGCAGCGCTGAAAAAGTTGGATGAGCAGGCTTCGCGTGCCGCGAAGCGGATCTCTTCGAGTTATGATCTCCCATCAAGTTGATGGAATGCGATCGCAGATTATGACAAAAATGCTGGAGATGCCGGAGGGGGGCAGCACGTAGGATAGGCCGCCCCAAGCCCCAAGCCCGGAAGCTAGACTAAATGGTTCTTATTTGGTAGGCATGAGGGCAGATGTGGACAGCTCTGTCTGCCTGTTACCTGGAACCGGTGCGAAAATTGCTCTATAGGTTCTTCCCAGTACGTTACCGATTCTGCCTCAGTTATTACCAAGGGTTACTGGAAGGCAATGAAAGGCTACTGCGATCGCATTGCCAGTACATTGCAAGATGCGACCAAAATTTTGCGTGCTGGAATAAGAAAAGGGAAGGTTCATTTATATTTGTGTGCTGCCCCGAAAATCAGGACAGCATTTTGACATACTCCCACTATTCCCAATGGCCTAAGGTTTGCCATTGGGAATAGTGGCAGCACGACCAGAACGAGGTTCTCTACTGCCCAATGTTTTCCATGTATCAAACAAACAGCGCTGCCTCGTACTTCCATCAGGAAACCCTCAGGCTTCCGCTTGCAAGAACTCAACCAGAAAATGCTTGAAATAGCTTTTATGACCCACATTCCTCAGGTAGCGATTACGTGTAGATAATTTTCCTCCCTCCTTTGAGCACGAAATCAAGCCAAGAGTTAATATTTACGGCAAGGAGTACTCAATAACTGAAGAATCCACAATCGTTCAGACGTGAGATGGGCAGGGTAAACGCATCTAATTTTTTCAATCCTATATATAGTGTTTTTAAAATTAAATAAACACTATATGTTGAAAAGCCATTGTCAATAAGCACAATAAGGCCAGGTTTATTGAGAACTACCCCCGCTTTATTGACAAGATGCGTTTACCCTGTATTCAAGGCTGAGTATAGGGTTCGCTCAAGCGTCTTTATGACCCCTAGTGGTAATTCAAAATTCAAAATTCAAACTTCAACAATATTGAAAATCAGAAATTTGGCAATTTTTTAATTCTGGGTACAAGCCCCCACTGATAGCGAGCAATCCCTCGCTATCAGTGGTCTTCAATCAGTGGCGGGTACAAGCCCCCACTGATTGTCATTTTGAATTAATAATTTTGAATTTTGATAGGGAGCGCGTTAAGCAGCGTCGGCTTCGCCGATAGCGACTTGACCAAGTGATGGTGAAGTGCCTTGTTGGGGGATTATCGGTACTTCAGTTCCCCCATCAAGGCAATAGTATTTCGCAAAAACCCAGGAATTTGTAGGTCTTGAAGCAATTTAAACCTACAACCGATCAATCTCATCCATACTCAACCCTGTATATTGGGCAATATCCTGAGCGGGTAAGCCTGCCGCCTTCATCTGCTTAGCAATCTGCTGTTTTTGTTCCTGTCTACCTTCTGCTCTACCTTGTTTGATACCTTGTTTGATACCTTGTTTTATACCTTGTTCCAGGGTTTCGTCAATCAAGGTTTGGGTAACATTGTACATATCCCGGTAGACTTTCAGGCTATCCTGATACAGCGCTTGCTCCCTAGATGAGAAATTGGCAATCTCTGCCACATCAAATAGCTGGCCAAACACATCGTTTTGCAAGGGTAATGGGGGTTCATTCAACTGGGCTAGGTGTTTGAATAGAAATAACCACTTGTCAAAATGGGACTCCAGCTGATCAACAGACTTGGTAAATTTGGGTAGCTCAACATAAATAAACTTGAGCTTATCGTAGAACACCTCACAGTGCTGATTTTTCAACTCCACCACATGCAGCAGTTCCGAATCGTGCTTGTGGTCATCAAATACAAAATCTAAAATACCAACCGTATAAACTGCCGTGAGCTCATAGTTCCAAAATCCCTGTTCAGCCTGTTCTTGGATCGGGAAAGTAGAATAATAGACACTTCTATCCTTGCGGTGCGACCCCGGTCGGGTTTCCCGACCTAGGGAACGCGCACCAAGAGAAAACAAATTTTGCTTGGCCTTCTGCATTTCTACGATGAAGCGTTCACCAGTCTCGCTCTGACAATAAATATCAAAAATAGCCCTTCGATCCACTAAAGTATTGCCCAAAAACTCGGGATTCTTAAAGGTGACATCCTTCAGCTGATGATGGGGAGGCAACAGAGTATTCAAGAAGTCTATCAACAGTGCCTTGTTTGGCTCAGTGCCAAAGACACGTTTAAAGCCGAAATCTGTGAGCAGGTCAATGTATTTATCTGGCAGCAGGAAAACCATATCAAAATGCTCAGATGGCTGATCTAGTAAAGGGAATAGGGAACAGGGAATAGGGAACAGGGAATAGGGAACAGGGAACAGGGAATAGGGAGTAGCGATGCAGCGCGGTCTTGGGGAGGCAGCGCGGTCTTGGGGGTCCCTAAAAACCATAAAATTGTACCTCACAAGTCGTAGAATTGCTATAAGTAATTTATGAGATAAATTTAACTCTGATCAAACTAGAAATTCAAGAAAAATTACTATTGACAAAGAAAAAATAATTGTTAATACAGTTTAATTATAGACATTTAATATTTGCTCATGCTAAGATTAATCAACCAGATTAAGCAATTGCTACTTCTCAAAAAGCTATTGCTTACAATGCTGATAAACCCCCTTGTTTATACCTAAAATTTAGGTTAATTTAATCAATATTATAAATAATTAATGCAACTTTAAATTATGAAAAATACCTTAATATTAACTAGGCTAAATCAGCAAATTATATTTATTTATAAAACTATTGCTGAAGTTTTAGAAAGACAAGACAAATTTCAAGAATATCTTTCAATTTACCAAAAAATAATCAGAGCTAATCCAGATTATATTGAACTTTATAGTTATATTTTTTTAGGGGATATTTGCGCAAAATTAGAGCATGTAAAACAAGCTAAAAAAAACTATTCAAAAGCTATAATCCTGCGATTTAAAAAAAATAAAATCCCTTGGTTTTTAGAAGTTGAACCAATTGTATCATCTTATGCAAAAGCAATAGAATCAACTAATCTAGATAATTTTTATTATCATATAGGTAAAGTCTTTAGTTATAGGCACAATCCAAATCAAGCTGCAAAATTTTATAGGAAGGCTATTCAGGTTAATCCTGAAATGTCAGCGGCTTACCAAAACTTAGGTCATGTGGCTGCACAGGAAGGTAATTGTGAAGAGGCGATGGCCTTCTACCTTAAGGCGATTAAGTCTGATCCAGGGAATGAGGAGTTCCATCGTGAACTGTGGTGGTACTTATTATCTACCCATATCCCACTACATAAATTAGAAAAAATTGAGAATATTGCTACAAACATCGTGCAAGTAGCAAATGAAACCAAAACCATAGAGCAGTCTAATATAGCGCCTTTAGAATCTGATCATGGTGATTCTCTCAAAAATAGCCCACTATTATCAAACTTGATCGCTAATTATGAAACAACTATCCAGTTAGCAACTCCCTCAAGTGATAATTTTTCAGCTAAAGACATGGTAGTTTTTCTGGCTGAAAAAAACAAAGCGATACATTTAAGTCTTTTGCAGCAATTTAAATTTATAGATTCTCTACTTAGGCAGCATGATATCAATTATTGGGCTATTGATGGCACCCTAATGGGTGCTATTCGACATCAAGGTTTCATACCTTGGGATGATGATATTGATATTGAGATGAAACAATCAGATATAAATCGACTTTTATCTTTAGAAGATATACTTAATCAACATGGATTTTATTTAAAAAAACACGATAAACATTTTTATAAAATTGCCGATGATTTTGACATTTTTATATATGAAGAAAGAAAAGGGGCATCTCCAAATTGTTTTTACACATATCTAGATGATCATGAAATATTTCCTTTGCGAAAATTGAAATTCTGTGACTTTGAGGTTTATGCTCCCCATAAAGCGGAGGAATATCTGAAAAGGTCTTACGGAAATGATTGTCTGGAAAGATGCATAATTTGGAATCATCATTTAAACGATTATTTTAAACCTACCCATGATCCAGAAAAGTATGTCTTGAGCATTGATGATGTTAATCATATCTTGAAAAAATGACTATAGCTTTTGTTTAAAAAATTGGCTATCCTAGCTGACGCGGTCGGGTGCATCTCATTTTTACTGTTTGAGCCGGTGGTGCGTTACGGGGTGGGCTATTTCAACCCGGGCGTTGAGGCAGAAAATTAGGGCAATCCCACCCCTAACGCACCCTACGCAAAATTTACAAAAGTGAGATACACCCGACGCGGTCCTTGTCGCTCCGTCAGCCACCCTATCTATTCACTCCATAGCACTTCTGAAAAACTCAATTGTTTCTTTCAACGCCACAATAAATCGATCAATCTCTTCAAAAGTATTATAAAAATACAAACTGGCTCGTGCTGTACCAGTTACTCCTAAACGATGGTGCAAGGGTTGAGTACAATGATGTCCAGAACGAATTGCTACACCGTCTTGATCCAACAGGGTAGATACATCACTAGCATCCAATCCTTTAACATTAAATGTTGCTAAGGCTGCCCTACCTTTACCATCTATTGTTGGTTGGGGGCCATACATGATTAGATCGGGAATTTCCTGCAACTGCTTAAACAAATAAGCGGTTAATTCTTCTTCATAGCTATGGATAGTATCCATACCCAAGCCAGTCAAATAGTCTACTGCGGCACCAAGTGCGATCGCTTGAGCAATGGCTGGTGTCCCTGCTTCAAATTTATGGGGTAAATCCCCATAGGTGGAGTGATCCAGAAATACCTCGGCAATCATTTCACCACCACCTAAAAATGGAGGCATGGCTTGGAGTAAGTCTAGTTTTCCATACAGAAAGCCAATCCCGGTGGAAGCACACATTTTATGACCCGATGCCACTAGCCAATCACAATTCATAGCTTGGACATCAATGGGCATATGGGGGATACTTTGGCAAGCATCAATCATTACCCTAGCGCCATAGTTGTGTGCGATCGCAATAATTTCCTCTACCGGATTAATACATCCCAAAGTATTGGAAACATGAACCACACTTACCAGTTTGGTTTTCTCAGAAATCAGCTGTCGGAACTGTTGTAAATCAAAGTCCTGAGTCTCCGTCAATCCCACATACTTTAGTACGGCTCCAGTTTTCTGAGCAATAATTTGCCAAGGCACCAGATTGCTGTGGTGTTCCATAACCGAGAGAATAATTTCATCTCCCTGGCGCAGATTTTCCAAACCCCAGCTGTAAGCTACTAAGTTAATCGCTTCCGAAGCATTGCGGGTAAAGACAATCTCTTGTCGTGACTGGGCATTTACAAAACTAGCTACCTTATCCCGTGCCCCCTCATAACCGTCTGTAGCTCTAGTGCTAAGGGTATGGACACCTCGGTGAACATTAGCATTGTCCATTTCGTAGTAGTGGCGCAGTGCATCCAGTACTGCTACCGGTTTCTGGGCAGTAGCCCCATTATCGAAGTAAATCAGCGGTTTACCGTTAACCTCCTGGTGCAAAATAGGGAAGTCAGCCCGGACTTGATCAGCAATGGTTTTTTCTTGAGTTAAGGTCATCTTACTGTTGAACGTTATTACCGTTCCCGTTTTGAACTTATGACTGTTTCCGAAAGTCTTTGGCGAAGAGAAGCTAGGGGAATTTGATTGATTATTTCTGCTACAAACGCATCAATCAACAGGTTACGGGCATCGGTTTCCTTAAGTCCACGACTTTGCAAATAGAAGACTTCATCCGCTTCCAGCTGACTGACTGTAGCACCGTGGGAACATTTCACATTATCAGCTGTAATCTCCAACTGAGGCTTGGTATCAACTCTAGCCTTGGGCGATAGCAACAAATTGCGATTCAACTGAGCTGCATTGGTCAACTGGGCTGCTTGAGGAACAGAAACCTTACCATTAAACACTGCATGAGCACTACCATCTATAATGCACTTTTGCAGCTGATTACTGATCCCATTGGGATGATTCAACATCACCGCAGTATGAGTATCTGCCAACTGTTGCTCACTAATCGCGGTTAAGCCATTTAGAATCGTTTCGGTCCCCTCACCCATCTGAAACACCTCCAGAGTATGGCGAGACAACTTCCCCCCAAAGGCTACCCCATGGCAACTATAAAAACTATTCCGAGATTGTGCGATCGCACTCTTGCCGACATGGAAAGCCTGATTACTTTCCCCATCAACCCGGATATGAGTCACCCTGGCATTCTCCCCAACCCATACCTCGGTCACGGAATTGGTCAAATAAACACCCTGGGCGCTCGCCTCTTGGCCTTGGCAATACTCTTCAACTAAACTCAGCTGACTACCAGGCTCCGCCACCACCAAACAACGGGGTTGAAACAGCCTAGGCACCCCATCAGCCGTGGAAACAAAAAGCAGATGAATGGGAACCGTCACCTCAGTATTCCTCGGCAACCAGATCACCGCCACATCAGTTAAACCAGCGGTATTGAGCAGGGTAAACACATCGCTTACCCCCTGGTGCTTGCCCAAATAATCAGCAATTCGGCTCTGATACTCTGATGGCAACTCGGCCAAATTCCCGACAAACACCCCTTCAGGCAACCCAGCCACAGAGGATAGCTCAGGGGCATAAATCCCATTGACAAATACTAATTGGCTGTTAACCGCCTCTGGCAAAACTACTGGACTAATATCCAAGGTGCTTGTATCAACAGATACACCAGCCTCAAAGGTCTCCTGCATCAGTGGCGACAAATTCGTAAACCGCCATTCCTCATCTTTAGTGGTGGGAATCGCCAACTCCTGAGCAATCCCCCTAGCGTGGTTACTTAGCTCTTGTAACCAATCCATCTCAACTGGATTATCCTGGCGACATTGCTCTAGCAGTGCCGACAAATAAGAAACCTCCCGTTTTACAGAAACTTCCATAGTCATTAGACACTCACCTCAGCAGTTTCGTCTTCTAGCACCCAGTCATAACCACGGGATTCCAACTCTAGAGCCAACTCCTTGTTACCAGTCCTGAGGATACGACCATCTGCCATTACATGAACAAAATCCGGCTGAATATAATTCAGTAAACGTTGGTAGTGAGTAATCAAAATCATGGCATTCTCAGCACTTGCCAATTGATTCACCCCATTGGCCACAATCTTGAGAGCATCGATATCCAAGCCAGAATCTGTTTCATCCAAAATCCCCAGCTTAGGTTCTAGAAGTGCCATTTGCAGAATCTCATTCCGCTTCTTTTCTCCTCCAGAGAAGCCTTCATTAAGACTACGCTCTAGAAAGCTGGGATTCATTTTAACAATTTCCAGCTTTTCTTCAACTAAATCCTCAAAATCAAATGTATCAATTTCTTCCAATCCCTTGTGCTTGCGACGGGAATTGTAAGCCACCCGCAAGAAATCTAAATTACTGACACCAGGAATTTCCAATGGATACTGAAACGCCAGAAATACCCCAGCCAAAGAGCGTTCCTCCGGCTCCATTTCTAAGAGATTTTGCCCTAAAAAACTTACCTCGCCTCCCGTTACATCATAGGCTGGATGACCTGCTAATACCTTAGACAAAGTACTCTTACCAGAACCATTCGGTCCCATAATCGCGTGGATTTCCCCAGCTTTCACTTCCAGATTCAATCCCTTCAGAATCTGGTTACCATCCACATCTGCCCTCAAATCCCGAACAGACAATATTATTTCACTAGTTTCACTAATCATTTTGACTTGATAATAAATGCTTTATCCCAGAAGTATTGTTATCAGGTTTAAGGTTTAAGGTCATCAGGTTTAAGGTTTAAGGTTATCAGGTTTAAGGTTGAATGTTAGCTGGTGTAATAAATATTAGACCAGGTGGTGCGTTACGGGACGGACTTTCCCAACAGTGGCTACCGATAAAATGAGGGCGAGCCCGTCCCTAACGCACCCTACGCAACTAACTTTCAACAAACTAACCTTCAACCTTCAACCTTCAACCTTCAACCTCCCAACCTTCAACCTGCTAACAACCTGCTAACAACCTGCTAACAACCTGCTAACAACCTGCTAACCTTAGTTATCCGACTGTACCTTCTAGCTTCAGGCTTAAAAGTTTATCTGCTTCGGCAGCAAATTCCATGGGAAGTTCATTGAAGACATCTTTACAGAAGCCACTCACCATCATCGAGATCGCATCTTCTTCTGAAATCCCTCGTTGAGCGAAGAAAAATAGCTGGTCTTCACCGATTTTGGAAGTGGAGGCTTCGTGTTCGACTTTGCCCATGTTGTTCTGGACTTGAATGTAGGGAAACGTATTCGCCTCAGCTGTATCCCCAATCAACATAGAATCACACTGGGAGTAGTTCCGTGCTCCCTTTGCCTTCGGACCAATTTTGACTAGACCCCGGTAGCTATTTTTGGACTTACCAGCAGAAATCCCTTTAGAAATAATCGTGCTGCGAGTATTTTTACCGATATGCACCATCTTGGTACCTGTGTCCGCTTGTTGGAGATTGTTGGTTAGAGCAACAGAGTAGAATTCACCAATGGAATTGTCACCGACTAGAACACAACTGGGATACTTCCAAGTAATAGCAGAACCAGTTTCTACCTGAGTCCAGGAAATCTTCGAGTTGACTCCCTTGCACAATCCCCGCTTGGTAACAAAGTTGTAAATCCCACCTTTACCATTTTTATCCCCAGCGAACCAGTTTTGCACCGTGGAGTATTTAATCTCAGCATTGTCCAGGGCAACCAGTTCCACCACAGCTGCGTGCAGCTGGTTACTATCGTACATCGGTGCAGTGCAGCCTTCTAGGTAACTAACATTGCTGCCTTCTTCCGCCACAATTAGGGTACGCTCGAACTGTCCAGTATCTCCATTATTAATCCGGAAATAGGTGGACAGTTCCATCGGGCATTTGACTCCTTTGGGAATATAGACAAAGGAACCATCACTGAAAACTGCCGAATTGAGAGCAGCAAAGTAATTATCTGCCACAGGAACAACACTACCCAGGTATTTTCTTACTAACTCTGGGTGTTCTTGCAATGCTTCCGAAATCGAGCAGAAAATTACCCCCGACTCAGCCAGCTTGTCTTTGAAGGTAGTGGCGATCGAGACACTATCAAAGATGGCATCCACTGCTACATTAGCCAGCCGCTTTTGCTCAGATAGGGAAATACCTAATTTATCAAAGGTTTCCAGTAAAGCTGGGTCAACTTCATCCAGGCTATTGAGTTTTTCCTTCGTCTGTTTGGGTGCTGAGTAGTAGATAATTTTTTGGTAATCAATGGGAGGATAGGTGACATGGGGCCAGGTTGGCTCGGTCATTTTCTGCCATTGTCGATACGCCTTTAGGCGAAACTCCAGCATGAACTCAGGTTCGTTTTTCTTACCCGAAATCAGACGGATAATATCCTCATTTAGTCCACGAGGAATGGTATCCGCTTCAATATCTGTGACAAAGCCGTACTTATAGGGTTGGTTGACTAATGTCTTGACAGTGGCAGTCATTGATTTAGTGCTCTCTTATCATTAAGGATTCAATAGAGTTACAAACACAGTGATAGTTTGTTCGCCTTTGACTTTCCCGTAGAGTAGGTTGGCAGCTTGGAAGGTTAGAGGTTGTAGACTACGGGTAGCGACTGCATCAAGACAGCGGCTTGCTTTTTTCGTCGGTTACAACTATAATACATAGCTTCCTCATGCCCACGGGGTGTAATCTGGTTACTGGGTGGATTAAAACAACGTTTTTGTTGTTTAACTCTATTGTAGGTTATATTAACAACAAACATGTTGTTAAAGTCAAGGGAATTTAGATTTAATAGAAATAACGGTACCGACAAGCACCAAAGGGAAGCCTGAGTGCCCTTCCCCTGTTACCCAATCCCCAACTCAATCGCCCATGATGCCTACTCAGCAAACTTCCACCAAGCGAGACATCCTACAATATCTCCTCAAACAGGATCGAGCAAGAGCCCAGGAGTTAGCCACAGCCATAGGGGTTAGCCCCCAAGCTATTCGACGTCATCTCAAAGAATTGGAGGCAGAAGGGCTAATTAATTACAAAGCTGTTCAAAGTGGTATGGGGCGTCCTCAACATATCTATCACCTCTCTGACAAAGGACGCGATCGCTTTCCCCATCATTACGGAGAGTTTTCCGTTTCCCTGCTCGATACCATGACAGAAACCTTGGGTCGAGAACAGACTAGCACGATTCTACAAAAGCAATGGCAACGTAAAGCTCAAGAATACCGGGAGTGTATCGGGAATGGTACAGTGCGAGAGCGAGTAGCCAAGTTGGTAGAACTGCGTAGACTAGAAGGTTATATGGCAGAGTGGCACACCCCAGAATCAGGTAATTTAAATAATGGCGTTAGGGAGCAGTATATTTTAACCGAATACAATTGTGCTATTTCCAACGTTGCCGAATCTTACCCCAGTGTCTGTGGTCATGAATTGGAAATGTTTGCCGCCGTATTGCCAGATTGTACCGTGGAGCGTACTCACTGGCTTAATAATGGAGAGCATCAGTGCGGCTATTTAATCAAAGGGCGACTAAATAAGTGACATGCCAATAACATAAGCCTGTAAGCTATCAGCTAAAGGCCTTTGGCCACGCTTTCGGCAAAGCCGACGCTTCGCGAACGCGAACAGCCGTCAGCCGTCAGCCGTCAGCTAATCAACGGTCGGTAGTAAGGAATCTGGGGGGTGCTGCTAGAGCTAATTGAATATCCCTGCTCGTTTTACTCATCCGACCCCGGGCAGTTAAAGCGCCTGCTAGCACCTCAAGTAGCGTGCGCATAAGCTGATAGCTGATAGCTGATAGCTGATAGCTGATAGCTGATAGCTGATAGCTGATAGCTGATAGCTGATAGCTGATAGCTGATAGCTGATAGCTGATAGCTGATAGCTTACAAATTATGTAGTAAACCTTGAAAACCCTTATGGCTGATTCCCAGCAATCCTCAATCCAATTCTTAACTCCGGAAGAATCCGCTGATGTAGACCAAGCATTGCTCTCTTCCCCAGAGAAATTTTTAACTCGTTTAACTATTTCCTCCCTCAGACTGTTGAAGCATATTTCACAAGATACTGGGGTGCCCATGGAAGAGTTGACCCATCAGCAGATCATCGATTGGTTTGAGAAGGACAGTAAGATTCGGCGAGAACAAGGGGTAGAAGCCGCTTTTTTGAAATGGTAAGCCAATAAACAGGTAATATTGTCCCCTTCACTAATTATTACTTGCAGTTGGTAAGTGATAGTTGGTAGTTGGTAAGTAAGCATTCAGCTCTCAGCATTCAGCCGTCAGCGGTCAGGTGTCAGCAGACGTAACATAGATTAAACCAATGCTTACCTGTTTTCTTAAAAAGTACCTCAAGTAGCGTGGGCATAAGCTATCAGCTAATGCGCTTCGCGCAGCGTGCGCGTAGCGCATTAGCTGATAGCTTACCTTGGTAGTTGGTAATTGGTAGTTAACGATTCTCCATCACCAACTATCCAGGGATTATGTTGGATGTGATTCACTGGACTTGATATAATCGGTTAATTATTGACAGTTTACTGCATAGTACTGTTAACAAACAAACCTCAACAAAACCTAATCAAAAATCAGCAATTTAGAGCTGATTTATAAAATAAATATTAATTTTTTTTGGGGTGCGTTAATAAATCGTAACGCACTTATTTAATCTAGTGCTTTTGGGGCTAATTTTAGTTTTGTCACTAGTCAAAACTTACCAATGGTGTAGCTATCAAGCGCCCTACAGCCATTTAATCCTTTACTTTATAAATGACGGTTTAGAGGATTTTGGGTAAAATTATTGATCAAGATCACATAGATGCGTTGTCCTAAATCACAGTCTTGCGTGATCTAAACCGATGAAATGGATATAAGTTACCGCTAGCATTCTTAGGTCAGCTGTTAATACTCAAGGAAACGGTGCATCATGAATACTCAAAAAATTCGCTTCGCAGCCATCACGATTTTAGATATCGCTCTATTGTTCACAGTCCCCATCATTATCCAATTATTCTCAAAAATTCCTTAAGTCCAAGGAAGTATGTCTTAGGAATGATCAATGATGTATCGGCACATAATATAGCGTTTCCAAATGAGATGTAAAACTAAGAGGTGTTTTTTGATTTTTAAATAAAACTCTGGATCTCTTTATCCTATTGCCTTTTGCCTATTGTAGGCAAGCAAATTACTGCCATACCTGTGTTTACAACTCATATAAAAACGCTATCAGCACATAGTTTTGCATTAATCGTTTTTCGAGTACAAGCCCCTAACACCTAGCATGGGGTAATTCATTATTAATCATTCATCTTCATCATTCCCTGATCACTGTCGAGACCGGTGGCATTCCTAGTTCAGTTAATTTTAGATATAAAATAAATCTGAAAATGATCAATGAAAGTAATCAATAAATTTCAAAATCTGGTCTTGACCGGAATAATAGTGAGTGTGGGGTTGTGGGCAATACCAGTATCAGCACAAGTGGAGGATGAGCAAGTCAACGATCTTGTAGAAGCACTGCGGCTTTCGGCACCACCCAATCGCCGGAATGATGGCATGTACAGCGACTGGCAAGTAAAACCTGCCATTATCCCTAGCTGGACATCTCAATGTGCAGGACAGGCAATGACACCTGCACAATTTGAAGCCGACCCGACCACAGCACGTAGTGTGGTGGCTTGTATCATCAGACGGGAACTAGAGATTGAATTTAGAGATAGTGGCAACAATGAAATGATTGCTGTTCGCCGTACCGCCTGTTGGTGGATGACAGGAAAACCCTCTGGCTGCAACAGTGGCGCAACTGCTGACTATGTCCAGAGAGTACTCGGCTTTTATCAGCAGCCCCATAGGTCAACACCAGTATTCGCACAAGTAGAGGATCAGCAAGTCAACACTCTTGATCCGCAAGTCAACCCTCTTGATCCGCAAGTCAACGCTCTTGTAGAAGCACTGCGGCTTTCGGCACCACCCAATCGCCCGAATGATGGCATGTACAGTGACTGGCAAGTTTTACCGGGGATTATCCCTAGCTGGACATCCCAATGTGCAGGACAGGCAATGACACCTGCACAATTTGAAGCCGACCCGACCACAGCACGCAGTGTGGTGGCTTGTATCATCAGACGGGAACTGGATATTGAATTGACAGATAGTGGCAACAATGAAATGATTGCTGTTCGCCGTACCGCCTGTTGGTGGATGACAGGAAAACCCTCTGGCTGCAACAGTGGCGCAACTGCTGACTATGTCCAGAGAGTACTCGGCTTTTATCAGCAGCATAGGTCCAGTCAAGCAGTAGTGCCACTAGCCTGGAAATTCTAGTCGCTGTTCACCCTTAACCTTCAGGCTTCTTAGAATTGAGAATTGAGAATTTAGAATTTAGAATTTAGAATTTAGAATTGAGAATTGAGAATTTAGAATTCTACATTCTGCATTCTGCCTTCTACATTCTACATTCTTCATTCTACATTCTTCATTCTTCATTCTTCATTCTTCATTCTTCATTCTGCATTCTGCATTCTGACCAACAACCTTCAACCTTCAAGCCTTCATGCTGCTTGTCGGGACAACAACAGTTGAACAAAGTTATCACTAACTGTATGGTCTTTAGTATTCGCTGCGTATTGAATTAAGGTTTCCCGCAAGCGCCAAGCAGCATCCCAAGGCAGTAAGGTTGCCAAGAGGAAGTACACGCCGCGAAACCTAGGGTCACTGATCTGCTTGTTTGGCAAATCATTTCCTTCACCTAGGAACGTCTGCACGATGAAAAAGTCCTGGATTTTGTCGTGGCGGAAATACCATTCTTTTCGATCATTGCCTGCATGGTCAACAAATAGACGGCAAAATACCATTTTGTGGCGTTCCATGCAAATCAGTTCTTCAAACCATTTGTCAGCTGGTATCGCTACCTCATCTTGCAAGCGCATCTGGTAAACTGTCTCAGCAAATGCCTCTAGGGGAAATTGTCTGAGATAGAGTTGTTCATACTCCTGAGCCATATATTGATACTGCTGTTGCTGCAAATTCAGCAAGTCTGGTTTCTGCCCATGGGCTATCATCTGAGCCACTATGGTCAGGTCCATCGGGTTGGACAGCATCCGACGCACAGTTCTCTGTTCTTCTTCTGATTGGTACTGAGGTAAAACGGTGTCAATATACTTTTCGCAGGCTTGTTTGTACTTTATACCCGAGATGGGAGCATCTGGGGGCATAATTTTATAGCGCGATAGTAAAAATTTCTCAATCTGCTTAGGTTTCAATGGTTGCAGTACATAGGTCGTAGCGCAAGAGGGGGTCTGCCACTCCATGGATTGGGTCCCTATGATAATATTGCCCTTGAAGTAACTTTCCACAAAACTGGTAATCAAGGCTCGTGTGTCTGGAGTGACTTCATTGAGTCCATCAATACAGATATCAATGGCATCACTGTAAATCAGGTCTCGCAAGAAACCAGAGTCTTGGGCGAATCCATGAAGTTTTGCTTGAATCGCTTCGATCACGCCATTAGCGCATTTCTCTGCAGGTAAATAGACGATGATTCGCTTAGATGATTTCACTAAGTGGCGTAGAAACATGGATTTCCCTAATCCTGATTCTCCTTCCAGGACAATGGGTAATTCCAGATCTGGTATTGCTTCTTGAATGGGTTGGGTTATATTTTTTCCCTTCCGCTCGACTTCCAAGTTAGGAAAGTAAGCTTGCTCATCAAAGTTTTCTAAATCCGCATCTGACAGCAAGGATTCCTGGAAGGGCGCAAATAACTTGGAGCGTAGAAAGGGAATCCAAGTTAGGGCTATGCCCACATACCCCAGTCCAAAAAACTTCCGCACCCAGGGATTCCAAAAGAAGATAGCTTGGACTTGGGGGGATTTGGGATAAAGCAGTATCAGTCCCAACCAAAATAGCATATGAGTTAGCCAGATAATCACCCCTTCCCTAAAAATTTTCTGATAACTACGAGAGTCCTGTTCTTCCTGGAGATCATAAAGACCACCACGAACGCTTTCTATCCATCTATCCTGGAAAATTTTCTCCGTGTCTTGCTCTAGCCTTTGGATAACTGTTTCAAATTCCAGTATCGATTGTTCCAATTGCACTTTGGTGAGCTGCTTCTTCTGTTTACCAAGCTTAGAAGCAATTTCGACAAGGGCAGAGGCGGCGGAATCGTGAACATCGATCGATTCATCTGTCAACAAGACTTCTATTAGGTTAGGCACAGCCTGAATCCCTTCCGTTCCCATCTTTCCTAAAGCAGAGGCAGCATAATAACGAACATAGACTGAGCTATCCTTAAGCAACTCAATTAATAGAGGCAAAGCATCCTTAGCTGGCTCTCCAATTTCCCCTAGTACCTCGGTAGCGCGAATCCGGATCAGGATAGATTTATCCTTCCTGAGTCGCTCAATCAGCTGGGGAGCAACATCTTTGGTTTTCTCGGCAATCTGCTCTAGGGCATTGACGCTAGTTATGCGAACCAACAAGGATGTTTCATCCTTTAGGGCTTCAATCAGGTAAGGTACAGCTGACTTGGCTGCCTCTTTTTTATTCCCTAGGGCATAAGCAGCGTTAGCACGAACCTCAGCAGATTTATCATTCCTCAAGGCTTCAATTAGGTGAGGTACAGCCTTATTGGCTTTCTTGCCTAAGTTGCCTAGAGCATAAGCACCATTGGCACGAACTTCAGCAGATTTATCCTTAAGTGCATCAATCAGATCAGGGATAGCTTCATAAGATGCTTCTCCCATCAATCCCAGAGCAGAAGCAGCTTTGGAACGAACTGTCGCCGAGTCATCGTTCCTTAGGGCTTTAATCAACCCAGGGACAGCTTGATACGCTTCCTCTCCCATACTCCACAGAGCAACAGCAGCTCCCTCCCGAACTGCAGCAGATTTATCTGTCTTCAGGGCTTCAATCAGTAAATAGACAGATTTTGAACCACATTGGACTATTGCTTGTTTAGCGGTTGTATTCTCTATATCGTCGAATTTGGCGATATTAGTCTTAATCTCTGCTTGAGTACACCCTTGAGCTAAGGCAGGACTACAGGGCAGCAGTAGCAATGAGCAGCCCAGTAAAAACACCTTGAGCACTGAGGAAGTGGGTTGTTTGATGCACCTAATCATAGAAGTTCTCCAAGGTTTCGTGAGTATAGATACAAGCAATCTCTTCACAAATCCAGTTTTATCTCTCTGAGGGGCTATAAAAGTACCCTTGGGGGTACTCTTGAGGATTCCCCACTCCCTGATATAGCGCTACGCTTAGCGTCAGAAGTTAGAAGTCAGAAGTCAAAGGTGCGCTTTCCGTAGGCGAATTAAATTCGCCACGGGTCGCACCTAAAAGTAAGCTATGACTTACGTTTCGGAGTTTAGGAGCGATGCAGCGCGGTCTTGGGGAGGCAGCGCGGTCTTGGGGAGGCAGCGCGGTCTTGGGGGTCCCCCGGAGACGAAACCTTAGACAGTTGAGCCTTTATGGTTGGTAGGTTATGCAAAAAAGGGTTAAAACTTATTGATTAAGGCTCAACTGTCTTACGGTAACTTCAAACCATGAGCGACTGCCGTGGTTCCCCCCATGAGCGACTGCCGTGGTTTCCCCCATGAGCGACTGCATCAAGACAATGTCCTAACAGTAGCGCGTAGTGCTATATCCAGTCCGGTCGCCTAGGTATTAAGTCTTAGGTATTAAGTTTTAGGTAAGCTATCAGCTATCAGCCATCAGCTATCAGCTATCAGCTATCAGCTATCAGCTATCAGCTATCAGCTAAAGGCTGACTGCTGTTCGCGTAGCGTGCGCGTAGGGCATATGTTTACAGTTTTAAATATTAAGTTTTAGGACGATTAAGTTTTAGAAATATTAATTCTTAGGTATTAATTCTTAGGTATTAATTCTTAGGTATTAATTCTTGAGTATTAGGGACAAGAGGCGTAGTTGAAGGCTTCTTTGCTTTCCGAAGACTTAGCAAACTTTGTCAAAATCCCCTTATTCTAAATGTTTAGAGCCTCATGCCTAAAATCTAGAGCCTAGAGCCTAGAGTGTATAACCTTAACCATCGGAAAGGATCTGATTTGTTTTTTTTCTTAACATTTGACTTTTGTCGAAAAAAGTGTCAAAATAGATACAGAAATAAAAATTGGAATTGAATAAGCATTGAGGTCTCTGTCGGATCAGTGGCTCTCCACTCAGATATCCTGAAGTAGATAAGCCGTAGAGAACCCAAGAAAGTGATACCTAGGGCAAGCTTGCCTAACCCTTAGACAGAATTCCTCACCTGGCCAACCAACTTATTAAACAATTCCTGGCCAAGCAACTTATTAAGCAATTCCATTAAGTAATTCGATTAAGCAATCCAATCGGAGGTATTCGAGCAATGAAACTTTCTTACCGAGGTGTCAGTTATCAAAGTGAACCATCTACCCTAGAAGTATCTGAAGGTGAAATTGGTGGCACTTACCGGGGTCATAGCTGGAAAGTTCACCGAATTAAGCATAATCCTTGGCGTAAATCACCCGCTAACATGACCTATCGTGGTGTTACCTATAAAAGAGGGTAGCTATTAGTATCACTAGTTTTGTTTGAGTCAAAAAGTGCTGAGGTAAGCATATGCGCTACGCGCAGGCTACGCCAACAGCTATCAGCTATCAGCTGATGGGCTTTTTCCCAGACTTTCAATTTTAAATTTTTCACTAAAGCTGTTTGACCTGGTGGGTGGAATGGCCATCTTGGTGGAAGGGGCAAGATGCTTATTCCACAAAACTCTTCAAACCATTCCATTATTAAGCAACATCGGATTTTAAGCTAACAGCCTTCAGCTGTCAGCTGTTAGCTTACATTAAAAGCACTCAAGACTATTGAAAAAAGTGGTCTGATATTATTATTAGTCAATCGGAGGGGTAATAGATATGAAACTTAGGTATCGTGGTGTAAGTTACGACGCTGAACCCTCTTTACTAGAAGTGAGAGAGGGTGAAATTGGTGGCACTTATCGGGCTCAGAATTGGAGAGTTCACTATCCCAGACACATGCCTGAACCCCCACCAGTAAATCATCTGAAATGGCGTGGTGTTTCCTACTGCACTGGTAATGCAACTGTAACTAATTCTGATGTAACTAATTCTCAACCAGTGGCTAAATCGATTTCTACTGTGGCTGCAAAGACATCGATTGCTCGCCACCGGCTGCAAAAAGTCTTGAATGAGAGCAGAAAAGCGCATCTGGCTACTATGCGCCAAACTTTGGAACATCGTCTAGAGGTAGCTAAAGCTAACGGTGATCAGAATCTGGTCAGGCTTCTAGAAGAGGAGTCAAAGCAGATGCAACCTATCTAGTGAGTTAACACAGATACTCTCACAAGTCTGGTGACGAGTCAGTTTGGGATTATCGCCAACCCCAGCCATTGCGATATAGATTGACCAAACCTTATTCAAACTTTTTCACGTATCCACAACTCTCTAACACAAGACAGAGCGATCCACAGCGATCGCTTTTTTGATGCTTTGATTTTTCATGCTTTGATGACTTGCGACACTCTGGTAGGGCAATATTTGTAACAAATTTGACACTCCCCGGTCATTAGACGCGGGGATTCTTGAAACCTATTATTATTGGTCATACATGAAGCCCGCGCACAGGTAAATCTATCATGCTGAAATCTTATCGTGAACACCTAGCTGAACGGGGAGCTCAAGGAATTCCTCCCCTACCCCTAAGTGCTGAGCAAACATCCCAACTTTGTGAACTGCTGCAAAATCCACCAGCTGGGGAAGAAGAAGCATTAATGGCTATGTTACGCGATCGCATTCCCCCTGGAGTTGATGAAGCAGCTTATGTCAAAGCCGGGTTTTTAACTGCGATCGCAAAAGCAGAACTCACTAGTCCTCTGATTTACCCCCAGGGTGCTGTAGACCTCTTGGGTACTATGGTCGGAGGCTACAATGTCCAATCCTTGGTTGAGTTACTCCAGTCTGATCAAACCACCTTAGCAGCCGAAGCCGCTACTGCCCTAAGTAAGACATTACTTGTCTTTGATGCGTTCAATGATGTTCTAGAAATTTCCGATGTCAATCCTTACGCCAAGCAAGTCATCGATGCTTGGGCCAATGCTGCGTGGTTCATCCAGCGTCCCAAACTCCCCGAAGCAGTTACTGTAACTGTATTTAAGGTACCTGGAGAAACCAATACCGATGACTTATCCCCCGCCACTCACGCCACCACTCGCCCAGATATTCCGTTACACGCCTTGGCCATGTTGGAATCTCGGATAGAGTCGGGTTTAGAAACTATTGCTAAATTAAAAGAAAATGGGTACCCTGTGGCTTATGTTGGGGATGTTGTTGGTACTGGTTCATCCCGGAAATCGGCAATTAATTCCTTACTTTGGCATATTGGTGAAGATATCCCCTATGTTCCTAATAAACGGGCTGGGGGATATATCTTAGGTGGCAAAATTGCCCCGATCTTCTTCAACACGGCTGAAGATTCTGGTGCATTGCCCATTGAGTGCGATGTTTCAACAATGGAAACTGGGGATGTGATTACCATCCATCCCTACAAGGGTGAAATCACTAACCAAGCTGGGGAAGTTATTTCCACCTTTACCCTCAAACCCGATACCATCCTCGATGAAGTCCGTGCTGGTGGACGGATTCCGTTACTGATTGGGCGATCGCTTACGGATAAAACCCGGGAAGCCTTGGGATTAGAACCGAGTCCCCTGTTTGCCCGTCCAACCATGCCAGAAGATACAGGCAAAGGCTTCACCTTAGCCCAGAAAATGGTCGGTAAAGCCTGTGGCTTACCCGGTGTTCGTCCAGGTAGCTCTTGCGAACCGATCATGACTACAGTTGGTTCCCAAGATACCACAGGACCCATGACTAGGGATGAATTGAAAGAACTGGCTTGTCTTGGTTTCAGTGCGGACTTAGTCATGCAAAGCTTCTGCCATACTGCTGCTTATCCCAAGCCCGTTGATGTCAAAGTCCATAAAAAATTGCCCGACTTCTTTGCCTCTCGTGCTGGTGTAGCCTTGCGTCCTGGGGATGGCATTATCCACTCTTGGTTGAACCGGATGTTATTACCTGATACCGTAGGCACTGGTGGAGACTCTCACACCCGTTTCCCCCTAGGCATTTCCTTCCCCGCCGGTTCCGGATTAGTCGCCTTTGGTGCTGCTTTGGGAGTCATGCCCTTAGATATGCCCGAATCTGTGTTAGTGCGGTTCAAAGGTGAATTGCAGCCAGGGGTAACATTGCGCGATATTGTCAATGCTATTCCCTATGTAGCTATTCAAAAAGGATTGCTGACAGTAGAGAAGAAGAATAAGAAAAATGTCTTCTCGGGACGGATTATGGAAATAGAAGGATTGCCCGATTTGAAAGTTGAGCAAGCCTTTGAACTTACTGACGCTACTGCGGAACGGTCTTGTTCTGGCTGTACCATTAAGCTCGGAGTAGAAACAGTATCTGAGTATTTGCGTTCCAATATCGCCCTACTGAAAAATATGGTAGGGCGAGGCTATCAAGATGCCCGTACGATCATGCGTCGAGTGGCCAAGATGGAAGAATGGTTGGCAAATCCGGTACTGATGGCAGCGGACAAGGATGCAGAGTATGCTGAAATTATCGAGATTGACTTGAATGAAATCACTGAGCCAATTGTAGCGGCTCCCAATGACCCAGATAATGTAAAATTGTTGTCTGAAGTCGCAAGCGATCGCATCGATGAAGTATTCATTGGGTCTTGCATGACCAATATTGGACATTACCGTGCTGCAGCCAAAGTCCTAGAAGGGGAACCCCCTGTTAGCACTCGGTTGTGGATTTGTCCCCCTACCCGGATGGATGAGAAACAACTCAAAGAAGAAGGGGTTTACGGTATCTTTGGCATAGCTGGTGCCCGGACTGAAATGCCTGGATGTTCCCTGTGCATGGGAAATCAAGCTCGGGTTGCTGATAAAGCCACAGTATTCTCCACCTCTACTCGTAATTTTAATAATCGTATGGGTAAAGGTGCCCAAGTCTACTTGGGTTCTGCTGAATTAGCAGCAGCTTGTGCCTTATTAGGTCGGATTCCCAGTGCTGAAGAGTATCAGTCAATTGTAGCCGAGAAAATTAATCCCTTTGCTAGTGATTTGTATAAGTATTTGAACTTTGATAAAATCGCTGGATTTGAAGATGAAGGGCGAGTGATTCCTATCGAAGAAATGCCCAAGATTGAAGATATTTTGGGCATCCCAGCGGGAACGCTCAAGTAGATTAGTTTTAGTTTAGCTTAGCTGAGTTTTCGGGTGAGCTGTTAGGTTCACCCGATTATTTCTATTACTTAAGCTATCAACATTCAGCATTCAGCATTCAGCATTCAGCATTTAGCATTCAGCATTCAGCATATGCTTAGATGGGCTTTTATCCATACTTTCAATTTTCATTAATCTCGAACTATTAAATTCGACCGTTTGCGCATTGCGCATTGCCCACGCTAAGAGGTTGTCTGAGAAGTCTCATTTGCTACATCCAAGCCCCCTAAATCCCCCAATTCTGGGGGACTTTTAGAAGCAAATTGACTCTTCCCCCAAAGTTGGGGGGTCAGGGGGGCAAAATTCAGTATCAAAAAACTTTTCAGATATCCTCTAAGGGAACGCCCTACCTTAGGCGAATGAGGTTTATTTTCAGCTGACTGCTGACCGCTGACGGCTGACTGCTGACATTGAGCGCAATGAGGTAGCCTAGTAGATGGCACGTTTTTACGCAGTAAAAGTTAGGCCAGGTAAAAATCCTGATAACAACAATGCTTGACTTAACGAAAATCCAATCCATTGCTGAATCGTATTCTCCCCAAGAACTATTTGCTGCTTTGGTTTTGCAGCGACGATTCAATGAGTTTGATGGCCCAGAAGTTATTACTGACCTTTCCAAGCACAGAGATTTATGGGCAAGCTTTCTGTTTACCAAACCAGTCTTTGCACCAGATGAAAATGGCTTAAGTTTTGGTGGTCTGGTAGATACCCTGCTGGCAATGGCAAACTATCGTCCAATGCCAGATAGCAGCATTATTCATTTTGTGGCCTATCCAGCAGATACCTTATACATACTTGCAGAAAATCAAGATACTAAAGTTTCCCAACTAATAGATTTGGGTAAAAAATGGCGAGCTGACTCGGTAGAGGTAACTGATGGCACCAATGAAGAGTACAGTTACCGACTCAAACGCCGATTGAGATATCGATATGAAGGAGCATTATGGGGAGACGATATTCAACGTGATCGGGATGCGGTTGTTGTTTGCTATTGGTGGGATTGAACTGTATTTAAGCATTCAGCTATCAGCCACACAAGATTTTGCCTCGATTCCCGATTCCCGATTCCCGATTCCCGATTTCTGGTACAATTATAAATATAGCTTTCCCGCGCATCAAAGGATTGACATCCGTGGTACTTAAAGACTTAGAGCAACAACTTCTTGCCCTTAGCCCTAGTGAAAAAGTGCAGGTTATTCAGTTACTCGCTCAAAGTCTCACAAACAATTGGCAAGGAATTGAGAAAAACCCTAGAGTTTGTGGGGGGGAAGCTTGTATTGCCAATACTCGTATTCCCGTCTGGTTACTTGTAGAAGCTCGTCGTATTGGATACAGTGATGGTGACCTTTTAACAAGTTATCCAACAATTACAGCTGCTGATTTAGCGAATGCTTGGGTATACGCAAAAGCTCACCCCGATGAAATCGAAATAGCGATTGAGCGCAATGAGGTAGCCTAGTAGATGGCACGTTTTTACGCAGATGAGCAGTTCCCTTTTCCTGTAGTAGGATTATTACGCACTTTGGGGCATGATGTTCTGACTGTACAAGAAGCAGGTAATGCAGATAGAGGTACACCTGATAATGAAGTCCTCGCATTTGCCATTAGCCAAGAACGCTCAGTTTTGACTATCAACAGAGATGATTTTATCCGCTTGCATCGCCGGAACTCTGACCATTTCGGGATTGTTGTTTGTACCAATAATCGCAATTGGAAACAGTTTGCAGCACGGATAGATGAAGCTGTAAAAGTAGAGCAAACTTTGCAAGGCAAACTAATTCGTGTAGTACGTCCTGCTAGCTAAGGTTAGTTATGCTACAAATATGTAGCATTATCTGGTTTGTTTCAGCCTAAAGCAAAACACTAAATTAATGTATCAACAATAATAGCCTTGCTTCGGTGGGGGTTTCATAATGTATGCCAGGAGGCGGACTTGAACCGCCGACACGAGGATTTTCAGTCCTCTGCTCTACCAGCTGAGCTATCCCGGCTTGCTTTTTTTGACGCCTTATTAAGGCTAACAAATCTAGTCTGGATTTGCAAGTAGATCAGAAAATTTTTTTTTGCGATCCAGCTTCAATTTTTGTCTACTGTCCCCTGCTCCCGATTCCCGATTCCCGATTCCCGTTCCCCTCCTGGGAGGGGTTAGGGGTGGGTTCCGATTCCCGATTCCCGATTCCCGATTCCCCACTTTGCCGCGAAGTCTAGGATATAACCAAATCACTCAACCACCCTCAGCCAATGTTTTCCCTAACTCAAACCAGTACCCGCCAGCGAGAAATCCTAGAAGTTGTCTTCCGAAACGGTTGGGATTACATGCGAGGACTCCTATCGGGCAACAAAAATAATGACGAACCTCAACTCCCCCCTCCCGCTGTCCTTCGTAACATCTTAATCAATTTAGGTCCGGTGTACGTTAAGTTAGGACAACTGCTGTCTACCCGTCCCGACCTATTACCAGGAGCCTATGTTGAAGTCCTGACTGACTTGCAAGCGAATGTACCAGCAGTAGCCTGGAGTGAAATAGAAAGCCTGCTACAGCAAGAACTAGCCAAGCCAATCTCAGAAACCTTTACTACCATCAATCCCCAAGCTATTGCTGCTGGTTCCATTGGTCAAGTCCATCGCGCTACCCTCAAAAATGGTCAAGAGGTGGCTCTGAAAGTGCAACGTCCTGGGATTGACCAGATAGTTGCCCAAGATATTGCTATCATTAGAGGCTTAGCGGAGTTAGTCTCTCTGACGGAATTTGGTAAGACTTACGATATCGTTGCCATAGCCGATGAATTTGTTACTGCCCTAGAAGCAGAACTGGATTTTACCCAAGAAGCTAACTATACCGATAAACTCCGCAGTAATCTATCCAATAGCCGCTGGTTCGATTCCCACCAATTAGTTATACCAAAGATTTACTGGGATTTGACCAGCCAAAAGCTACTTACCATTGAGTGGCTGGAAGGGGCACCTCTGCTATCGGCGCAATTATCACAAACTCAAGAGGGCAAAGATACCCAGACCCAGCGACGGGAAATTACCACCCTGTTATTTCGGGCTTTTTTCCAGCAGGTTTACATCGATGGCTTCTTCCATGCTGACCCCCATCCCGGAAACATATTTTATCTGAGGGATGGTCGCGTCGCTTTATTAGACTGTGGGATGATTGGACGCTTAGACCCCCGCAGCCAACAGATTTTGACGGAAATGCTCTTAGCAATTGTAGATTTAGATGGCAAGCGATGTGCTCAGTTAACCCTACAACTATCTGAAGCCGGTGAGTCGGTCAATTTATCTGGCCTGGAAAATGACTATGACCGCATGCTGCGCAAGTATTACAACCGAAGCCTCTCCAAAATCAACTTTAGTGAAGTGTTTTATGAGATACTGCAAGTCTCGCGCAATAATAAAATCCGCTTACCCGGTAATATGGGTTTATATGCCAAAACCCTAGCTAACTTGGAAGGGGTTACCCGTGGATTTTATCCTGACATTAACCTGCTCGACCAAATCAAACCCCTGATTACGGAAGTGTTTCGGCGTCAACTCCTGGGAGATGATCCCTTACAAACCCTTCTGAGAACTATTTTAGATCTCAAAAGCCTGTCATTGCGATCGCCTTCTCAAATCGAATTATTTTTAAACCGGGTTAGTTCCGAAACCCTGAAGTGGAATATTACCGTCCCAGAGCTAGACAAACTACGTTACAGTATCGATGATTCCGCTAATCGACTTTCCTTCAGTATTGTAGTCGGTTCCCTGATTATCGGTGCAGCAATTGTGGCCTCAGGAAGCCAAACTCCCCAGATGTTAGTGGTTACTAATATCCTGTTTGCTGCTGCTAGTTTTTTAGGATTGTGGCTGATTGTCAGTATTTTGCGTTCGGGACGGTTACGATGATTTGATAAGGGAGTAGGGAATCGGGAATCGGGAATCGGGAATCGGGAATCGGGAATCGGGAATCGGGAGCATTCAGCTATCAGCTTGTAGGGTGGGCAAAAACATTTTGGTTCTTTTGATTATTCTAGATTAGATTACTTTGCCCACCCTACTTTAATTGGTATTTTTTTTTACTATGGCTGACGGCTGACAGCTATCAGCTATCAGCTTGTAGGGTGGGCAAAAACATTTTGGTTCTTTTGATTATTCTAGATTAGATTACTTTGCCCACCCTACTTTAATTGCTATTTTTTTGTACACACAAGTCTTTGATCCCCCCTAACCCCCCTTAAAAAAGGGGGGAATTAGATTCAAAAGTCCCCCGAGCGAGCAATCCCTCGCTCGGGGGATTTAGGGGGATCTGAACCAGGGATTCAAGCCACTAAAATTTACCGCTTACAAATCCTGTAATTTTCCTTCGGATTTAGCTGTCATTGCCTCCTCAAGTAAGAAGTCTAACTTCCCATCGGCGATATCAGCTTCAAGCTGTTTATCCCAGAGTAACCAGTCTTTTTCAGCAAACCACTCTCTCAAGCGCACGAAATCTTCCTTAGAGAGAGCCTCAATTTCAGCTTGAATCTTTTCTACTTTTGTCATCATAAAAAAATGACTGCAATCCTAGTGATTAAATCTCTATAGTCTAGCATAAAAATTAACTTGCTCTAGGCTAGATTTTTTAGCTTGTAGGGTGGGCAAAAACAGTTTGGCTATGCGTGAGTATTGATAGATTATATTACTTTGCCCACCCTACTTTAATTGCTATTTTTTTGTACTGCTTAGAGTAGAGTAATGCCAGATTGTTGAGAGATTTGGCAACAGATGGGTGTTGTTGACCTAGGAGTTTTTTCAACATCTCCCGGACAGCCCCAATACTTCGAGCAAGCGTATCACTCGCCGATACTAACCTACTGGCATGGCCGTTTCTCCGAAGTAAAAAGAGTGCCTTTGCTCATTTCAGTTATGTTTATTCTACAACAAGATACTGGCTATTCCGGAAAGTTTGTTAGCTAACCTCAAGGGTGTTGAACCCTTGACCATTCGGTCACGCTGCGCGAACGGTTAGCTGTGGGGGATTATCCCCCGAACCCCCTTTTTTGGTGAGATTTAAGAATCGCTCTAACCAGGGTAATGCCTGGTTATAAGCCCCTTGACCTTGGTAAAACCAACCTAGACCCTGGAAAGGTTTGTTTGACATCCTCCCCCCACATAGCGCCATCTTGCTATGCTCGATGTCTTAGTGGGGGATTCCTAACTCTCGCGAATTAGGTTTTCTGCTTCGTCTCGTGCCAACTAGAGTATCGTGACCAATACTCCCCGTCGCTTCCAATCCACAGACATTTTCTAGCACGCTATGCCCTAGCGCACTTACTCCACGATTCCTAATTTCTTGGCTAGCTGCTACATCCCGTGTAGTTGTATATCCACAATCAAAGCAATGCTGAAAACGAATATCTAGAGTTTTCTTTCCTGTATGTGCGCCACAGTTAGGACAAATCTGAGAAGTCCCATCCTTATTGACTTTGGCAAAATATACGCCACGACGAAAACAGACCCACTTTAATATATTTACAAACTGACCGAATCCAGCATCGACACTGTGTTTTGAAAGCATCCCTCTTTGCCATGAGACAAAGTTGATATCTTCTAAAAATATCATGCCAGCACCATCACACAAATGATGAGCCAGCTTAAAATGCCAATCTTTACGAGTCTCAGATATTTGCTGATGTAGTCTAGCTATTTTCTGGTTTAACTTGTGCCGATTATTCGAGCCTTTTTGTTTGTTCTTTAGCCTACGTTGTAGCAATTTCAGCTTACGTTGTAGGGTTTTCAGAAATCTAGGTCGCTTAATCTCTTCGCCATCACTGGTAGCAACAAACTTGTCAAAGCCCAAATCCACACCTCGCGGATGACCGTGAGGCATGGGATTAGGAACGTCAACATTTAGTTTAAGTGATAGCATCACAAAGTAACCAGATGCCTTTTTAACTACTCTTGCTTGTTTGACTTCAAACCCAAAGGGAATAGGTCTAGATTGTCGCCATTTCACCCATCCCAGTTTGGGAATCTTAATAGCATCATTTCTGATCGGGTTTTTCCCTAACTGTGGAAAAACAAAAGAACGCATCCGATACTTATTTTTAAACCGTGGGAAACCAAAACCCCTAGCCTTCATATCATCCCAAGCTCTATCTAAGGTTCTTAATGTTTGCTGTAGAACTTGAGAGTGAACTAATTTGAGTTGAGGATAGACTTTCTTAGCTTCGGTTAACTGTTTGGCTTGCAAATGGTAGTTAGGAAATGGTTCGTTAGCAGGAATGATGTATTCATAATGAATCGAACAAGCATTTATAGACGACTTACGAGATGCACACCAATCTTTACGCTGTCTAAGGGCGAAGTTCCAAACCGATCGACATATATCTAGCGTTTGCTCGATAGTAGCAATCTGTTCGGTATTTGGTTCTAGCTTGTATTCGTAGGTCATTGTTAGCATACAAGTATTATACCTGACACAGGTTATAATGCTGTGTCAGGATTTAATGTATTTGAGGTGCGACCCGAAGGCGCTTTCCTAGGCCGGGTTCCCCGGCCTAGGAAAGCGCCCAAAGACCGAACCAGAATGAGGGGTAGACAGGAAAACAATTCCCCTCGTCCCAGATGCGATCGCTTCCCATTTGCCAAAGTCCCTAGCACTGCGCAGCATCTGTTTAACCAGCAGTCCCCCCATACTGTGAGTAACGAAAATTATTGGGCGATCGCCTATCTCATAACTATCCAGTAGATCTAAACTATTAGTCGCCCGGTCTACCAGAGGCATAGAATTACCCTTCCATCTAAACGGTTGTACCTCATAAGCCAGGGACCAAATTCCCACATCTGATAAATCTTCCCCCAGCCAAGCAGGCCAAAAATTATCATCATCTCGCCGTTCTTGCGGGTGCCAAGTACTTAGCGCATCACCCCCGAGTCCATGGACAAAAATGACATCCCCACGGCGAGAGGGGTTCTGAGTACCAGAAATTTCAATTAAATCGTTACGATCACTCACAGACTAGCTCTCCAGGAATAAAGGTCATTGAGATTATTATTGAGATGCTTCGTGACCCTGATCCTCAGCTAGGGTGCTGGCATCGGAACAATTGACACCGATGGGGTTAATCGCCATACCCTTACCACATCTTGCTATTGCATAGATTAGCTACTGATTGAGTCGAGAGAAATCCAGAAAGTGCCAATAAATTCTCTGTCTACCCCATATTCCGCCACGCCCTACTCCCTGTTCCCAGATCCGCTGTTCCCTGTTCCCTATTCCTCTATTTTTATCCGGATAAAAAAAATACTTATTTTTCCTCTGTGGGGCTTGAAAGTCGAGTGTCAGACTTTAACTATGGCGGCATCTTGAGGTACCATTCAAATAATGGTATTGTTATAGATGCTAAACTAGGTACCGGTGAAGAAGGATTTGATGCTAGAGTCCAAGCAGGGGCTCAGTTCAAATTTTAATAGTAAGGTATTAAAGATTAGTTAATTGCAAGGTTGAAAGTTGTTCGCGTAGCGTGGCCAATAGGCCAAGGTTGCAGGTTAGCAGGTTGAAGGTTAAAGGTTGAATCTTGGATTCTAAATTCTAAATTCTAAATTCTAAATTCTAAATTCTAAATTCTAAATTCTAAATTCTAAATTCTAAATTCTAAATTCTAAATTCTAAATTCTAAATTCTAAATTCTAAATTCTAAATTCTAAATTCTAAATTCTAAATTCTAAATTCTAAATTCTAC
>NZ_JAAHFZ010000047.1:0-49433 GCF_010672795.1 Moorena sp. SIO1G6
TATAGTTGTTTCAATTAAGGATAAGACGGTGATGAGGTAAAATGAAAAGGGTATATTTTCAATAACTGACAGCAATGCCATACAGTCTAGATTTCAGAAAAAAAGTAATAAACTATATAGAAAAAGGTGGAAAAATTACAGAGGCAGCGAAAGTATTTGGGATAGGAAGAGCGACAATATACAAGTGGTTGAATCGTTCCGAACTAAAGGCTAATAAAGTAGAACGTCGTCAAAGAAAGCTAGATTGGAAAGCCTTAGAACAAGATGTCAAAGAAAATCCAGATGCTAAATTAATAGAGAGAGCCAAAAAATTTGGAGTGCGCCCAAGTGCAATATTATACGCACTCAAAAAAATGAAAATAACTCGTAAAAAAAAAGAACTTCGTTATCGGGAAAGAGATAGGAAAGAAAGAATAAAGTATTTAAGAGCATTAAGAGAATTAATAAAAATATATGGAATTAAAAGCCTTGTATTCATTGATGAGTCGGGGTTTTACAAAATACAGTCATGCCTTTATGGATGGTCAAAAAAAGGGAAAAAACTGTATGGTGAACAAACAGGAAAACGAATAAAAAGAGAAAATTTAGTAGCAGGAAGAAGGAAGAAATCAAAAGATTTAATAGCCCCTTGTTTAGTGGTAGTCTTAATGCCGAAGTATTTGAAGGATGGTTAAGCCAATATTTATTAGCCTCATTAACAATTCCTTCAGTATTAATTATGGATAATGCACCAATTCATAGAAAAAATGCAATTAGAGAATTAGTAGAGTCAGCCGGTCATCAAGTATTATTTTTGCCGAAATACTCTCCAGATTTCAATGATATAGAGCATGATTTTAGTGCTTTAAAGAGAGCCAGAATGTATACTTCTATAGACACTTCTCTGGATGAAGTAATTCGTGAATATTGTGCTTCTTAGTGTCTCCTCCTTATTTAAAATAACTATACATTTGGAATTCTTTGAGCTGTCTTTGGGAAGAAGTTCGCCGGAAGGGTCATGGTATCGACGTTGCTATACCTGTTATTGGAGCGGACTTAGCTCGTACTAACTTACCTCGAATGGCATTAGCTAAGTTAATTATTCTTTCATTCGTAGTGGCTTCTAAGAAGGAGTTTGTCACCAGGAAACTAACTTTAGTCATCCATCCTAAAGACTTAGAAAACACAGATTTCTATGAATTAGAGGATTTCTTGACATCGGCTTGTTTTTGATATTGTCCTTAAAATCGGTATTATATAGTGTTTTCAATGGGGTGAGCTACAAAGCTCCTAAGTTAATGGGAGTAGGGATTAAGACCTGAGGGGGTGATAACAAGGGTAAAAAGGTGGCTTGTCACTCCCTTTGGGATGCGATCGCATTTACTACTCGATTCCAGTTTCTCCACCAGCGAAGGTAACACAACAACCCAAACCAAAGTATCTCAGTGGTAAACTGCAAAGAGATCAAAAGTGCAGCCACTAGGCATTAGGCTCTTTATAAACCCCCCCTTCCAACCTCCTAACCTCCTAACCTCCTAACCTCCTAACCTCCTAACCTCCTAACCTTCAACCTCCTAACCTTCAACCTCCTAACCTTCAACCTCCTAACCTCCAACCTCCTAACCTCCTAACCTCCTAACCTTCCAATCCCATTGGTTAAACAACGACTCGACAAATTATTAGTAGACCTTAACCTGTGTGAATCCCGACAGCGAGCTCAGGTGCTGATTCGTGCCGGTGAAGTAATGGTAGATGGACAAATATTAGATAAGCCAGGAACTGAAATTAAGACCACGGCTCAGATTCAGGTCAAAGAGAAACCCCCTTTTGTATCCAGAGGAGGGCAAAAACTTGCCAAAGCCTTAGAGGTATTTGGGATTTCAGTAGAAGGACGCATTTGCCTAGATGGTGGCATTTCCACCGGTGGCTTCACCGACTGCTTGCTAAAAGCTGGAGCAAAACAGGTTTATGGTGTTGATGTGGGATATGGACAAGTAGCCTGGAGTCTGCGCAATGACCAGCGAGTGGTGTTGAAAGAACGTACCAACTTACGCTATCTTCAGCCAGCCGACTTGTACGGTGTTTCACCAGTCCCGAATCAAAGTCAAGTCTATGCTGATTTAGGCGTAGTCGATGTTTCCTTTATTTCCTTAACCAAAATTCTTCCTGCTCTGTGGCAACTGCTATCCCCTCCCCGTGAAGTAGTGTTGCTAGTCAAGCCTCAGTTTGAAGTTGGTCGTGACCGTGTCGGAAAAAAGGGAGTAGTTAGGGACCCCCATCACCGTGCGGATGCGATCGCAAACGTTCTAGAATCCGCCAAACAGCTGGGTTGGCAGTACAAAGGATTAATCTCCTCTCCCATTACTGGCCCCGCCGGGAATATCGAGTACTTACTTTGGCTAGCAATGGATAGTATATTATGCTATCCCGATTTAGCAGCAATTAGAGAGATTACCAGCAAAATGAAGAATTTAGAATGAAGAATGAAGAATTTAGAATGGTTAAGGGTTAAGGCATAATTTCAAATTCTACATTCTTATAGCGTTTATCATAGCTATCAGATACACAATATTTTTAACCTATTGCCTATTGCCTCTTATCTGCTCCCTGCTCCCTGCTCCCTGCTCCCTGCTCCCTAAAACCCAGACATTTGTACCTCAAAAGTCGTAGAATTTATATAATTTAAAACTGATACAAATGAGACAAAAACTGAGAAATTTTGCGATTGTCTGGCCATTATTATGAAAATTGCAGAGTGTATTGGAGTAACTTATTAATGTCACACACCACTATTCCAGCAGGACAAACCCACAAAGCAGTTCCCGTTTTTCGCAGAGGTTCCGGAAGGCAAGGGGATTCAGGATCTAATAGCTCCCATTCCCCATTCCCCATTTCCCCTTCTCCCTTCCCTAAGGATAGTTTGAGATTAGACAATTTTAGATTAGACCCCAGCCCACCACAGCGATCAAAACCCAGTCAAAAGGTGGTAAAACTAAAGCGGTGGTTAGAGGATTGTTTTGATCCGGGTTGGGAAAACGTGGAGACTATCTTAGAGCAATACCCAGAGCGAGTTTTAAGTTTTAGAAGTGACTCCTTTCACCAAGCGATGCAGCGCGGTCTTGGGGGTTTCCCCCATGAGCGACTGCATCAAGAAGCTAGTAGCAAATTCCATACTACAGCAGGAGTGAAAAGAGGTAAGCTACTCGGTACTGAGATCGGCTGGGGTGATCAGCAAGTCGCTTTATTAGTGGAGCTACATCGGACAGAATCACCCAAAATGAATCTATCCATTGAGCTGCATCCTGCTGGTGGTCGAGACCTTCTCCCCAAAGGTTTACAAATTATGGTGCTAGATGAAGAAGGAATTGTGGTGATTCAAGTCCAAGCCAGAGAGACAGAAAATCTTAAGTTGCAAGTTAGCGGCGAAGCAGGAGAACATTTTACCATTAAGTTGGTTTGGAATGATATCAGTATTACCGAAAATTTCTTAATCTGAATGCTTACAATCAGATTAAGAATGAAGAATGAAGAATGAAGAATGAAGAATTAAAAAAAATCCAATTCTAAATTCTAAATTCTAAATTATACATTCTTCATTCCAATAATTTCTCAAATTTTCCTGTGGCACTTTCCGTTAAGCGCACCGTAAGGATTCAGCTATCAGCTAATAGGCTATTAGCTTTTGAATAAAACAGGTCAGCATTGGTTGAATCTAAGTTATGTAACAGTGTCGAAGCCCGTGCCACAAACATTAAGCCTATGCCACAAAGCTGACTGCTGACTGCTGACTGCTGAATGCTTACAGCGCACCTAAGAACTTTGCTCACCAGAAGCTAGCTGCTGATTAACCACAACCATAAACTCCTCTACAGAAGCAATGGTAATTGCCTGTCTGTGCAACATTGTCAAAATCGAGTCCTCCTTAATTTGGTTGATTGTTTCCACCAACTCACTAGGCACATCTTCAAAACGAAGCCGAAGTACTTCCAGGAGCCATTCTCGACCTTTTTCCAAAATGCCGATTTCAATCCCTTCTTGACGAGCAAGGCGTTCAAAACTAGTAACTTGACACTCCCCACTAATCGCGAGACGGGGATTCTTGGTTCAATGACTCGGCTTGCTGTGACAGGTTTTCACCAATCAAAGTAGAGGCTAAATCTCCCCAAGCGTTTGGAATATTATTCCAAGTTCCGGTGTGCCCCACCGTACTCAAGGCTCGATTCAAAATGTTGATTGCGGCGTTGTGGTCACGATCTAATTCACATCCGCACGAACAGACATGGGTTCTAGTAGAAATCGACTTCTTAACCACTTCGCCACAATTAGAACAGTTTTGCGAAGTATAGGAAGGATTGACTGCAACAGTTACTCTACCAAACTTCGTACCAAAATGTTCTATCCATTTTCTGAATTGGTACCAACCTGCATCATAGATAGATTTAGCAAGAGAGTGGTTCTTAACCAAGTTTTTAACCCTCAAATCTTCATAGGCTACCAAATCGTTAGATTGGACTACGCAACGCGCCAGTCTCTTGGCATGTTCTTCACGCTGCCTACTTATATTAAGGTGAGTCTTGCCTAGTCTATTAATGGCTTTCTTACGGTTGGCTGTTCGCGAAGCGTGGCCTACGGCCTTGCCTTTCTTTTTCCGGGAAACCCGACGTTGATGAAATTTTAGTCGTTTCTCACCTTTTCGATAAAATCTAGGGTTAGGTTGACTATCGCCATTAGAATCGGTATAGAAGTTTTTTAATCCAACATCTAAACCAATAGTTTTGCCCGTTAATTCTATCTCCTCATAAATGTCAGTATTGACACAAAATTGGACATAGTATCCGTCTGCTCGGCGGACTATCCTAACTCTTTTTATCAGTTTTATTTCCAAACACCATAAATCCCATGTTCCTTTGAGTTTAAGTTTTCCAATACCTTTCTTGTCGATAAAATTAATCCACTTTTTGTCTGGACATAGTTTCCATCCCGTAGTCTTATATTCCACCGAGTGGCAGTGCTTTTTGAATTTTGGAAAACCTTTCTTCCCTGGGACTTTCTTCTTGCAGTTGTCATAGAAACGTGCAATCGATGACCATGCTCTTTCAGCGCTAGCTTGTCGAGCCATGGAATTGAGTTCATTGGCAAATGGGAATTCTTTGGCTAGGACAGCACAAAGAGCACTTAAATCAGTTTTCTTTACACCTTTATTATCCATCCAGTGACGGATGCATTTATTGCGAATAAATTTAGCTGTTTTTATAGCTTCATCAATCGCATTATATTGTTTTTGCTTGCCGTATGCCTTGAACTCTATAACTATCATCAGTATCGACCTTTTTTACTTACTTTATTATACACCACGCCGGATAAAAATTACGGAATATTGAAAAGATTTTTTTCACGGCTAAAAGCGCGCTACCAACCTTCATCCCCGCTTTTAAAAGACCATGAGCGACTCCATCAAGACATTGTACACATAAATCCTCTCAGCAAACACGGATTCGTATTGACTTTGGACTTCCACATGAATTAGTACCCAAGTTTCCTGGCCATCGCTGCGCCAAACCTTAACTAATTTGTCTGCTTCCCTAGTGCTAATTTCCCCATCCCGGGCTATCTGTTGGAATTCCTTGTCGAGAAATTCATAGCCTTTATCCCAGTCAATGTTTTCCTCAATTTCGGGAAATAAAAATGCCATAAAAGGTTGGAAATATAAGGAAATTGCCTCTTTCCATGGATTATCGTAGTCTGCACGTTGATTGGTCATAACTCATGGAATAAATGTTACCCAATTCAGAATTTATAATAACTATTATACTACTAAAATTATACCTTATTAATACAGTTTAAATATCAGCTAATGCGCTACGGTAACAGCTAAGCTAAATGGGTTCGCGTAGGGGCTATTTCAGAGCATAGCATTCCCTATTATTTTGATACTGCAATGGCGACAACTGCAAAAATAATGAAGAATGAAGAATGAAGAATGAAGAATGAAAAAAATCCAATTCTAAATTCTAAATTCTAAATTCCCAATTCTAAATTCTAACTTCTAACTTCTAACTTCTAACTTCATCCTATCGCTCCCAACGTTTTCAGAGTTGCTTTCTGTGCCTCAGTTAACCCTCTAACTCCAGTAATATTCATGGCTTCATAGAGTCTAGGAGTTCTCAGGATTTTCAAACACTCCCCTGTTTCTACATCCTTTAGCCTTACCGTTTGGTCTTGAGACCCACTCGCCATAATTTGACCATCCACACTGAAGGCGACTGAAGAGACCAGATGGCTATGTCCGGTGCAAATGTCACGGCACTCCCCTGTGGAAACATCCCAAAGTCTGACCGTTTTGTCAGCACTGCCACTGCTTAGGGTTTTCCCATCGGGACTGAAAGCAACTGACAATACCCAATTGGTATGTCCCGTCAAGGTTTTGCAGCACTTACTCTCACGGATATCCCACAGCTTCACCGTGTGGTCTGTACTGCCACTAGCCAAAAGCTGACCATTGGGACTAAAGGCGACGGAGTGGACTCGATTACTATGTCCGCGCAAAATTCCTACACAGCTTCCGGTCTCACAATTCCATAACCTGACCGTGTGGTCGGCACTGCCACTGGCTAAGGTTTTCCCGTCATTACTGAATGCCACTGAACGCAGTCTATCGGTATGTTCTTGAAACGTTCTGATGCAGTGACCTGTGCTGACATCCCACAGCTTGACCGTGTGGTCGGCACTGCCACTGGCTAAGGTTTTCCCGTCACTACTGAATGCTACTGAAAATACCCAATCAGTATGGCCATGTAGTGTTCTAATGCAGCAACCTGTGCTAACATCCCACAGCCTAATCGTATTGTCTGTACTGCCACTGGCTAAGGTTTTCCTATCACTACTGAATGCCACTGAATAGACAAAGTCAGTATGTCCGGGCAAGGTTCTGATGCAGCTACCAGTACCATAATCCCATACTCTTACCGTGTAGTCGTTACTGCCACTAGCCAGGGTGTGACCGTCACTACTAAACGCGATGGGCATTGCCCAATCCGTATGTCCATACCAAGTTTTCAAGCATTGACCGGTTTGACAATCCCACAGCTTCACCTTTTGGTCTAAACTCACACAAACCAGGGTGTTTCCATAAGGACTAAAGGCAACTGAAAATACCTGATTGCTGTGTCCATGCAACGTTTTCAAACATTCATTGGTGCTAGTATCCCAGAGCCTGACTATGTGGTCGCCACCGCCACTAGCCAGGGTTTTCCCATCTGGACTAAAGGCGACGGAGTAGACACCACTACTATGTCCTGTGTAAGTTCTTAAGCAGCGACCTGTGCTTACCTCCCAAAACTTCACCGTGTGGTCGCCACTGCCACTGGCTAGGGTTTTCCCGTCACTGGTGAATGCCACTGACCCAACGCAATCCCTATGTCCAGTGCCAGTGTTCAGGCATTCACCAGTGCCACTATCCCAGAATTTCACCGTGTGGTCGTCACTGCTACTGGCTATAGTCTTACCATCTGGACTAAAGGCAACGGATCTAACCCAACTGCTATGTCCGGTGCAAGTTTTGAGACATTCTGCAGTTTTGATATCCCAGACTTTCAAGGTGTGGTCGCCACTACTAGTAACTAGGGTCTTACCATCTGGACTAAAAGCGACTGAACATACTTCATTAGTATGTCCGGTACAAGTCTTTAAGCACTTACCATCACTGACATCCCAAAACTTAACGGTGTGATCGGCACTGCAACTAGCTAAGATTTTACCATCATGGCTGAAAGCAAGGTCTCGTACCAAATTGGTATGACCCTCACATAGCAAAACTAGTTTACCGCTTGGTACTTCCCACAGGCGAACTTTCCAATCTGTATCACAGGTTGCTAATAGTTTACCATCTGGGCTGAATGCTGCTGATAAAATATTTCCTAAGGTTTCCGTAAATACTGAGCTGGTAAAGTCAGCATCAGCGAAATTGACATTGTGTAATTTAATCCCCTCTAGGTTAGCTTGCCAAACTGTTAGATTAGAAAAGTCATAGCTGTTTAAATCCACCTGTAATTGGCGCATTATATTAATTATATTGCCGCAGATATATGCCGGATCTTGAGTTATTTTTTTTACCGTGGAAGTTGGGGAGCGCAGCATTGAAATAATTTCCAGCAAGTGATTGCTGAGCTTTTTTGTGGAACCAAAACTGGCGAGTAATCTTTCAATAATTGGTTCGAGAATAAGACAAACTTGAGTATCCCAAACATACTCAGGAGCAGTAGCTTTGACTAATGCGTGAGTGCGCAACAGAGCAAAATTTTGACTAGTAATTTCCTCAGGAATCTGCTCAATTAATCGATTAAGCATGTATTCCATCACGACAGGTTGTTGGGTAAACCCAGCCGAGGTTTTTTCAATCAATGAGCGCCGTTGTAGAGACCCTAAAGACTGTAAAATATCAGGAGCGCATCGGTGGCAGACAACGTCCTGTTCCAACTCTTTAAAAAAAATCGGTTCGCGATTAATAGCTAGCCAGTACATCAGGTCTTGTTGTGTAGCACTCAGGCGCTGAAACTGCCGATCTAGCAAATCCCGAATATCATCAAAAATGAATGAGCCTTGGTTTAAAAAATTCAGGAACTGAGCAATATTACCATAAAAAAAGTCTCTGACCAGACAAGCCACCATTTTTAAAGCTAAAGGATTGCCAGCATAGTGCTCAATTACAGTTAGCCACTGGCTGTCATCCCCAGCAAAATTTCCTTTTTCCTTCAGGATTTCCTGCCCATCGGTTTCTGATAAGCCTTTGAGTGGCAAGCAGCGAATGGGTAAGTTTTCCCCCTCCAGAATAGTCAAGTCCTGGGGTGGCTCCCGAGAGGTCAGTAATAGACAGCTGTGGTGGGCGGTTTCACCAATACTTCTGAGCAGCTCACCGTATTCAGCATATCCTTCTCGATAACTACCGGTGCGATCGCCACTTTGCAGAATCGACTCAACATTATCTAGAACTAGCAAGCAACGCCGCCCTTGTAAATACCGAATCAATCGCAGAATTTTGCCATCCACAGAGGAGGGTAAATTGGTTTCCTGCTGTCCAGACAAAAATTGAATCAGGTCTGCCAGGAGTTCTTCTAGGGGAGGCGCATTGCGTAGAGTCCGCCAAATCACAAACTCAAATTTATCTTCCAGAAGATGGGCTAAAGTCACAGCCACAGAGGTTTTACCAATTCCCCCCATCCCTAGAAGTGTCACCAGGCGGCACTTGTCCTGAAGAATCCATTGCTGTAGGGTGTTGAGTTCCTCAGTACGACCGTAGAAACCTCTTAGCTTTGGTGCTTGTCCCCAATCAACACGTTTAATTTGAGCCACAGTGGGACTCTTGCCGTTATTGATTTGATCTGCCTTAATCTGATCTGGCTCAACAACCTTTTCCCAATCAACCCCTACAGCACTACAAATAGCGATGAAGGTGTCACAGCGAATCGGTTGTCTGGCCCAAAATCGGTTTAAAGTTGCCCTAGAGGTTAAGGCACTGCTACACCAAGCTTCTGCGGTTTTGTTCCATTTTTTCAGGCGTCTAGCCCGGTCAAGCAATTTGAGTCCTAATTCAGAAGCTCGCACTGAATTCTTCATACCGAAATCTGGTTCTGCTCACTATCCACGCCAATTGTTATGCCAAACTCTGAGATAACCATGAAGTCAATCTGAGACAATTGAGATAATCACCTCAGACAAGGGCACAGGTAACTTCGGATCCTAGAACAGCAAGGGTTTGAGGAACTTTAAGTTTTTTGAACACAGTTAATATAATTTAATGTAAGCATTCAGCTATCAGCTATCAGCTATCAGCTATCAGCTATCAGCTATCAGCTATCAGCTATCAGCTATCAGCTATCAGCTTATGGGCACGCTACTTGAGGTGCTATCAGCTATCAGCTATCAGCTATCAGCTATCAGCTATCAGCTATCAGCTATCAGCTATCAGCTATCAGCTATCAGCTATCAGCTATCAGCTATCAGCTTATGGGCACGCTACTTGAGGTGCTATCAGCTATCAGCTATCAGCTATCAGCTATCAGCTATCAGCTATCAGCTATCAGCTATCAGCTATCAGCTATCAGCTTATGGGCACGGTTGAGGAGGAAACCGTTAAGAATAAAATACGTAAGTATTAGTTTAATTTGAGTTAAGTCACAGCGTCAAAGCCTGTGCCACAAAGCTGTTTGCGTAGCGTGGCCTACGGCCAACGGCTGACAGCTGAAGGCTGACAGCACCTCAAGTAGCGTGGCCTACGGCCAACGGCTGACAGCTGACAGCTGACGGCTGATAGCTGGTGTTATCAAAAATCTTTAAAACCACTAACCGACTCCTGCAATTCCTGAGCTACGGCTACGGTTGAGGTTAAGGAACTTGAAATTTGCCTAGAGGAATCAACGGTGCGTTCCGAGAATTGAGCCATCTCTTTGATCAACATAGCCACGTTCTGAGTGGTTTCGGTTTGGGAAACACTCCCCTGGGAAATGGCTGCTACTAGCTGCTCGATCTGGCACGAAGCTTCCATCAGCTGTTTCAGATTCTGCTTAGCTTCCTCAACTCGACTTGTGCCCTTCTCCACCACAGCAGTGCTCTGTTCCATTACCTTCACTAATTGAGACATTTCTAGGTCGATATCATCTACTATTTTGTGAATTTCCTGGGTAGCTTTGATCAATTGGTTGCTAAGCTGATTTACTTCTTTGGCAATCACGACAAAACCCTGAATCCCATTACCAGACCGCCCAGCCTCAATCTCAGCGTTAATAGCCAAAACATTGGTTTGAACCAAGAGCATGTTGCTCTTGGCAACCACCTTAGCAATCTTTTCGGAAGATTTACCTAGCTGCTTCACTTTTGAGGTCGTTTCCCCAATCGTGTCTCGCAATTCCAGCATACTCTCCTGAGTTAGGTTAATAGCAGTGCTGCTAGCTTCAACAGTGGTTGTAACTCCATCAACTACTCTCGCCGCCTGATCAGCATTCTCAGCCACTGCTTGAATCGAATCGGTGATTTGCTCTACTGAATCCAGGGTGTGAGTGGTTTCTGAAGCCTGCTTAAGAGCATCTTCTGCTAGTTGACCGACTACCACCTCGTTGTTTCCTAGTAAGGTATTGACTTCAACCGCTGAGTTGTTGACCTGGGTTACGAGAGTTTGCAAATTCTCAATAATTGTGTTAAAACAATCAGCAACTTTACCAATCTCATCCAAAGTCCCGTCAGAGCGCACTGTCAGATCTCCTTGTGCTGCCCCTTGCAAATTTTCAAGCAGTACCAGCAGTTGCTTCTGGAGTGCTTCTTTTTCCTGTCTTTGCTCTTGAGAAATTCTTTCCCTCTTTTCGAGGAGATTAGCCTGCTCTAGAGCAAAGCCCAATTGAATCGCCACCTGAGTGAAAACCTTGATATCCGTTTCCTGCCAAGCTCTTGGCTGTGAACATTGATGGGCAGCCAGAAAGCCAATCAAGTTCTCTGCCACCAAAATCGGTGCCACTAAACTGGCCTTAGCTCCAAGCAGTAGAGAAGTTTGGCCAAGCCTCTCTACTTGGGACTGCTGGTACTGGGTCAACTCACCCTCAAGATTATCAATGGCTAGAACCTGACGTGACTGGTAGTGATCAACATCCTCTAGGGCAAAATCCAACTCTTCTTTCTGTGTTTGTGGGGTAACAGACCCATCCAGAGTTACTGAAAGGCCAACCATTGACCCTTTATGATTCTGTTCGAGGAGGTAAATGATTGTGCGATCGCACGAGAGCGCTCTTTTAATTCCCACCACCGTAGCCGCGAAAATCTTTTCCCGTTCTAAGGATTTAAGCATGCTAGCAGTAATCTCATTTAACCTTTGGGAAATGTCCACCGTGGCTTGCTGCTGTTCCAGGAGCAGGGCTTGGGTAAGGGCATCACCAATTTGTCTAGTTAACTGCTGCATTAACTCACGTTCTGACTCCTGCCAAGGGTGGGGTTTTGAGCAATCATTCGCATACAACAAGCCGAAAAGTTCACCCCCAACTATAATTGGCGCAACCAGGCTGGCTACGACACCAAGGCGTTGAAGGAACTGCCCAGGAGCACCAGTTAGAGTAGCTTGTTGAAGGTTCTCGACACTAACAAGCTTCTCCAACTTAAACTTTGTAATTTCCCCGGTCGTGATTGGTTCGTAAATAGTTTGCCCTAGGGCTTTAACAAAACCAGAATTTACGATCTCCGCTGCAATTATCCCGCTTTTGAAGTCAGGATTAAAGCGATAGATAAATACACGGTCTGTGTTGAGGGCAAGGTGTACCCCATAAACGGAAGTTTGTAGGATATTGTCGAAGTTTAAGGATTGCTGAAGCTGGTTGCTGACTAGCACTAGTGTCCGCGCCTGTTCAGTTTCTTGTTCTTGGTCCTGTAATCGACCTTTGACCCGTGTCACCAGGTTATTAAAGACTTGAGCCAGTAGCTGCGTCTCGGTAGCACCAACAAGCTCCGCCTGAACGTTCAGGTTGCCTGCAATCACCGCTTTGGCAGTATTAGCCAACTGACCCAAGGGTTTTGCTAACTGATCGGATAAAGCTCTGACTACCAAGGTAATAATAATGCCCAGTACCACGAACAAACTAGCAAAGCCTATTGCCGCTTTTCTACCCGCTGCTCTGAGTTCACTAAGTTTGATCGAGACGGCCACAGTCCAATTGCTATCAGGAACTGCAACCAATATATAGTGCCTGCTATTATGATCAAAGGTGGCCAGCTTTAAGTTTGGGAAAAGTTCTGAATTAGCTGATTTTATCGTCAGTCCCTTCTGCTGCACTGTTTGCCCAGTTTCAAAAGCTTTGAGCAAAATTTTTAGGTTCTGTACAAGTGCTTGATCCTTTGCCCCGAGCAGTTTCTGTGGCTGGTCTTTACTCTTCCCTTGGTAGATGGTATCAACAACAGCCACAGTGTCGTCTTTTTTCAGGGCTAGTAGCTGCATAGATTGAGAATCCCCAATTTCCAAATCCTTCAGCAGGTTTTTCAATATGCTGCTGAAAACCGAGGCAGGCAAAACTCCTCTAACAACCCCTAGGAATTCATCAGTTGCTGGGTCTGTGATCGCTTTGCTGAACTCAATCACGAACCTATCGTCAGTGTCATCAAATTTCGTTTTAATCACCTGCTGACTGGGATCATCTTTTGCCTCTTGCCACCAGGCTTCATCCCGTTGGACAAAGTCAGTAGTAAGACTGTTGTAAGCTACATTAAACCCGTGCTTTTCGGTGAAAGATATCTCGGCAAACTCATAAAGTTCTGTAGTTTTACGTAAGTAATACTTGAGAGTTTCATTTGGCTGGATTAACCTGGTAGCGGAGAAAGACTCTTCAACCTCGTAGTAGGGTAATTTGGAAAGGTTTTGATCTTGAGAAACTTTTGTTGCAGTGCTAGCCGCCTCAACTACTAGAGGGCTAGCCGCCAATGTAGAAGGTATTCTTTTTGCTTCCTCCAAAAATATATAGAAAACTCTGCCCGCAACTAGGGTTTCACCCTCTAATAGTTGCTCAGCTTGCTGTTGGGAGCTGCGGGAAATAGCACTGTAGCTGAATAGTCCAGCCAGACCTAGAGGGGTTAAAACCGCTGGGAGAATGGTCTTCAATAATTGAGTGCGCAGATCATTACTTTTCCTTTGTGGTTGGGAATTGTTGGAATCGGTGGGTTGACTTGATTGTTGATGGTAGTGCTGTTGTCCATCTTGGGTTATCCCTTGAGGTATGACTGGTAATTCCCAGGCTAAGTCTTTTGAACAATGCATATGACCGTGACTATTTTTCCTAGAAGGATAGCTATAGCGTTTATAAACGATTTGTGAAAATCCAGAAACCCCTAATTATTGGTAGTGCTGGAATTTTGACCCCGTGATCGTTCACAACCTATTTATAATTTATAGATTTACTTCAGTTTTTAATCTAACCATATTTATCGAGGAATTTCTCTCAGTAAATTAACTGAATTTTGTGTCTTAAGAGTTACGCTAATTTACTGATTAGCGCAATTATCAGGACGAGTGAGGTACAAATTCCTAGGTTTTAGGGAGCAGGAAATTCGGAGCAGGGAGCAGCGGATATGGGAAGTGGGAAAAGGGAAGTGGGAAACAATCCTGTGTACCTCATAGCTATAAGAAACGCTATATACGCTACTGGGAGTAGTTATGTATAGCGGTTTTTAATCTAGTAAGGTACAAGTTTTTGAGGTGCGCTTGACCTTGGCGAATTTAATTCGCCAAGGTCAAGCGCACCTAAGGTTTTAGGGACTTCGGAGCAGGGAGCAGGGACTTCGGAAGAGGGAAGAGGGAAGAGGTAAAAAAATATGTGTACCTCATGAGGATAAAAAGCGCTATAGTCATGGCTAACTCTACAGGTATATTTTTTCGGCAGTCTTGTGTATACTCGTAACTGCTGACAGTAAAAACTAAGGCTGGCTAGGGTATGTCTAAAACTTTATCGAAACTTTATCAAAGTATCCATCAGGTGAAATAACTCTTGTCAAGAAAAAAATAAGATCTAGTTTAAATTATTTTTATGATTATTTTTCTTAAAGAATTTAATCGGTTTTGATGGTTAAAAATATAGTTAACTCAATAAGTTATCAACAGACAATAATTCATCTGTTGACTGGTGTATCTATTGCTATTATCCTAGGGCTTACCGCCTGCGAGAATAAAAATTCTGCAAACCCATCAGTGATACCCGTTGATACTTCCCATCAACAAGTGTCGGACAATACTGTCCGGGTGGGTGTGCTTATCATTGATAGCGTGGATTCTGTCAAACAACGGTATCAGCCACTCCTAAACTACCTCTCTGGGGTGATTAATCGCCCTTTCTCCTTAGTACCTGTTACCCAAGAAAGTCAATTCATTGAAGTAGCCCAAGGTAATTTGCACTTTACCACCAACAATCCTCTGGCAGCTGTGCAAATCCGTCGGCTCTACGATACGGAGTTTCTACTTACCCACTCTCGACCTCAGGTGGGTACAAAATTTGGTGGTCTGATCATCGTCAGAAGCGATAGCAATATCTACAAGCTGAAGGATCTGCGGGGTAAGAAGGCAGCCTGCGTGGCTTTTCAAACGGCGGCGGCTGGCTGCATTTTCCAAATCTATCATCTGCTTCAACATGGTATTGACCCGTTCCTGGACTTCAGCAGTTTTGTGGAAAACAAATCACAAGACCAGATCGTGCTTGATGTAGTCAACGGCAAAATTGATGTTGGGTTTATCCGTACATGTCAATTAGAAAAGATGGTCAACCAAGGCTTGCTGGAAAACCTGGAACAGCTGAGAATCCTAGAGTCGGCTAAGGACGAATTCTTCTATACTCATACCACCGAGCTCTATCCCGAGTGGCCGATTGCTGCGGTTAAGGGTACTGACCCGCAATTAGTCGCAGCAGTGACCGAAGCGCTTCTAAATATCCCGCCGAACCATCCAGCCCTGGCAGCTGCTAACATAGATAAGTTTTTACCGGCAGAGGATTATGGCTCCCTGGATAAGCTGATTGAAACCTTGAGGCTAAAAAGTTGGGATGCTAATAGGGATCCGTTTAGGAATTCTGGGAACAGGGAACAGGGAGTAGGGAGTAGGGAGTAGGGAGTAGGGAGTAGGGAGTAGGGAGTTTTGTAGGGTGGGCAAGGGGAAATCAATGGGAGCGGTTGGGTTGACGAATCACCTTGCCCACCAGGATTAACTGTGGGTAGCTTGGCTTTTTGGTGGGCAAAAGTCCTAGAGTTTTCAGTACAGCTTATCTGTGATCACCTCTTGCCCACCCTACAGGGTCTTAAAGATTTTTAAGGGAGGTGATCCGCTGTTCCCTGTTCCGGTGATCCGCTGTTCCCTTTGCTATAGCAACCCATTCTAGATTGAGTAAAGTACTAAGCCGAAAATTCCAGCAATCGGGATAATCAACAGCACCTTCACGCGGAACCGCCACATGGCAACTAAGGCTGCGGCAAAGATCACCAGGCTGCCAACATGAAATTCAGCACTCCCAGCTACTACAATAGCAGCGGTAATGATCATGCCAATCACGGCAGGACGAATTCCTGTGAGCGCCGCCTGAATGACTGTAGATTCTTTGATATGTTTCAATAAGTGGGAACAGGTTACCATCAGCAGTCCTGGTGGTAAGAAAATCCCTACTGTTGCTACTATTGCTCCCGAAATCCCTTTCACCACATAACCGATGAAGGCAGCGCTGATCAGAATTGGTCCAGGAGTAATTTGCCCGATTGCGATCGCATTAGCAAATTCTGTCTGAGTCACCCAACCATAAGTATTCACTACCACTTCTTGAATCAGGGGAATGAACACGTAGCCTCCACCAAATAGCATCAGGCTCATTCCGGAAAATGTCACGAATAGTTTCCCGAGGCTGGTTTCCCCCAAAAAGGGTAGGGGAATCAGAGAAAGCAACAGAAAACTCAGGAGGATCACGAAGGTGACTGAGAGCTTCAGCCAGGAAATCCCCTCAATTGACTCCTGAATCGGTTGAGCTTGAGAACTCTCCTGTCCCGACTGCTTAGTGTCACGTAACCAAAACCATCCTAGCAATCCAGAACCCACCACCACTAGCACAGTAATGTAGAATCCTCCTACTACCTTGAGTAGGACTGCCGCTATTAAAGCAATCAGTAGTTCCCGCCAGCCTTTGATCGCTTTTTTGCTCATGCGCCTGGCGGCACTCAAGATAATCGCCGCCACCGCAGGAATAAATCCCGCAAAGGCTTTTTGAAGTGCTGGAATTTCCCCGGCCTGGAGATAAGCAATGGTTAGACCAATTACCAGGATAAAAGAAGGGAGCAACACACCAATAGCACTGACTACAGCCCCATTAGTCCTCCCCAAGCGATAGCCCACATAGGCTACTACATTAGCAGCAACTGGACCAGGTAAAACAGTGGCTAAGGAAATGCCGTCCAGCATATCTTCATGGGTGAGGAGTTTGTGCCGCCGCACCATCCGATTCTCCACTACGGAAATCAGAGCCATGAAACCGCCAAACGCTGTACTTCCGATCTTGAAAAAGTTCCAAAACAGAAACCAAAGGGATACCGACTCGGAATTTTCCGAGTTTACATGCAGTTTTTTTAACATAGTCAGTTCTTTAAGCCACTACGGTCTGACGTGCTTTAATCTCTTTGAGCAGAGTGGCTTGGCGATCCCGTCGCTTTAAGTCCTCAGGATCCATCTTTTGGCGTACTTCTGCTTTCAAGCTTTGGTTAATCGCATTAAATTTAGCGATCGCACTGCTGCTGAATTTGATTTCTTTGCCTTTAAGAATTCCAACCCGTTCGTAACCGAGAGCATCAAGTACATCTCCCGCCACCAATTCAAAAATCAGGATTTCCTCATCCGTAGCTTCCTGGAGAAACTTCTTAGTGTTTTGCTTAATTACAGGTTGCGTGACATTACTCCATAGGGAGCTAGAAGTGGCAGCATTCGAGGCTTCCTGGGATTGATGGAAATCCAGAATCTCAGGAGTATAGTGGACGCCAAGAAAATTACACAGATCCTGCAGGGTAGTCTCAGGAGAGCTGATTAGGGTTTCATAACTGATACTGAAAAACCTCTCGGGACTTAGGCGAGAGCGCATCTGGAGTGCTAAACCCTGGGCTTTTGCCCATTCTTGAGCAATATGGTAGAAGTGCTTTTCCCCAACCACTGCCTTTTTAAAAGAAACCGCCACATCTCGACCATCCCGGTACAAATAGATAAATTTAGCGTTTTCCAAGTAAGCGGTAATCTCTGGCAGGTAGTAAACGTTGGCTAAACTTTTGCAACACCATTGCTGTGCTCCCCAAGTTTGTGCCATAATATCGTAAACAGAGGCAAATATCGCCACCAAAGACCGCTCTCGGCAAAGGGAAATGACTTCCTTTGTATCTAAATTCACACCCTCCCAAGGAACGGGATTGAGTTCCACTAAACGACACACATCATTGACTAAGAGGGTAAAGGTGTCCGTTTGACTCAAATCCCCATAGCTAGGTAGTAATGGCATCATCCGCTGCAATATGTGAGGGGAGTGGGGAGCAGCGAGATCACCAATCTGATTCAACATCAGGCGCAATAAATTAGAGCCTGAGCGTTGGGTGCCGATCATAAAAATAGACATAACTTTGAGCTATCCTCATCACTGAATTCCAATTGCTGACCTTGATCACCGATTAAGTAGAAGCAGCCATCAGAAAACGTTGTGGTTGCAATGCACCACAATAAAAGCTTGGTCTTCACCAAACCAACTCTCCCTAGCTGTGAGTGGAGCGGTGTCTAGCTGACTAACCGTAAGCATTCAGCTATTAGCATTCAGCTATCAGCATTCAGATATCAGCATTCAGATATCAGCATTCAGATATCAGCATTCAGCTATCAGCATTCAGCTATCAGCATTCAGCTATCAGCATTCAGCTTATGAGCTACGTCACAGGTTTCTAGCCTGTGCCACAAAGCAGACGGCACCTCAAGTAGCGTGAGCTAAAAGCTCACGGCTGACGGCTGTTCACGTAGCGTGCGCGTAGCGCATATGCTTACAAATTGTTTAACAACCGATCAGCGGGTTTATATCTTGGTTGTAAACAAAATTATTGCCGGAAAAGGCATGCATGTAAGAGGTAAAAGGCAAGAGGGGAAAGATATCCGGAGTTTTATTGGAGAATAAAAAAAGACCTCCTATGTTTACATCTGATTTATAAAACCTATAAACCAGATCACACCTTCGTTAACTGATTACCCGATCCGGGGTAACAGCCGAAAATTAAGCACTATCACTAAAGTAGATAGGCTAAATGATTGAAATTAAGACTGTAGGTTAATGGGGTGATGGGAGAATAACACGCTTGTTAAGCCAAATGTGATAGGAATTACTTTATAAATGAAGCAAAACTGAAGCAAAACTGAGAAAAAAAGCAAAACTGAGACAACTGAGACAAAAACTGAGACAACTATTATTCCAACTTATGCTATATAGCGCCTCTGAATAGGATTAATTTCATCGGTTGATGGCTCAACCTGAGATTAGTCTGAGAAAAATATAAGCTCACCCTGGGCTAAGTATGAAAAAAATTATACAACTAAACCTAGTTAAAATAACTGAGCTAAAAAACTGATACAAAAACTGAGACATTAGGCTCTGATCCGAATGCCATTGTAGAAATATAGACACCTTAGCGACTAGACAAAAGCGCTAATGCCCTGTTAAAACCTATGGTTTTTGCCTAAGGGTCAATGTTTGCCTGAGGTTAAAAACATTACACTGGTCTATTGCCGGTAGACCAGTGTTTACTTCCACTCTCAACTTAATTCACTTGCATTCGGAGGAACTTTCATGTCAAACACTTTTATTCCCACTGGAGAAACTCTAACCGAGCCAGTAATACTACCCGGAGTAGGGGATTCTTTAACCGTATTCGGTACATTGGATGTTGATGGTAGTGCTGTTGATATCACTGGCACTAATGCCAGCATCTTTAACGCAGAAACAGGCACAATTGATGGTAGCTTCAATGGTGTCAACTTCGTTAATGGTGGTGTTTCTTCTGGCACATTAACCAACCAAGGCTTGATTACCAGTGATAGTCGTCCCGTCAACATCGGTGGTCAGAACATCAAGGTTGATAACTTAGCCCAGATTATCTCCTCTGCCAGTCCGAGGGATGGTGTCGTTTACGCTGACCAGACCGCTACATCCTATGATATTTTCAATGGTCCTGATGCTGTAATTGATGTGGGTGAGGGGAATGATGGAGATGCCATTTCTCTACAACTCGGTGCTAATGTCACAGGCAGTGTGGTTAATCAAGGTACGGTGACCGGACGTGGTGTGCCGGTGGGTAACAACCAAGCTACTGCGATTCGCCTCAGACAGGGTACTGACATCGGAGGAGCGGATGTCTCAGTCTTCAATGGTGATATTGTCAATGAAGGCACTTTGATCTCAGAAACTGATAGTGGTATCCTGATTGAGTCGGGAGTAGAACTCAATGGTACCATCGTTAACAACGGTACGATTGATGGTGCTTTCAACGGCGTCAGCTTTGCCAATGGCGGTACCTCTTCTGGCGCGCTGCAAAATTTCGGTACTATCACTAGTGCTAGTCGTGCCGTAAATATCGGTGGTCAAGATATTAGCCTTCAAAACTTCGGTCAGATTCTCAGCTCTGCCAGTCCCCGGGATGGTGTGGTTTACACTGACCAGAGTGCGCTTTCCTACTCGATTGTCAACGAAAGTAGTGGTCTGATCGATGTCGGTGAAGGCAATGATGGGGATGCCATTTCTCTACAACTCGGTGCTGATGTCACAGGTAGTGTGATTAATCGGGGTACGGTGATCGGACGTGGTGTGCCGGTGGGTAACAACCGAGCTACTGCTGTTCGCCTCAGACAGGGTACTAATACTGACCTCTCAGTCTTCAATGGTGATATTGTCAATGAAGGCACCTTGACCTCAGAAACTGATGCGGCACTGCTGATTGAGGACGGAGTCGAACTCAACGGCGAAATCATTAATAGGGGCACTATCAACGGTGGTGTTGTTGCAGGCAGCCCTCAGGTGGGTATTGATGTTCAGGATGCTGAGGGTGACGTAACTATTGTTAACCAAGGCACTATCAACGGCGATGTTCTACTCAGTGGTGGTGATGATACCTATGATGGGATCGCAGGCACTGTTAACGGTACTGTTTTCGGTAATGAGGGCAATGATACTCTGATTGGTGGTAGCGCTAATGATGTCTTGAACGGAGGGGTTGGCAATGACTTGTTAACTGGCAATTCAGGTGCAGACATCTTCGCCTTCGGCAGTGAAATCTTCCAAGACGGTCTCCAGGACTTTGACCAAATCACTGACTTTGAGGCAGGGGATGCCTTTGATTTCGCTGATGAATTCTTGGGCAATATTAGTTTCGGTCGCGAAACAGTTAGTGGTCAAGAAGCCGTAGTAGCCATCCTTGGCGGCGAGGATAATCTGACTGTATTCGGCAATCTCGATGCTGCTGAGCAGGCACTTGATGTATTTGTCTAACACAAAAGTGTCATCCCAAGACTGTTAGCGATCGCTAGTTAGATTAGCGATCGCTTTTAGCGTGACCAAAGGTCAATCGCATTTTTTTTCTCAGCTAAATGGTTACATATAGCGGTTTGCGACTTTATTTTTTACAAATTTCTGGGTTTTTAGGGAGCAGGGAGCAGGGAGCAGGGAGCAGGGAACAGGGAAAAAATCCTGTGTACCTTATAGTTATGAAAAACGCCATAGCAATCCGTTTAGGAATTGTGATAATTTTTATTCCCTGTTTCCTTTGCTATATTTTTATTAATTTTTATTGTCTTTTTAAATAATTGTTAAATCAGTAAACCTTAACTCCAACTTTATGAAATAATCCGAGAAATCGGGAGCATTTTGATTGATAAACATGAAACCTCGGATTGACCGACTTGTGGCAGCAAGTCCCTTTGTTCTGTGTTCTCTATTAGCTGCAACTACGGCATTAGGGCAAATCACCCCAGATAATACCGTCGGTAATGAACGGTCTGTAGTAACGCCCAATGTTGATGTTAACGGGAACCTAGCAGATTTAATTGAAGGTGGGGCGATTAGAGAAAGCAATCTATTCCACAGCTTTCAAGATTTTAATGTGGCCGAGTTTGGACGAGTTTATTTTGCGAATCCAGCAGGAATTGAGAACATCCTCAGTCGGGTAACGGGAGGTAATGTTTCCAATATTTTGGGGACTCTAGGAGTGTTGGGCAATGCTAATTTATTTTTGATCAATCCCAACGGTATTGTCTTTGGTCCCAATAGCATACTGGATATTGGAGGTTCATTTTTTGGGAGTACTGCTGATAGTGTGTTGTTTGAAGATGGCACAGTATTCAGTGCTAAAAATCCGAATGGTAAACCGTTGTTGACGATTAATATTCCCTCTGGGTTGCAATATGGTTCTAATCCCGGGAGTATTACTAATCAATCTAGTCTGTTTCAGGTACCAAATGGTCAAACCTTAGGGCTAATTGGTGGTGACATTAATATTCCTGGTGGTAATTTAACAGCAACCGATGGACGCATTGAGCTGGGGAGTGTTGGTTCTAATAGTGTAGTGAACTTGACCCCAAAAGATACTAGTTTTGTGTTGGATTATTCAGGAGTTCAAGAGTTTCAGGATATTAGTTTGTCTGAGAGGGCTATAGTCATTACCAGTGGGGAAGGTGGTGGGAGTATCCAGGTGCAAGGGGCTAATGTGACTTTACGCGATCGCTCTTTTGTTTTTGCGAGAACCAACGGCAGTGGAAGTGGCGGTCGCATAGTTGTTAAGGCTTCTCACCTCAGCCTTGAGGGTGGTTCTAGGATAACTACAGATGTATTGGGCTCAGGACAGGGGGGAGATTTGATAGTGAATGCCACTGAATCTGTTCGAGTAATTGGTGTATCGGCTGATGGTAATTTCAGCCTCTTGGGAGCCCGAGTTTTTCCAGGAGCAACAGGAAATGGGGGAGATTTGAGTATTACCACTGGTCAGTTAATGGTCTCTGATGGAGCAATTGTTTCAGCTAGGACTTTTGGTGAAGGGGACGGGGGAGATTTGACTGTGGATGCCGACTCAAAGGTTCAACTGATTGGTACCTCAGCCGATGGTCGGTTTCCCAATGGCTTGTTTGCTCAAACTTTTGGGACAGGAAATTCGGGAGATGTGAATATTGCTACTGGGCAGTTAATTGTCAAAGATGGAGCAATTGTTTCAGCTAGCACTTTTGGTGAAGGGGACGGGGGAAATTTGACTGTTGATGCCGACTCAAAGGTTCAACTGATTGGTACCTCAGTGGATAGTCTGTTTCCCAGCGGCTTGTTTACTCAAGCTAATCGGGAAGCAACAGGAAATGCGGGAGAGTTGAAGATTACCACTGGGCAGTTAATGGTCTCTGATGGAGCACAAGTTGCAGCTGGCACTTTGGGTGAAGGGGACGGGGGAAGCTTGATAGTGAATGCCTCCGAAAAGGTTCAAGTGATTGGTACTGATGCCGATGGTCGGTTACCCAGCGGCTTGTTTACTCAAGCTCAAGGAACAGGAAATGCAGGAGAGTTGAAGATTACCACTGGGGAGTTAATGGTCTCTGATGGAGCACAAGTTGCAGCTGGCACTTTTGGTGAAGGGGACGGCGGAAATTTGACTGTGGATGCCTCCGAAAAGATTCAACTTATTGGTACCTCAGCCGATGGTGTGTTTGCCAGCGGCTTGTTTTCTCAAACTATTGGGACAGGAAATGCAGGAGAGTTGAGTATTACCACTGGGGAGTTAATGGTCTCTGATGGAGCAATAGTTTCAGCTAGGACTTTTGGTGAAGGGGATGGGGGAAATTTGACTGTGGATGCCTCCGAAAAGGTTCAAGTGATGGGTACCTCAGCCGATGGTCGGATTGTCAGCGGCTTGCTTGCTCAAACTTCTGAGACAGGAAATGGGGGAGATGTCAGTATTACCACTGGGGAGTTAATCGTCTCTGATGGAGCACAAGTTTTAGCTAGCCCAATCGGTGAAGGGGACGGGGGAAATTTGACAGTGGATGCCTCCGAAAAGGTTCAAGTGATTGGTACCTCAGCCTCGGGTCGGTTTCCTAGCGCCTTGTCTACTCAAACTCCAGGCACAGGAAAAGCGGGAAATTTGAAGATTACCACTGGGGAGTTAATGGTCTCTGATGGAGCACAAGTTGCAGCTGGCACTTTTGGTGAAGGGGAAGGGGGAGAGTTGATTGTGGATACCTCCTCTACAGTTCAAGTGATTGGCACCTCAGCCTCGGGTCGGATTGTCAGCGGCTTGTTTACTCAAACTGAAGGGACAGGAAAAGCCAGAGATGTGAAGATTACCACTGGGGAGTTAATTGTTTCTGATGGCGCAGCTGTTTCAGCTAGCACTTTTGGTCTTGGGAACGGGGGAAATTTGACAGTGGATGCTTCCTCTACGGTTCAAGTGATTGGTACCTCAGCCTCGGGTGGGTTTGTCAGCGGCTTGTCTACTCAAGGTAATCCCGGAGCAACAGGAAATGCGGGAGATTTGAAGATTACTACTGGGAAGTTAATTGTCTCTGATGGAGCAAGAGTTTCAGCTAGCACTTTTGGTCTTGGGAACGCGGGGAACTTGAGTTTCAATACCTCCTCTACTGTTCAACCCATTGGTAATTTTACCTCAGCCGATGGTCGGTTTAATCGGGGAATCACACCAGATGCAGGAAATTTGTTGGAAATTACCACTGGGCAGTTAATTGTCTCTGATGGACCGGTTAGTGCTAGAAGCTTTGAACAGGAGAATTCAGCAGGGGAGGTAAAGATTAATGCCAACTCTATCTTCCTTAACAACAATGGAATCATCGCAGCAGAAACAGCAGGAGGAGACAAAGGCAATATTACTCTATTTTCCCGTAACATCCGACTCCTCAACGAAAGCAAGATTAGAACTGACGCCCAGAATGTAACTGGGGGCAATATCACCATTGATACTGAAACCTTAGTCGGTCTGGGAAATAGCGACATCACCGCCAATGCTGAATTTGGCCCAGGAGGTAGTGTTGAGATTAATGCCCAAGGCATCTTTGGTTTAGAGTTTCGAGACCGTCTAACTCCAGACAATGACATCACCGCCACCTCCACCCTTGGCTCATCCTTCAACGGTGATGTAATCCTCAACATCTCCCAGGTAGACCCCACCTCAGGCTTAACGGAATTACCAGCAAGCCCCGTAGATGCAGAAGCGATCCTGGCCAATGACCTTTGTGGCTTTGAAAATAATCGGATTGCTGGCGGGAGTTCCTTTATCATTACCGGAAAAGGCGGTTTACCAGCTAGTGCAGAAGATCCGGTGATTAATGCCCACAGAACAGTGAGGTGGCGAACTCGTCCTGGCTTACCCAGCAGCAGCAGGAAACAATCATTACAGCAATTACAGCAGCAACCTTCAGTGATACAGCCTCAACCTCCCGAAGAAAAAAAAGTGATTATCGAAGCCCAAGGCTGGGTCAGAGCAAAGGATGGCACAATTATTCTGACTGCGCAACCGTTTAGGGGGACTCCTGTTGATCAGATATTGCCCAATCTTGATTGCCATTCGGGTTTAGGGAACAGGGAACAGGGAACAGGGAACAGGGAATAGGGAACAGGGAATAGGGAGTCGGGAATCGGTGGAACTGGCATCTTGCCAGTATCCGGCCTTGGCAATCGGTGGAACTGGCATCTTGCCAGTATCCGGCCTTGGGCAGGCAGGATGCCCACCCCACTCCTATTCATCTCGCGCCTAAGCAATACCAAGAAAAGTTGCACCTGGCTGACAATAAATGATCAGCCAGAGTTCAATGCAACTATCAACTCACAAATTTTAATCATAACAAAAACTGAGATCAACACTGATCTCTTTTGGATCTAGGTAAGCTGTTTGAGCTAGTGGTGCGTTACGGGCAGCAACCTAACCCTGGCTACGAGGCGGAAAATGAGCGCTCCCCTAACGCACCACTAGCAACTGAATCTCTTTACTAGCAGATGGGGTGCTCGGTTGCTCGGTTGCTCAGCTGATGGGAAAAATTTGTATTAAGGCTAATTATCCTCAGATGATATAATTTAAGGTTGGGGGTTGTTTGATATCATGTCCGGATAATTAGTGATAAAAAACTTTCTGAGATTAAACCTTACTCCTTTACTTCTGCCTTCTGCCCTCTGCCTTATGCCCTCTGCCTTGCTTTCCCCAAAGTGTAAGTATTCAACGGGAAATTATATCACTTGCTGCCAACCACAGGTTTAAGAGCGCACAGGGTTCGGGCGCAAGGGAAGCGCCCCTAGAATTGATTGGTTTGACGCTCATGATCAGAAGTGATATAGTTTATTCCACTACTCGAATCAATCCACGGTTCAAACCGTCATAAATCTCTTGGACTAGGGTTTGCTCTTCTAGTGAAAGTGATGCCTTGGCTAGTAAAGCTGACATAAAGAGCTGTTGGTCAATGCGGGTAATTTGGCGCATATGAATAATACGCTTAGCTATTTGCTTAACCGGGAATTTGGGGAAGATGACTTGAAAGGATTTCATGGGCTCCACATAATCTCTGTAATTTTAACTATCGACAATTTTGAAGAGATCTTCTGTGAGAGAAAGTCCTACCTAGTAGTGATTCGAGATCAAGATTTGTTGTGATAGGATAGGGCTTAAGCTGTGATCTGAGTTACAACGATGGCAGACTAGTAGCCGATCAGGGTTGACGGTCGTTATATACAGCATCTTTTCTATGAGAAGAGAACGACAGGAGAAGGGAAGCAGCAGATTAGAAAAGGAATAAATACTACTATATTCCAATACTTAGATGCCTGTAACTGTTTAAAGGTTAATAGTTTGGCATCTGAGAGCTTTATAGTTGTGGTTGGCACTGATGGTTGAACCGCCAACGCTGTCATAATTTGTTTACCCAAAACCCGTCCTAATCGTGGTGGTACAGCATTCCCCACCTGTCGAAATCCATGCCATTTGGTCCCGTGGAAGCGAAACCAATCTGGAAATGAGTGCAGTCTAGCGGCCTCCCGCACGGAGATCACCCGTGGGTAATCAGGATGAATGGGGCGAGGAGAGGTGTAGCGACCGTTTTTATAACCAGTACCTGCTCTGAGGGTATGGCAAGGTTTATCCCAGTGTAAGCGTCGTAAGCGACTGGTAGTTTCTACCTCGCCCATGGGTGTGTTTCTAAACCGCTCAATCGAGCCTTCGGTGTGGTGGGTTTGCAGGGAACTGGTCAATAGTTGAGGATGCCACTGGCGGGGATAGGCAAAGTTACCAGGATCGGTGATCAAATCCCGTAACTTTTCTACATAGGGCATGGCTAAAGCTTGGAGCAGGTCTAGCTGTTCTGGTGTTAGTTCAACACAATCGCTTTTCTGGAGTTCAGGAAAATCATCTAAGTTAGGCAAGTCTGCGATCGCATCCTTAACAGTTACCCATTGGTGAGAGGATAGTTCTGAGGAAGGATAAGCCACTGGTGCTTCCCCAAGCCTAGAACCGAGTAAAAACAACCGCCGCCGTTTTTGTGGCACACCAAAATCTGCTGCATTCAAGACCTGTACTGGTTCAGTTATAGTGTACCCAGCTGCTTTAAACTCACTGATTAGCTGCTCGAACAGGTGTTGGTATTTGTTCTGAGCTAAGCCTGGAACATTCTCCATCACAAAGTAGCGTGGTTGGAGTTCTTTGACCAAACGGCAGAACTCAAACACTAAATTATTGCGTACATCATCTACTTGACGCTTACCGATCAACGAGAATCCCTGACAAGGGGGTCCACCAATGACCAGATCAATGACTAGATCAATGGTAGAAACCTGCGATGAAACCTCTGTACAGTGTTGGTTTTGCTCCCTTTCAGTCCCCCACTCCCTCAGGGCTTTCTGAATTTCTTGACCAGACAGGGTAGCAATGTCGGTACATAAAACCTTGGTTTGAGGGGAATTGAAGGCATACACTGCCCCATGAATTGGGTCTTGTTCAACGGCGAGGGCAACATCAAAGCCCGCCTGCTCAATCCCTAGGGAGAAACCACCAGCACCAGCAAATAAATCAACGGCTAACGGTCGATGAGGGAAATTTGCCATGCCGTTTATGGTAGTCTAATGTTTATTGCGCTGCACGCTTCGGAACAGGGAACAGGGAACAGGGAACAGGTAATGACAAACCTTGTCACATAGCGCTGCTCACGAAAATAGGCAAATTAAATGGACACTAGCTTACCTATAATTGTTGATCAGTAGGAAACACTATTGTTTACCATACCTTAGTTAGTACTCTCTTTTACCATTCACATTAATCTAGCTCTCACAGAAGTCGCGAGTAGTAATAGCAATCCGTGTAGGAATTGTGATAATTTTGATGCCATATTCCCTACTCCCTACTCCCTACTCCCTACTCCCTACTCCCTTTGCTAAAGTGCTGATGCCAATTTTAAAATCCTCATTTTTCTGGTTTTTCTGCTTTACGGTAATTTTCCTGCTATCCCAAGATTTCTGGTCTTGGCAGCAAGACATTTCCTTCTCCTTGCTCCATCTTCCCCCCTGGGTATTCTATTTTATTGCCTTACAAATTCTCCTCGCAGTCGCGTTGTTACTATTTGTGGTAAATTTCTGGGAAACTTCGTCTAAGGAAGACCGTTAAAAATATGACACTAGCTTGTAGGGTGGGCAAAAACAGTTTGCTTCTTTTGAGTATTCTAGATTATATTACTTTGCCCACCCTACTTTAATTAGTAGGGTGGGCAAAAACAGTTTGCTTCTTTTGAGTATTCTAGATTATATTACTTTGCCCACCCTACTTTAATTGGTGTGATAGCTGATAGTTGATAGTAGGGTGGGCAAAAACAGTTTGCTTCTTTTGAGTATTCTAGATTATATTACTTTGCCCACCCTACTTTAATTGGTGTGATAGCTGATAGCTTACACTTCGTCTAAGGAAGACCGTTAAAAATATGACACTAGACTCGATTATTCCCTATGTTGTGCTGGCAGGGTATTTATTAGTAACCCTTGTGGTAGGTCTAGTTGGTTATCGCCAACAAAAAAACACTCCTGATGATTATTTTTTAGCTGACCGTAACATGGGAGCAATTCTCCTATTTTTTACCCTAATTGCTACCAATTTCAGCGCCTTCGCTTTTCTAGGATTTTCAGGATCAGGGTATCGCATTGGTCTGAGTTATTACGGAATGATGGGGTTTGGAACTGGCTTAATCGCACTAACCTTTTATTTTATCGGTTATCGAGTCTGGCTTTTAGGCAACAAACACGGCTTAATCACGCCTTCTGAATTGATTGAAGCCCGTTTCCGTAGGACAGGTGTATCCCCTGGGATTAGCAATACCCTCAAATTAATTTTTCTGGCGGTTATGGTAATTTTCACCATTCCCTACTTAACCCTGCAACCGATTGGAGCTGGCTATATTATTGAAACGTTAACCAATGGACAAATTCCCTATTTTACAGGGGCTACCTTTTTGACAGTTGTGATCGTGCTATATGTGTTCATGGGGGGGATGAGAAGCGTTGCCCTAACCGATGTTATCCAAGGGGTTTTAATGTTTACCTTAATGTTAGCGGCATTGGCAGCAATTGCTTCTAGTTTAGGAGGGATTGCTGAAGCTAACCGTACTGTCTACACCCTCAAACCAGAATTGTTTTCTCGACAGGGTATAGATAATTTTTTTACACATCGTAAGTGGTTTAGCTTTATGATTCTCTGGATGCTTAGTGTCCCTATGTTTCCCCAGATGTTCATGCGCTTTTATGCTTCAAAAACTAGTAATTCTCTAAAAGTTTCGGTAGTGATGTATCCCCTGGTAAGCGCTACCATGTTTATTTGTCCGGTGCTAATCGGAATGTGGGGACATATTTCCTTTTCTGACCTGACAGGAAAAGCATCTGATCAAGTGTTTCCGATGATGCTAACAGAACATACACCAATCTGGCTAGCCTCCTTAGTGATGGTGGGAGCATTAGCTGCAATGATGTCAACCTTAGACTCCCAGCTTTTGGCCCTCAGTTCCATGCTAACCAGAGATATTTATTTTGCTTATTTCCGTAAAACCGCTTCCCTCAAAGAACAAACCTTTGTTGGTAGAGTACTGATTGTTTTATTGGCAATTATTGGTTTAATTATCGCCAAAAATCCCCCAGGTACGATTACTGCGATCGCAACCCAAGCCTTTACCGGATTAGCAGTACTGTTTCCGACGGTAATTGCAGTATTGTATAGCAAAACTATTCATCCTCTAACCTGCATTGTATCGATTCTTGTGGGTGAAGCCGCAGTGATTGGCTTTCAGTTGGGGATTATTCCCAAAAGTCTTACCTTCGGTTTTCTGCCAGTTGTCCCTATTGTTGCTCTTTCAGCATTAATTATTGTTGTGGGATCAATCAAGCCGATCCGGAGACTTGATTGATATAAGGGAGTCGGGAGTCGGGAGCGGTGCGACCCGTGGCGAATTTAATTCGCCAACGGAAAGCGCACCGAGGGAGTCGGGAGCAGGGAGCAGGGAGTAGGGAGCAGGGAACAAGGAAAAAATCTTGTGTACCTCATTACTATGATAAATGTGGTCAGTGCTGAGTCTTGAGTAGACGTGCTTGAGAACTTGTATTATATTATAATACAAGTATATGACTTAGTTAAAAGCGTCTTGAAAACCTTGTAGGGGGGAAGCATTTGGGCAATCAATGTAGGCTGACACCCTAGTAAGTCTGTCCAAATACCTCCCCCTTCCCACCAGTAAAGAGACTACAAGGGATGCCAAGGGTGAACAACCGTCAACCAACCTTCAACCTTCAACCTTTAAGCTTCAACTTGCCAACCTTCAACCTGCCAACCTTCAACCGTCAACCGTCAACCTTCAACCTTTAACCTTCAACCTTCAACAAACGTCAACTAGCCGGAGGCTAATATGTCCAAAAAACTCGACCAAATTCTTGTTGTGGATGTTGAAGCCACCTGTTGGCAAGGGAAGCCACCCCCAGGACAAGAAAACGAAATCATTGAAATTGGGATTTGTGTATTGGATGTTGTTTCTGGGAAGCCCCTGGAAAAAGATAGTATTTTGGTAAAACCAGAACGCTCAAGGGTCAGTGAATTCTGTACCAAACTGACTACATTAACCCAGGAGCAAGTTGACCAGGGAATTTCTTTTGTTGAAGCTTGTTCAATGCTACAGGATAAGTATTTATCTGCTCGTCGAGTGTGGGCAAGCTATGGAGATTATGATCGAAATCAATTTCAAAAACAGTGTACATCTCGTTTTTTGAGATATCCCTTCGGTCCGAGACATATCAACATCAAAACCTTGTTTGCGATTAGTCAAGCTTTGCCCCATGAAGTTGGTATGGCACAAGGTTTGGATTTACTCAATCTACCGCTGGAAGGTACTCACCACCGGGGAGGAGATGATGCTTGGAATATTGCTCGGATATTCTCAACCTTACTTTTGCAATTAAGAACTAGACCATGATCTCGACTAGACTTTTTCCAGAAGTCGGGAATCGGGAATCGGGAATCGGGAATCGGGAATAGTGAACAGGGAACAGGGAACAGGGAATAGGGAATAGGGATAATAATTGATGAAAACAGTATAAAAAAAAATGTATCGCGGTCTTTAATAATGTTTATCACCACTATTTTAAACTTACAGGGTTTTTCATAGCTATCAGGTACACAGGATTTTTTTACTATTACCTATTACCTATTACCTATTACCTATTACCTATTACCTATTACCTATTACCTATTACCTATTACCTATTACCTATTACCTGCTCCCTGCTCCCTACTCCCTGCTCCCTAAAACTTAAGAATTTGTACCTCACCCAATTGAAAACTGCTGTATCAATATGAATCCGTCTCGATTAGTAAAAATTAGTAAATATTTGAGTCAGCATCTTCGGCACCAGCCTCAGAGAATTGGAATCACACTCGCTCCTGGTGGCTGGGTTGGTGTTGAGGAACTACTGGCGGCGTCTAAAAAGCATTCCTTTCGGATCAGCCGTGCTGATTTAAATGAAGTAGTTGCCAAAAATGACAAGAAGCGCTTTTCTTTCGACTCCACAGGTACCCGAATTCGTGCCAATCAAGGTCATACGGTTCAAGTCGATTTGCAACTAGAAGTTGTGGTTCCACCAGATGTGCTTTATCACGGTACGGGTCACCGCGCAGTTGAGTCAATTCTGCGCCAGGGTTTGTGTAAAATGTCGCGACACCATGTCCATCTATCGACGGATATGGCAATTGCAAAAAAAGTTGGAGCAAGGCATGGTCGCCCTGTGGTTTTTGCCATTGATGCTGCAGCTATGCACAAAGCTGGTCACAGCTTCTATTGTTCCGATAATGGAATCTGGTTAGTGGATTGGGTATCACCAGAGTATTTACAGTTTAAAATTAAGTAAAAATGTCATCGACAAGGTGAGAAAAAGCATAAAAGCTGTAGATGATCAACAGGATAGCCATTACCTGCACCATACGGGAATTAGAGGAAGGCATGGTTGTACCCCTTACCCACATGGATACGGCTGCTCCCATGGCAAAGCTAGAACTGAGTACCAGATAGGGCCAGTCACTGGTATATCCCCAGGTGGCTAGTAAAGCCATTGCCAATGAGGTCATCATTAATTCAACGAACTCTGGTGGATTGTACTGGGTTGAAAGCACTAATGTTCGCCACCAAAACTGCCAAAGTCTCATAATTAAAGCAGATAGTTAATGCTCTAGGCTAGCGTTGACTGAAGACTCTGATATTGTAATATAGTTATGCTTATAGTTATGCTGCTGTAAATAGCTTAGAGCTTCTTGAGTTTTAACTTGAGGAAAGTTCAGGTAGAAGCGGCTAACACTTAGAAAGGGTTCCGGTGTTTGTAAGATAACCATGCGATCGCACCACTGTGATAACCAGCGTATTAATCCTCTTGGTGCCACTGGTGTGCAAATCCAAACCTGTGCTGGATTGTGGGCTTTTACTGCTTCGGTTGCTGCTGCTATGGTCATCCCAGTAGCAATGCCATCATCAACCAGCAAGGCTAGGGCACCAGTAGGATTGGTTTTCGGACAACCCGGTTGCAGTTGAGCTAGCTGAGCTTGGGCTTTTTCTTGAGCTTGAGCTAATACTATTTCTCGCCATTGAGGATTTTTGTTTCGCCATCGCCTTTGCCCAGACCACAGTACAACTCCCGACGAAGTCACCGCACCGATTGCTAATTCTGGGTTGCGAGCTGTGGTAATTTTTTTGGCCACTACAATATCTAGGGGACAATTGAGTGCCCGAGCTACTGGTGCTGCTACTGGTATACCCCCCCGAGGTAGTGCATATACAATAGGCGTTGCATCAATACCTGTAGCGTGCAGCCTGCTCACCAGGGGGATAAGTGCTTGAGCGAGTTGCTCACCGGCATCAGCGCGATCGCTAAACAGCGGGACAGTGTGCATGGCTTCCTCCGGTATGAAGTTGCCTGACTTATATTATAATTACCGATTTTTGTCAAGATTACTGTATCAAAAGAAAGAATTGTAATAATTAGTTGCTCACAATCTCCTGAATCTACTATTAGTAGTAAGGTGCCTTATGCCTGCAAAAATTTCTGTGAGTCCTCATGTCCAACGGAGAACAACTTAGTCTTTTTGACGAGTCAGAGTTAACCCCATCACCGCCCAACAATGTCCAAAGGGAGCTAATCCCCACTGATGCCAAAATCCCTATTCCTGCTGGCACTTACGAAACCATGGAATCATTGACAGAACACTGTCAATCTTGCCAACGCTGCGAATTAGGAGCTACCCGCACTAAGGCTGTTATTGGACGTGGCAACCCTAAGGCCCTAATTATGATTATTGGGGAAGGACCGGGTAAACAAGAAGATGAGACTGGTATGCCCTTTGTAGGCAGAGCAGGGAAACTGTTGGAGAAAATTTTGGCATCTGTGAAAATCGATACTGAACAAGATGTATATATTTGTAATATGGTCAAGTGCCGACCTCCTGGTAACCGCACTCCTACTCCTAATGAAATTGAGGCGTGCAAACCTTACTTGTTGGAACAAATTCGCCTAGTAGAACCCCAAATTATTCTTTTCACTGGTGCTACAGCGGTCAAAGGCTTAACTGGTAACAAGCAGGGCATTACTAAAATTCGCGGCACCTGGATGGAATGGGAAGGGCATAAGTGGTGTATGCCAATTCTCCATCCTGCTTACTTACTGCGGAATCCGAAACGAGATCCAGGTAGTCCAAAGTGGATGATGTGGCAAGATATCCAGAAAGTGCGTGCTAAGTTAGACGAGATTCGATGAAACTTCAAAAATGATTATTGATGAAACTTGGTATCAACGACCACCTGGAGTTTCTGAGGCTACCTCCGCTGGTGGTATTGTTGCCCGCCGTTGGGAGCAGCAGATATACATTGCTCTAGTTCAAGAAGGCAATAGACTTGAATACGTTTTACCGAAAGGTCATGTAGAACCAGGAGAAACTATTGTAGAGGCAGCAGAGCGAGAAATTGCGGAAGAAGCGGGCTTAAATGACCTAAAATTTATTGCTGAACTGGGAGTTAAGGAACGATTAGACTTTGCCAAACAGTGTTGGAAAAAGACTTACTATTTTTTGTTCATTACTGACCAAATTGACGGCACTCCTACTGATCCCAATCTCAGTTACCAGCTGGGGTGGTTTCCAATAGATGAATTACCAACATTATTCTGGCCAGAACAACAAGAACTGATTAAAACTAATAGTAAGCTGATCCAAAAGTCTTTAGGGATTGAACAAGAAATGGGGAATATCAAAAATGGGTAATTTTATATTCCCCATCGGTTACCGTTAACTAAAACGCACAACACTGTGGCTAAATCACACCACAAGCCGCTCGAGCACCACCCCCTCCCAAGGGTTTGGGGATGTCTGAATAATTGTCACCTTGGGCGTGAATGATCAGAGAGTGACCCTTAAGGTCAGCAACCTTTAACCGTGGGGCTACTACTGGAGTGTTAGCAACACCCTGTTGATTAAACACTAGCCGTGGCAAATCACCTAAATGACCATTACCGAATGGTCCTTCATGTTTGCCGGTATTTTGTGGATCATAATGACCACCAGCAGCTAAGCCAGGAACTACTTTACCCTCCTTCTGGGCTGGACCACAGTTGGGCTTTGCATGGACATGGAAGCCATGTTCTCCAGGAGTTAATCCAGACAGATTGGAGGTTAGCTGCAGACCCTTCTCGGTTTCGGTTGCTTTGACAATGCCAATCTCTTCACCAATGCCTTTGGTATCAGTCAAATGCATGGTGACGGTTAGTGGTGTTGACACGGATTGATTGGAACAAGCCGAGATTATAAATATTGCGATCGCAGCTAATAGGCTGATAATTTTCATACTCAACTACACCCCACTTACAGATAGGTCTCCAAGGGTTTGAGATCCTTTTGGATTTCCGTTTCGCTATTCCCTACCGTAACTTTTTTGAGCTTGAGCTGAGTTTTCCATCCTTCTACGGTCAGACAAAGTAGGATGATGATCACTATCGAGCTCAGGGCTCTCAACTGGAGTATACAACAGTGACGCGCTGATTCTAGAGAAAATCAGCTGACAGCGGTCAGCTGACCGCGTAGCTTGCGTGGCACAGGCTTCGACGCTGGGAGGTAGCGCATATGCGCTACCTAAGTATTAATCCCGATCCAGGTTGGATAGTTGAGTGTTCACATGAGCCAGATAGCTAGAATCATGGATGGTTTCTGGGGATAATCTTCCTCTTGCAATAGCACTGGCTACGAGGTCTTTGGCGGTAATTCTCTTGCTTTTTATAGCGCTGATGAAAGCAGCATTACTGGGAATACCTTGGTCAGCAAAGTAGCCTTGATAACCGAGATAGACCAGGTTAAACGGTTGAACTTCGACAATATTGTTACGGCTGGTGGTGGAGTTGGCAGCGATTTCCGATGCTAAGACGGGAGTGGTAGCGGTGGCAATCAACAAAGTGCCTAAACTGCCAAGTACGAGACGTTTCATTTTTGTTCCTCCTAGGGTTGATTCGCTTAATTGGTTAACTGCTTATCTTTAATTACTAGAATGTAGGTCTTAACTTATGTAAGCATTCAGCTATCAGTTAATGTTTACATAAGTATTAATCCCGATCCAGGTTGGATAGTTGAGTGTTTACATGAGCCAGATAGCTAGAATCATTGATAGTTTCTGGGGATAATCTTCCTCTTTCAATAGCACTGGCTACGAGGTCTTTGGCGGTAATTCTCTTGGTTTTTACAGCGCTGATGAAAGCAGCATTACTGGGAATACCTTGGTCAGCAAAGTAGCCTTGATAACCGAGATAGACCAGGTTAAACGGTTGAACTTCGACAATATTGTTACGGCTGGTGGTGGAGTTGGCAGCGATTTCCGATGCTAAGACGGGAGTGGTAGCGGTGGCAATCAACAAAGTGCCTAAACTGCCAAGTACGAGACGTTTCATGTTTGTTCCTCCTAAGGTTGATTCGCTTAATTGGTTAACTGCTTATCTTTAATTACTAGAATGCAGGTCTTAACTGAGGAGGAAGTGACCGTTAACTGAGAATTTGATAAGGTGTTGCTAAGGAAACTGAATTAACCCTGGTTGACTGACAAAACTAATCAACCACGTACTGGTACGAAAGTATTTTGAATTCCAGTCGATACCGTCGTTTATCATGTTGTTTTCGTGAGGCCATCACCGGGTCAGGATCATGAGCAACTCAGGTGCGACCCGTGGCGAATTTAATTCTTAATGGTAAGAGCGCACCTATGTGAAACGAACCCGACGAATCAGTCTCCAGGCATTTTCCCTCGGAGGCTTTGACATCATGTTTATCACTACCCTCGCCTTGACCTACTGGTTTGCCGTAATATCATGTCAGGATAATTACCCTTAATAAAAATTTCCCCCATCTCCCCATCTCCCCACACTTCCCACCCTCCCCACACTTCCCACCCTCCCCACCCTCCCTCATAAGGGTAGGTTTTTTACAAAGACCTCAGGTGTGGGGTGACCGGGTGTGGGGGATAAGAAAATGTACTTAATTTGTCGTTAAAAATCATCAAGACAGTGAGATGCACCCACAGGGAATCGGAAAAAAAACCTGTGTACATCATAACTATGATAAACCCTATCAAACGCTACTAAATATAGCATTTAAAAATAGATAATCAACCCCAATGTTGATGATTTAGCATAACACAAAAAAATACTGGTATATATTTTATGCTGCTCTTAATTTACCTAACATAATTTTATTTTTCATGAAAAATAAAATTATAGTATAGCAGTCGCCAGAGCAGTTAGGACATGACAAAAGTCTCAAACCTAAGTAAGCGCAAGAGTTTGACTTCTGACTTCTGACTTCTGACTTCTGACTTCTGACTTCTGCTATATTTATAGGTATAATAAATAAATTAGGATAATTTTTAATGCTATATTACCTACTCCCTATTACCTATTACCTATTACCTGTTACCTTTTTAGATCAATCCTAGTTTCACATATCATGTGAAAACGCTATAGTTTTAAAATTGCTGTCAGTGTGGGATTATAAGATAAGAGCCGAAAGAAATGAATGTTATCTTGCCCCTGAGGCATAATCGATGAGTGCAGAAATTATTTGTGTAGGTACCGAACTGCTGCTGGGGGATATTCTCAACAGCAATTCTCAGTTTTTAGCCCAGGAGCTAGCCGCATTGGGGATTCCTCACTACTATCAGACAGTAGTGGGAGATAATATCGGGCGTTTACAGCAAGTATTGGCAATTGCTAGTGAGCGCTCCACTATCCTAATATTTACTGGTGGTCTTGGTCCGACGCCCGATGACTTGACCACGGAAGCGATCGCTAAATTTTTTGGGGCTCCTCTGATTGAAGAACCAGATGTTATAGAGGACATCACTCAGAAGTTTGCCCGGCGGGGACGTCAATTAACTACCAATAACCGCAAGCAAGCCCTAATTCCAGAAGGGGCACAAGTATTACCCAACTTGAATGGAACAGCTCCTGGTATCATCTGGAAACCCCGTGCTGATTTAAGCATTCTCACGTTTCCTGGTGTTCCTAGGGAAATGAATCAGATGTGGCGAGACACGGCTGTTCCCTATCTCAAAAGCCAAGGCTGGGGTAAAGAAATCGTTTATAGCCGGATGTTGCGGTTTTGGGGGATTGGAGAATCGGCTTTGGCTGAGAAAGTTGCTCCCTTTTTTGACCTTACCAACCCCACCGTTGCTCCCTATGCTAGTAAGGGACAAGTGAGGTTAAGAGTTTCGGCCCGTGCGGCTTCAGAAAGTGAAGCACAACAGTTCATTGAACCAGTAGCCCAAAAATTACAGGAGATTGGGGGAATTAACTATTTCGGTACTGACACCGATACCCTAGCCTCTGTAGTGGGTCAGCTATTAACGGCTGCCTCAGAAACGTTGAGCGTAGCAGAATCCTGTACTGGTGGCGGTATTGGCAGTATGATAACCAGTGTCCCGGGGAGTTCTAATTATTTTTTGGGGGGTATCATTGCTTATGATAACGCTGTGAAAACTGGTGTACTGGGAGTGAATTCCTCAGACTTGAAGGCGATGGGGGCGGTAAGTAAGGTTGTAGCAGAGCAAATGGCAACAGGAGTGCGATCGCTTCTTTCTTCAACCTGGTCACTTAGTATTACAGGCATAGCTGGACCTGGAGGCAATACCGATACCAAGCCTGTGGGTCTAGTTTACATTGGTCTAGCCGGACCAGATGGCATTTTAGAATGCTACAAGTACACCTTGGGTCAACATCGGAGTCGGTCTGACCTACGTCACATCAGCGCCTGCTATGCCCTTGATCGCCTACGGTGCAAATTGCTGAGTCGGTGAACTTGTTAGTTAGCGTTATTTAGCAGGCAGTAGTGCACCCCATCACCCTGTTCAATCTAAATTTCAAGCTAAATCCCTGCACCTGGGGGCCAAGTGGTGAAAATAAACACCACCACAGTAGCGATCGCAAGCATTGCCTGAATCAAATTTCCTACCAATGAACCGACTACAATCCCCAAGCCAGCTTTAAAGGATTGCTTAATTCTATCCTGTAACTTTAACTTCCGTTGATAGAGAAACTCACCTACAAACGCCCCTAACAACGGTCCAAGCAAAATCCCTAGTAACGGTCCGCCGAAGGGCAAGGCGGGTAAAAGACCAAACACCCCCATGAACAAGCCGATTATGGAACCAATTTGTCCCCAATTACTAGCACCAGCTTTTTTGGCTCCCCAGTAAGCGGCTAAAAAATCGACCCCCATACCCAGTAGCAACACAAAGATAGCTACGCCCAATGCCCAGGTGACGCTACTAAAGCCCTCAGCAATACCCCAAATTATGGTGGCAGCTAAAATCAACATGGCACCGGGAATGCCAGGAACAACCGAACCAATAATGCCTACTAGCATCAGCAGAATCAGGAACCAGTACAAAATGATTAACCACATTATTTAAATTCGAAGCGGTACCCACATCTTATAAATGACCAGAGAGAGTATTGGCGACTTTATCAGCAATCCCCTCAATCCACTTTTCATCTTGTTTAGTGTAACTTCGGGGAGCATTGGCTGCCAAAATTAGCGCTCCTTGGTTGCCAATCGGTTGACATATGACACCTTGTGTGTTATCAGGCAAGTAGTCAAATTCAAGTCGCCCTGGATAGAGCTTCAGGTTAACCAGATACACGGCTTTTTGAGTTTCTAGAACCCGCTTGAGAATGGCTCCAGGCTCGACTTGGGGATTTTTGCCCAAGATCCCCCGCCGGAGCAGGACTTTGCCTTGGTATACCACCACAAGCGATCGCGTTACTGTATTAGTCAGTAATAGATGGGATGCCCAGGCTAATTCAGTTTTGACCTGATCTGGCAGCTCTGGAGCGAGGTCGAAACCCTCTTCGCCAATCAGTTTAACGGCATCAGGAGGTTTGGGCTGTACCTGCTGCCACAGTAAACCTGTCAAAATCAAGACAGCACAAACAATTACCCCTACAGCATCAGAACGAGCTTGAGAATTGGTGAGCTGGGAGGTTAATAAACGATTGATCAGCAACAGACCCCCTGCCAATCCTCCAACCGCAAATGGCAGCAGCCGCAGTACATCATTTTGGTCGGGTTTAGCCATCACTCACCTGTTGGTTATTAGTTCAGGACTTACGCAGCTGAAACGAAACATCAAGGTGTTATTATTTGTCATCTGGTTCAATGATCCGTTGGAACAAATAACCTGTACCTCGTGCGGTGAGAATTAGCTCAGGATTACTAGGATCATCCTCTAACTTGGCTCGTAACCGGGAGATGTGGACATCTACTACACGGGTATCCACATGGCGTTCAGGGGTATAGCCCCACACTTCCTGCAAAATTTCAGAACGGGAGAATGGTTCTCCGGAACGTCTGACTAATAACTCTAGAAGACTGAACTCCATCCCAGTCAGGCGAATCCGCTCATCCCCTTTGTAGACTTGTCGCTTATTGGTGTCGATTTTGATACTCCCGACATGAATCACCCCAGAACTAGGAATACCAGCAGCCCCCACTTTATCAAACCTGCGCAGTACGGAACGAATACGGGCTTCCAATTCTTTTGGAGAAAAGGGCTTGACCACATAGTCATCTGCTCCTAACTCTAGACCGGTAATCCGGTCAGCTACATCCCCTAAAGCAGTTAGCATAATAATGGGAATGTCTGATTCCTTGCGTAATTCTTGACAGACACCATAGCCGTCTAGCTTTGGCATCATCACATCTAACACCACTAGGTCAGGCTCTGTATCACGAAATGTGTTTAGGGCTTCTTCTCCATCAGCGGCTGTGACTACTTCGTAGCCAATCATGGATAACCTAGTTTCTAATATTCGACGGATACTGGCCTCGTCATCAACAACAAGAATTTTTTCTTTATGAGTTTCCAATGGACGTTATACTCCTGAAATGGTGAAGTAAGATTAATGATTTATTAATTTATCAGTAGTTTATCTCTAAAATGTAACCCTTTACAAAGTTGGTTTTATCGTTGAGAATTATATTTTCCTTGCTGGTGAAGTCTTCCTTGACTTTCATTAATGTTAATTTAATTATTGAGTTTTTTTAAGAGTTTTTAAGACTTTTCAAGTAGGATGCCGAAGCCTAAAACGCTCTATGTGTGTAATGCCTGTGGTGCTGAGTCCTCCCAATGGTTCGGCAAATGTCCTGCCTGTGGTACTTACAATTCCTTGGATGAGGTAGCTCCCCCAACTCCGGTCAAAATCAGTCGCGGGGGTTGGCAATCCAATACTTATTCGGATAACCACGAGCCTAACACTGGACCGGCTCAACCCAGATCATCCCTTACCTTCTCAGAAATTGTTGATACTGTCGAGATCCGCTTCCCCTCAGGCTATGGGGAACTCGACCGAGTGCTCGGAGGTGGCGTTGTGCCTGGGTCTTTAGTATTAATTGGTGGCGATCCAGGCATTGGCAAATCAACCTTAATGCTCCAAGTTGCCAATCAACTTGCCAAGTTACATCGCATTCTATACGTTTGTGCAGAAGAATCAGGACAGCAGGTAAAACTGCGAGCATCTCGCCTGGGTGTGGTATCAGCAGAAACCTCTGATCTCGAATCTAATAACAGTAGGGTCAAAAACGACCCTAAGTCTTCTAAGTCTAAGTCTTCTAAGTCTAAGTCTTCTAAGTCTAAGTCTTCTAAAACCCCTATAGCCGCTCAAGAGTCTGACTCTCAAGAGTCTGACTCTAAAGACGCTGAGCTGTATATTCTACCAGAAACTGATTTAGAGGAAATTCTGCGAGAGTTGGAGTCCCTCAAACCTCAGGTAGCAGTGATTGACAGTATTCAGACTCTTTATTTTCCGGCCTTGACCTCTGCTCCTGGTTCTGTTGCTCAAGTGCGGGAATGTACCTCTGCCCTGATGCAGGTAGCAAAGCGGTCAAACATTACTCTGTTAATTGTGGGTCATGTGACCAAAGAAGGCGCGATCGCAGGACCAAGGGTACTGGAACACTTAGTCGATACTGTATTGTACTTTGAAGGCGATCGCTTTGCTTCCCACCGGCTACTGCGTTCTGTTAAAAACCGCTTTGGGGCTACTCATGAAATCGGTATTTTTGAAATGGTCAGCAACGGTTTGCAGGAAGTCTTGAATCCTTCTGATCTGTTTTTGGGTAACCGAGATGAAATGAGTCCTGGTACTGCTACTGTAGTGGCTTGTGAAGGTACTCGTCCGATTCTGGTAGAGTTGCAAGCCCTAGTAAGTCCTGCTAGTTATGGGGCACCCCGCCGCTCAACCACTGGAGTTGATTACAACCGCTTACAACAAATCCTGGCAGTGTTGGAAAAGCGAGTTGGGATTCCCCTATCCAAATTAGATGCTTATGTAGCAACAGCAGGAGGGCTAGGAGTAGAAGAACCAGCAGCTGATTTAGGAATGGCTATTGCGGTAGTAGCTAGTTTTCGCGATCGCGTTGTCGATCCTCGCACGGTTATGATTGGTGAAATCAGCTTAGGGGGGCAAGTGCGACTAGTCTCTCAGATGGAACTCCGACTCAAAGAAGCTGCCAAGTTAGGGTTCAAGCGAGCCATTGTACCCAAAGGTCAAACCTTACCTGATCTCGGTATTGAAATTATTCAAGTATCGAGAGTACTAGATGCCATTATTGCTGCCTTGCCTGGGGGATTACGCCAGGACTTCCCTGAAGATATCGAGGATCAGATCTAAGATCTAAGATCAAGTTCGGTTGAATACCCATCATAACCAGGAGGGTGGGGAGATGGGGAGATGGGGAGATGGGGAGATGGGGAGATTTTTATTAAGGGTAATTATCGGTATATCATATCCTATCTCTTTGATAATGTTCCCGATTCCCGATTCCCAATTCCCGATTCCCGATTCCCGATTCCCGATTCCCGATTCCCGATTCCCGATTCTAAATTCTAAATTCTAAATTCTAAATTCTAACTTCCCGATTCAATCTGCGGCCATAAACTCCAAATAACTACTACTCAACTCCTTGACTGCCAACTCATAAAACTGCTTACCATGTTGCGGTGTTGCTAAGGCTGGATTAGACCCCATACGACCATCGGGATAACGGCGACGAAAATCTGCGGCTCCATAAATTGGGTGTCCAGACGCAACGGTTTCTGACAGGGGTGCTCGTTTAATGGCTTCGGGATAGAGATATTGGGTAAGTGCTACCTCAGAAGGAGTAGCATGGGAACCTTCTTGATTCCCATACAACTCCTTAGCTAATTTATAGACAGAACGGCACATAAACCAATTAGCTACCCGACACTGAACCCTTTCCCCATTAGGAATCTGTAAATCGCTCAAGTGGGCGTAACTTTCAGAAAACGCTGCCTTAAGGGTAGCGATATTACCCCCATGACCATTGATAAAGAAAAACTTGGTGAACCCAGCTCTAGTCAAGCAAGTCAGATAATCTTTGATCACCTGAATTAATGTACTCGGTTTCAAACTGATGCTACCGGGAAAAGCCGTGTGGTGTAGCGCCATCCCGACATTAATGGTGGGAGCAACTAGGGCATTGGTTGCTTCAGACACACCTTTTGCGATCGCTTCTGCACATATTGCGTCGGTGCCAATCAACCCCGTTGGTCCATGTTGTTCCGTTGAACCAATGGGCAGAATAATCCCTGGTGATTGCTTTAGGTAAGCTTCAATTTCTTTCCAAGTACTCAAGTGTAGCAGCATGGTTCATTTTAGAGGGTTAGTTGTTGTGGGATACTCTTAAACCGTGATTAATCGGGGTAAACCCGGTACCACGGGTCAAGGTGCAATTTATTGTTGCTTGAGTGAGGGGTGGTCAAACAGCAATTGGAGTCAAGCCTACCACCCATCTTGTCTAAGCGCTCCTGGCATCCCGGCCAGGAGATCCCTAAAAGATTGAGCAAAGCTCATGCTTAGGGTCAAGCCAACCTAGCTCAACCGCATTAGCTAAACTCAAGTCCATATCTTCAAGGAATCGCGCGGTACGACGCAACAACACTGCTTGAACTTCAACCCTAGTCATAAACCGGGAGATTTCCTTGTCTGTACCACGGGCAAGGATGTTTAATGCAGCATTGTGATCAGCCTGCAACACGACCCCATTAAATCTGATAAAACTGTCCCCTTTCCTAACCCCTAATAGAGTGCCAGTTACGGAGTCAATTTGCGACGTGTAGCTTGGCTGAATTTCTGAAACTACTGAACCAGTCCAGTTAGCCCATTTTTGTAAAGAGTCTCGAATAGCTCCTTTCATCCAGCTATTCAATTTTCGAGACATTGATAATGATTGACGTTTCCCTTTGATTGGTTGGGTTAAATCTTCCGCAAAAACTTTTAATGATTCCCCATTAAAAAGTGACCTACTTGCAGCGCCTATAATAGCTATAATTCCTGCCTGGTCTTTTCTTAAGCGACGATTTTCTGTTTTTCGGCTCAGATTATTTTCTAGTATGCGAGCTGACTTGGCAGGATCTATTTTCTCTAATTTTCTATGCAGCGCCCACAACTGGCCACGATTCCGGTTTTTCTTGACAATTCTGTCAGACTTGTTGGTCGCTAATTTACCTAAGCCCAGACCATAGGCACGACCATCCGAATCATAAAACACTTCCGTGTAACCCTTATCCACGCCCAGACAGCGACGTTCGCTGGTAACATTGACAACCCCGTAATTAACCAAGAAATGGATTTCAAATCGCTGCAACAATGGGTTGTAAATTAGCCTAATTTGCCCAGTTATTTTTCGATTAGATCTCACCAAGAGCCGATTACGTTTTCCACGACGTAGTCCGGCTAATTCTAATTGGTAGGTGTACCTATAAATACGCTTACAGGAGTAACCACCCTGTTGATAAACTATCTGATTCTTAACCCAAGAATGGCCACGTCGAAACGTTTTTCTGACAATTCGATGTAAAAACGGATCACTAAGAAAACTTGGAGTTGATAGTTGTTTGTAGCATTGACTTCGACGCTTTTCGTTTTCTTTGCCTGGAAAGCGCTTATGTAGAATTTTCCCTAATGCTTCAATACCAGCAGCTTGTTGGGCACTAATGGCTTTAGCGACATCGCTAACCGTCCATTCCATTAGTTTGGATGGTAGACCTAAAGATTCTGGAGTTCTCAAAGATCTAACCTCTGGGTAGGCTTTCCGCCAGTCGAGTCCCCAATGGCTAACGCTGCCAAGCTTGTTGTAGGACTCAGAACGAACGATGCCTAAGCGTTGCATTATGGCAAAAAGCTCAGTTTCAACTGCCATTGACATCCCAATTACTGGGACTACCTGGGTTGAAAGCTTCTTTGTTGTGCCTGATTTTTTCTTGCGCTTAGACATCGTTGGCTATTCTTGGCCTTTTTGTCTATTATACCCCAAAAAATCCCGTTTTATCCCGCTTTTTGACTACTTAATTGCAAGGCATTTGCCCAACCTCTCCTTGCTAGTAGGTGCAGAGGTATGGATTGGCTGTAAGACTTGGGGTTTTATCTTAATTAGGCACAATGGCTCCATAATCTATCTGCAGCCAGATAATATATTGGTAAAAATAAGGTTAATTGATGATTAAGTCAATATTCTGATTGACAGATGCGTGTTACTGCTTGTATATCTTGACTTGTAACCTCAGTTACCAAGTTTTCTTACTTTATGCTTGCTCTCGACATACCCCACAGTCCTTCCGGTTCAGAACTGACCAAGGCTAAACAAGTCTTAGTGGTGGAAGACGAAGAACTAATCCGAGAAATGATCGTCCTAGCCCTGCAAGAAGAAGGTTACGAGGTTTTAACTGCTTCGGACGGCGCTACAGCTTTGACTATGCTTCAGGATAGCGATCACACTGGTTACTCTGTGGATTTGCTCATATTAGACCTAATGCTACCTCAGGTGAATGGTTTAGATCTGTGTCGGTTGCTACGTTATCGAGGAAATCCCATTCCGATCATGATTCTTAGTGCCAAAGCTAGTGAAACAGATCGGGTTTTAGGTTTGGAAGTTGGTGCAGACGACTACCTCACTAAACCGTTCAGTATGCGGGAGTTGATTGCTCGTTGCCGAGCCTTAATTCGTCGCCAACACTTGAATGGTATCACTCCAACACCCGTCCAGCAATTCCGAGAGATCAAGCTGTACCCCCAAGAGTGTCGGGTGACGGTTCGGGGAGAAGACGTTAATTTATCTCCCAAGGAGTTTCGACTTTTGGAGTTATTTATTAATAATCCCCGCCGAGTTTGGTCTCGGGACCAATTAATTGATCAAGTATGGGGAATGGATTTTGTGGGAGATACTAAAACAGTGGATGTTCATATTCGCTGGTTACGGGAAAAATTAGAAGAAGACCCCAGTAAACCAGAATACCTGATCACTGTAAGGGGTTTTGGTTATCGCTTTGGATAAATAATGAAGGATAGAGAAAGAATAGATAAAGGATAGATAAAGAATAGATAAAGGATAGATAAAGGACAGATAAAAAATCAAGAATCAAGGATAAATAATCAATGAAATATGAAGGAAAGATAAAGGATAAAGTATTATAAAGTACGAAGTCCTTTATACTTCATATTGTAAGCATTCAGCCGTTGGCCTTTGGCCACGCTACTTGAGGTGCCGTCAGCTGTCAGCCGTCAGCTGTCAGCCGTCAGCTTAAAATAAACCTATGCAGACCTATGGCCACGCTAAGCGAACGGGAGAATTTAATATTGATAGAGAAGCATGAGAATTGAAAGTATGGGTAAAAGCCCATTGCCCATAAGCTGAGAGCTGAGAGCTGAGAGCTGAGAGCTGAGAGCTGAGAGCTGAGAGCTGAGAGCTGAGAGCTGAGAGCTGAGAGCTGAGAGCTGAGAGCTGAGAGCTGAGAGCTGAGAGCTGAGAGCTGAGAGCTGAGAGCTGAATGCTGAGAGCTGAATGCTTACTTCATATTTTTTTTTATTATGACCCTCCTAGCATTTTTACTAGGTCTGGCTTTGGGAATTGGGCTGTGGCTGTGGCAGCAGCGCCAACTCAAACAACGGCTACAGCAAATGTTGGGAACACTACAGGTGGATGCTACCAGCAACTCATTGTCAGCAGTTTCTCGTTTGCGGCAAGCGATCGCAAGAGCCAATCACCAACGAGAAGTGATGGAGCAGGAACTGCAAACCTGGCAAGAATTACTTCAGGTAGCCCCCTTAGGTTATTTTCTGGTGGATGAAGAAAACCAGTTACTCTGGTGCAACCAGCAAGCACGTCAGTTATTACATATTCATGACTGGGAATCAGGAGAAATCCGGTTATTCCTGGAGTGGGTGCGTTCCTACGAATTAGATCAGCTGATTCAAACTACCCGTCAGCAGCAGCAACCTGGGATCTGTGAATGGGTATTTCACCCCAGTTGCTTAAAGGGGGAGGCCATGGGTGAAATGCGATCGCTTTATCTAAGAGCTTCCAGTTGGCCCTTACCCCAGAAACAAGTTGGTGTGTTTCTCGAAAATCAACAACCTTTGGTAGAACTGGCTGAGTCTCGCAACCAGTGGTTTGGGGATTTAGCCCACGAACTCAGAACCCCGTTAACCTCCATTAGTTTAGTGGCGGAAACGTTACAGAGTCGTCTGGAGGCTCAGGAAAGCCGCTGGGTGGAGAAAATGCTCGCAGAAGTCAAACGGCTGATTCAGCTTGTGGAAGATTGGCTGGAAATTAGTAAACTCAAGCAAGACCCCACCCTACATCTTAACTGTCAATCCATAGAACTAAAGAGTTTAATTTTTAGGGTCTGGCAAACCCTAGAACTCCTAGCCCAACAGAAGAACTTAACCCTTGCCTATCATGGACCCAATCAATTGTATCTGGAAGCTGATCCCTCTCGCCTGACTCAGGTGTTTCTAAATTTATTTGACAACAGTATTAAACACAGCCCACCTCAGGCTGCTATTAGAGTTGAGGTTAATGCTATATCTTCCCACAAGGCGTTGGAATGCGATACTTGGATTCAAATTAAGGTGATCGACGCAGGAGATGGTTTTGCCGAGTCAGATTTACCCCGTGTCTTTGAGCGACTTTACCGGGGAGATCACTCAAGAGCCAGAGACCAGAGTAATTATAGTAATGGAGAGCCATTACCTGTGCGTGGTGGCAGTGGTCTAGGACTATCCATTGTGCAGCAAATTATTGAGGCTCACGGTGGCTCTATCCTAGCCACCAATCACTGGGAAACAGGTGGTGCCTGTATAGAAATTGCACTTCCAGATACCACCAAAGGTTGATTAAATTTGCTATTACTAAGTGTTATACTACCATATCCTGCTCGCCCAATCATCAGCTGCCTGTCATGAACCCTTTTCGCCAATGTGCTGGTAGGTTGAAGGTTGAAGGTTGAAGGTTGAAGGTTGAAGGTTGAAGGTTGAAGGTTAAATGTTAAAGGTTGAAGGTTGAAGGTTGAAGGGTGTTCGCCCTTGGGGTTCCTGTAGGGTAGGTTGAAGGTTTAATAACCTGTAACCTGTAACCAGCTAACCTGTAACCAGCTAACCTGTAACCAGCTAACCTGTAACCAGCTAACCTGTAACCAGCTAACCTGTAACCAGCTAACTTTCAACCAGCTAACCTGTAACCAGCTAACCTGTAACCAGCTAACCTGTAACCAGCTAACCTGTAACTGGCTAACCTGTAACTGGCTAACCAGCTAACCTGTAACCAGCTAACCTGTAACCAGTTAACCTGTAACCAGTTAACAGCATGAACCCAAGCCCTAAACCCTAAACCCTTCATCGAAATACTGCCTGCTAATTTGTTTACCGGAAGGATGGGAGCGATCGCATCTAATCTTGATGTGCTGTTGGGCAGTTATTTATGTTACGGCAAAGCTTTCTTCCCCATGCATAAATATATATAAATCACAGGGGCTTCCAGCCTTCCCTTAGCAACCCCTATTTCCTGGTGAGTTTATCTTCTGCTAATAGTTCTGTCAGCAACATGTCTGAGCGTTCACACTTCCAGCGCTCCCTGAAGCGTTTGGCACAAGATGTTTTGCGTATGGGGGCTCTGGTAGAGCAATCTTTTAGACTAAGTCATCAAGCCCTGTTTGAGCGCAATCTCGAGACTGCCCAACATCTTGCCTCTCTTGATAAGCGCATTGATGGCTACTATCACCAAATTGAGATGGAATGTGTCACGTTAATGGCTCTGCAATCTCCCGTTGCCCAAGATTTACGGCTTCTGAGTGCCTTTATGCAACTAGTACGAGACTTAGAGCGCATTGGTGATTATGCTGAAGACCTGGGAGAACTATCAATAAAGCTGTTTCCTTATCCACCCCATCCCTGTATGCCAGAGGTGGAACTTATGTCTCATCATGCCCAAGCTATGCTGGCAACAAGTTTAAAAGCCCTAGCGGATTTAGATGCCATTGCTGGGCAAACGGTCAAAAAGCTGGACGATACAGTAGACGATGCCTATGACCAACTGTATCAAACCTTGGCCAGTCAGCGGGATATCAAGGGTGTTGTTGAACCAATTCTTTTACTAGGACTAGTGATTCGCCATTTAGAACGAATGGCTGACCATGCTACCAATATTGGTCAACGAGTCTCTTATATTGTCACTGGTCAACGTTCAGGAGTTACTCCTAGGCGTTAGGTTCACTGGTTAGATAGCAATCCGATCTGAGTTTTTAAATACCAGAACAAGCCAAGAGGGTAAAGATGGGTAAGAATCTGAAGCCCTTGCTTGTTGACGTTGCAATTAGGATTGCTATATCATATCTTAGCTAAATAAGATGCTAGCCGTGACATACTCCCACACGCTCATCGAAGATTACAGTGTGGGCTTCTTACCAACTCCAGCCATCACTATCGGCTTTCGCCGACGCGGGGCGCGTTCGGATACACGGGTTACTTTATTAACGACACGGG